>JAKSIE010000023.1 GCA_024398995.1 Fibrobacter sp.
GTCGTCCTTGGAGTAGATGGCTGCGTTTGTGGTGTCTGTCTTGGTAACGCCGCTGTTATTGACGTAGGTGTGTGCCTTCGTGCGGGTGCTTCCGTCGCTTAGGGTGTTGACGGTTTCGCTTTCTGCAACAACGAAGGACTTGCTTGCCATCTGCACGTAGATGGGGGCGTCTGCGGAGTTCTTGAGGGTGAGACCGCGGAGGTTCAGGTACACGCCGGAATCTGCCTTGGGGGAATAGACGCGGATCTGTGCGTCAGCACCAGAGTAGGAACCGCTAAAGTCGTAATCGCCTGCGCAGGTGATCAAGACTTCGCCGCCTGTGACGGTAACGCAACCGTTGTTATTTTGAACGCTGGCGCCTGTGGCGGCGTAGGTAATTTCCGGTATATTTCCGTTGGAGGGCGACTCAAAAGGCTGTTCCGGGTTGCTGATTTCTGGCTTCGAAATTTCCGGAGTTACTGCAGGCGTACTGGAGCTTCCGGGAATTGTAGCAATGCTGCTACTGGAAATTGTCGAATGGCTGCTGCTAGAAATAGCCGTGTTGCTACTGCTAGATGCGGGCAGGGGATTTTCAGCGTTCTCTGTAGTGTCGCCTGTTGGATCAGAAACGACAGGGCTTACGCCATCATCAGAACAAGCAGCCAAACCAAATGCAAGGGATACCATGGAAAGTGCACCCAAACATTTTACCAAGTTGAATTTTGAAATCATAAAGACTCCTTTTATACACCAATTTTCACTCTTAGGTAAAAGATATTTTGAATGCGAAATCCTTTGAATGTCAAAAAAACAGAAAAAGGAAAAAGTCATTTTATTATTTGGAACTAAAATTCCCGTTCGGAACAAAACCCACCAAAAACTTGTGAATCCAAGATGTGGATTTGAAAACGTAAAGGGAAAAAACTAGATTTGGCTAAATGATTCTTGTAAAATCGGAGCTGTATGAAAAACTTTGTTTTTAAGCCCATATTGGGTCTGATTTTGGCCGCATTCCTAGGCGTTCCGGTCTTGGCCGCATCTCCTGTTTTGGCTCCCGAAAATGTCCGTAACTTGCGCCTGCTCGAAACGTCTCCCATGCTTTTTGAAATGCATCGGTTGACTACTGGTGACGGCAAGCAGTATTTCGCCTATCCTCGTCGCGATACCACATTCAGAAAAAATTTCCTGCAAACAGAGAACAATTCTCTGCTGGGTTACGACAATGTGTACGGCGGATACGTGAATGGTCGCCTAGCTGATACATTGACTGCTCAGCCAAAGATTGCGCTGGCTGTTTCCCTGGTGGGGGGTATGGATTACCGCGGTGGTGAAAAGTTCTATCGAGGCGAAGAAAAGTACTATCGCGGAAATCAGTCTATTGCAGACACTATCTGGCCTAGCATCGACGGTGGCCTTTACATCCGTGGCTTTGCGGATTCCGTGGACTTTGTGCTGGATGCCCGAATATACAACGAAGGCCATTCCGCTAAAAATCCTAGGTCCTTTGACGGTGAATTCCTGGAAATCCAGAGAGCAGAAAACAATTCCGGCATTGAATATACCAGTTTTGCCCGCTACCGTACCCATTTTGCCATTAACTACGACTGGGCCCGACTGGACTTTGGCCGCGACGTCATGCACTGGGGCCCGGGTTACTACAACAACCTGACCTTGAATCAGTTTTCCTTGCCCTACAACATGTTGTCCTTGGATTTGACTTTTGGTCCGCTGCATGTGCTTTCGTTCTATGGTGACTTGCGTATCGATGCAAACAGCATGAGTTACAAGAACAAAATGGAACGTAACTTGTTCGGCCATCGTTATGAACTTGCCCTGGGCAATGCCACTTTTGGTGTGAGCGAATTACAGGTGCTGTATGATGATCTTAAAACTTGGTTGTTTGTGCCCACTGCGGTCCTGTTCATGGAAAAGGGAAACTTCTACGAGAACAGCAATAATGGATCTCTTTCCTTTGATTTCAACTATCGTCTTTTCAAGACAGTCCGTCTCTATACGGAATTTTTCCTGGATGATATGGAAAGCCCTGTCAGCTTGATCAGAAACAATAATATTGAAGCCAAGTGGGCTTGGATGGCTGGCTTGCAGGCAGCCCACGATTTTGAAATCAAGGGCCATTTGATCGAGGCGGGTACTATTGCTGAATTTGCCCGCGTTGAACCTTACGTGTATTCCCATTTCCATCCGAGTACAGCCCAGCTTGCTCATCTAGGACGTCCGCTGGGTAACCAGAGCGGTCCTAATAGCCGCACCATTGACTGGACAATTTACGGCCGCCTGGACAAGCATATTTTTGCGTCTCTTCGCAATACCTGGCTTTGGAAGGGTAGGGACTACGGTAGCTTTGTAAACGATACAACTCCTACCGGCAACCACATGAAGTTGGGCAAGGAATTCCTGAAGGATGCAAAGCTGGAATACTCCCTGACGCCTTCTGTTAGCTACGAAGGCCAGTATGTCAGTTACATGGGCGAGGTGACTCTCTTTGACGACAAGAAGGTCTACGTACGCGCCGGTTTCAAGTGGTAATATCTTTAACCTTTAACCTTTATACTATAAGCTCGCATGTACAAACCTGAACTTCTCGCTCCCGCTGGTGATTTGACTCGAATGAAGTATGCCTTTGCGTACGGTGCCGATGCCGTATACGCAGGTCAGCCGGCTTTCTCTCTTCGTGCCCGTGAAAACGGTTTCAAGAATCTTGACGACTTGGCCGAGGGTATCGCCTATGCCCACAAGTTGGGCAAAAAGTTCTATCTCACCAGTAACGTGATCGCCCGCAATACAAAGGTGGAGGCTTTCCAGAAGGCCTTGCTTGAAGCTATTGATTTGGGCCCCGATGCGCTGATTGTGGCTGACGCCGGTGTGATTGGCTGGCTCCGTCAGGTGCGCCCCAATGTAGAAGTTCACGTTTCCGTTCAGGCAAACACTACGAACTTCTTGACTGCAAAGTTCTGGCACGACCTGGGCTGCACTCGTGTTATCCTGAGCCGCGAACTGCGTTTGCCCGAAGTCCTTGAAATCAAGGAACGTAATCCGGGCTTGGAACTGGAAGTCTTTGTACATGGAGCTGTATGCATGTCCATGTCTGGACGTTGCATGCTCAGCAACTGGGTAACCCACCGCGATGCCAACCAGGGTGCCTGCGATAATTCCTGCCGTATGCCTTATCGCCTGTATGCCAACGAAGGTCCTCAGGTGGAAGACTACAAGGAACACGAGGGAAACTTCACCCTGCAGCGTACCGACCGCCCGGAACTGGACCCCATTGCTCTTGACGAAGACACCTGGGGAACCTACTTCATGAGCAGCCGAGACCTTTGCGCCTTGGAGGTCGTGCCTGAATTGCTGAAGGCACAGTTGGAGTCCTTTAAGATCGAAGGTCGTACCAAGTCCGTTTACTACCTGAGCCAGGTGGTCCATACTTACCGCATGGCTTTGGACGCCTGCATGGCCCAGGCCGCTGCAGGGGAGGAAATGGTGATTCCCGAGGAATGCCGCCGTTCCCTTTCCTTCTTGGATGGCCGAGGCTTTATGTCTGGCTTCATGAAGGGCCCTCTGCCCCAGAACTACGAATCTACCCATACAGCAGCCCCCGGCGGTTGCGTTGCTGCCCAGATTCTGGACTACGACGAAGCAACCCATTCCTGCCGTGTCAACGTGAAGAACCCCTTTACCATGGACGACGAGTTGGAACTGATGATGCCCGAGGGAATGTCCTCTTGCGAGGTGGTTTCCATGAACGATTTCCGCGGTGGGGCGGTGGATCGACTGAATCCGGGAACGGAAGGCCGTGTGTTTCTTGACAAAAATGTTACGTTGAACACACAAAGTGCTGCTTTTGGTTTTTTTGTACGTAAAAATCCCCAAAATTCCTAGTTTTTACGTAAATTTGGTGCATGGCTGTCGACGAAGCGACAAAAAAACAAAACGAACTGGAACTTTTTCAGATTGATGAGGAGTCCATCCTTCCTTTCTTTGAGAGTCATCTCGAAGAATTGAGGAACTTTATCACCGAAAAGAAGTCCCAGAATCTTTGCCTACTTGAAATTCTCAAGCAGTTTATTCGTTCTTACAAGCTTCCTTTCAATATGCAGCGTTATATGGCGGTACAGTCCACCTATATCCGTCAGAGCCTTCAAGAAAAGATGCAGGATCGCCAGATGGCTGTTAGCCGCTGGATCCAGGAAAACGCCAGTCGTCACCGTAACCGCATGATTCAGCTCCAGTGCCTGTACCTGGACCGCATCAAGGAACGTCTCCTCCCCGAAATAGAGAAAATGCTTGAGCGAAAACAGGGTGAGCTTCTTGAAAAACTCCAGGAAAAACAGACTAAGCTCTAACTGGTTGATTAACAACGACTTATATCAAAAAATGCTTAAAATCGTCTAAAAATGGCGATTTTTCTTTTTTATGTATGTTTTTTGCAAACATATTGACTTCGAAAAAATGGTGTTTTTTTGTCAACCCATAGTTCAAAATTTTTCCGTTGATAAGTTGTGAAATTCATAGGGATGCTTGTTTGATTCTACAGTTATTAAATACGTGAGTAACTGTATAGTGGGGGACAGAAATTGGGGATGAAAAATTATTTGGCGATTTTGGCTTAAAATCCCCGTTTAAAGAAGATTTTTCAAAAGTGCGGGCCTCTTTTGGGGGGCTTTACTTAACTTTTGCTTGTCTTTTTTCTCAACTTCTTGCTTGGTTTTTTGTGTCCAACACTGTTTCTATATTAGATGTCATTGCTTCACCGTGGGAGTCGGTGCAGGAATTGATTCGTTCTGAATGTAACGACTATTTTGGCCTTACAATTCTTGAAGCCGTCGGTTTTGAGGGGATCTGCGATGGTTATGCCATGCTTACTGTCCCCGATGAATTGCGTCAGAATTGGATAAATACCCATTATAGCGCTATTTTCCGCAAGGCTTTCTCCTCTGTTTTTGGTTCTGCGTTCAAGGATTATCGAATCCGCCAGGTGGCTCCCTCCGGTTCTGTGCCCGAGGTTAAGTTGTCTGCCCCTGCGGCTCCGGTGCTTCCACCAGTGGTTCGTACCCAGCCTAAGGCAAGGGCTGCTAGGCCCAAGCTCAAGCTCTATGCGGGTTACACCTTCGAAAAATTTATTGAAGGATCCTGCAATTCCACTGCTTATAAGGCTTGCAAGGCTGTTTCCGAAAATCCTGGCGATCCGGGCTTGAATCCTCTTTTTGTTTATGGCAAGTCCGGCCTGGGCAAGACTCATTTGCTCCAGTCCATTGCCGCTAGCATCCAAAAGACCAAGCCCCAGGCAAATGTGGTGTATTGCCACGCCTTCGACTTCCTTCGCGATGCAACCGCCGTCGCCAAGGCTCTCAAGCTTAAGACGGGCAACGTTCGCGAACTGGCTCAGGCTTTCCAGAACAAGTACGAGAACTGCGATATCCTTTTGCTGGACGATGTTCAGCTCATTGAAAAGGGCATTACCACTCAGGAACGCTTGGCTATTTTGATCCGTCATCTCCGTAGCCAGGGCAAGCAGGTTGTGATTTCCTGCGACCGTCATCCTTCCAAGTTCAATCGCGCGGTTGACGAAGCTGACTTTAAGGCAAAGGCAAACGCCGGCGTTCCTTGCATTTCCTCCAAGTTGCTGGCTCCCTTGGATTCCTGTGTTGCCGTTGGTCTGGACGAACCTGATCTCAATACGAGAATGCGCTTGATCCAGCAGAAGTCTATTGATATTCCTTTCGTGGATCGTGACCGCGAAGAAATTTACCGTTTCCTCTCTATTCCGCCCCGTCAGAACTTCCGTGTCATCGAAGGACTCCTGGTGACCCTTGGTGCAATGAACGATCTTTGCCAGCAGAATCTGGACTTGCAGACCGTTAAGCGCCTCCTGAGCACCAACGAAACTTCTAGCACTGGCGAAGTTACCCCCAAGAGCATTTCCGAAGTCGTGGCTGCGGAATTTGGCGTGGACATGGTTGTCCTGGCAAGTAAGCGCCAGGATCTTAAGGCCTCTCTCCCGCGTAAGGTCGCTATGTACCTTTGCCGCGAGATGACTACGGAATCCCTGGCCAATGTGGGCGCAATGTTTAATCGCGACTATGCCACAGTTATCGCCGCCATCCAGTCTCTTAAAAAGCAAATGGATAAAGATGCGGACCTTAAGCAAAAGGTCCAGGATATCCAATATTTGCTGGAAGCCTAGCAATGCTTGCTTTGGTGACTGGTGGTGCCGGCGTCGTAGGGAAGGCGCTGTGTCGGGAGCTTATGTCACGCGGTGTGTGTGTGCGCGTGCTAACGCTTCCGGGCGATACTCTGGCTAGTTCGTTACCTAAAGAAGTCGAAGTGTTCTACGGGGACGTGACCCGGCTCGAAACGCTTAAGGACGCCTTTGCCGGAGTGGATGTTGTTTACCATCTTGCGGCCATTCTTCTTTCTACTAAGAAAGGTTCCTTTGATAGAATCAATGCGGGCGGAACAAGGAATGTTGTTGCCGCCGCCGTAGATGCGGGCGTGAAACGCCTGCTTTATGTTTCTAGCATTTCCGTCACCTATCCGGTGCTTACGGAGTACGGACAAAGTAAGTTGAAAGGGGAGTCTTTCGTCAAGGAGGCGGGGGAGTCCGCCGGACTTCAGTGGACCATCGTACGCCCCACCTTGGTTATCGGTGACGGGGGCGGCATCGAATTCAAGATGTTTGCCAACTACGTCAAGAAATTTCCCGTTTACTTTATGCCTGGCGGTGGCAAGTGCCTTAAGCGCCCTGTCCGTAGCGTAGACTTGGTGCAGGGAATCGCTGCAGCAGGCCTTTCCGAGAATACCGTAGGTAAGACTTATGCCCTTGCCGGCTCCAAGACCATGAGCATGGCCGAAATGGCGGAGGCAATTCTGCGAGAAAATGGCATGCATCATGTGATGATTCCGGTGCCTTGGTGGATTTCCCGCAAGCTTGCTGTGCTGAAAAGCTGGATTGGAGGCAAGCCGGTTACGGCAGAACAGGCCTTGGCAGGGTTCCTTTATGACGCAAACCCCTCAATAGATGCAGCTTTCCGTGATTTAAATTACCAACCTTCTGCACCGCTGTAGCAAATAACATATATTTCTAGAAAATACCTATATTAATCACAAATAAAGGTGGTTATGATGAATTTTCATAAAGTGTTTAATGGTGCAAAAGTTGTAGCAGCGACCGCAATGGTTTCGCTGGTTCTTGCCGGTTGTGGTGACAAGGGCTCCTCCGCCGACGACAATGTAGAACATGGCGATAAGGGCAAGAGCTCCAGCAGCGTCTCCAAGGAAGATTCCTCCTCCGATTCCAAGGACGACAAGTCTTCTTCCGATAGCAAGGGTGATTCCTCCGACTCCAAGGGCGACGATTCCTCTGATTCCAAGACCGAGTCCTCCTCCTCTGCCTCTGTAGATGTTCCTAAGGGTGCTCGCGCAGCTACCTTGGAAGACCTGGGCAAGAACATGTCCTTGGGCAAGATGTTCGGTACCAACATTTATCTGGCAACCGGTGCTAAGCACGGCTTGTTCTCTCTTTGGGTTCCCGATACGGCATGGGTTGTGGCTAGTTCCAATTTTGAGGGCGGTGTCCTTGAAATTTCCAAGAGCACCGGCGCAATCATGGGTCTAAGCGGTCCTTCTGTTGTTGATTCCATGAAGGCTCTCCTTGCCGACGGCATGACTATCAACTTTATCGTCAACGACAAGGATTCCCTGCAGTTCTCTACAGATGGCGGCAAGACCTACAAGGACGTGGGCAGTGCTTCTGTAAAGACCACTTCTGCCAAGATGTCCCAGGGTGATGACCTGAAGGGTGTGCGCCTGACTTGTAAGAACGAATCTACAGTAAACACTTATTCCTTCTACGAAGGCCGCTACTATCTGGAAACTTCGAAGGACGATAAGGTGGAAGCCTGGTCTGCAGGTTACTACGATATCCAGCGCAGTTACTTGCTGATGTTGCCCAAGTTCTTTGAAGGCCGTACCAACGCCTTGACTTCCTTCTTTGTTGCACCGGACTCTTACACCTTGACTTTCTATGGTGGCGTAGAGAACAAGTGTGAAAAGTCCACCTTTAAGTACGAAGATGTAGCAGACAAGGATTTGGTAAACGAATGGGAAGCTGTGGACAATGACTTGGAATGGAACTTGGAATATGCTTCCAACGGCACCTATGCGGTCTATGCTCGTAAGGGTGGCGACACCCAGCAGTCCAAGGAAGGCTACTGGGATATCTACGGTGACATGATGTTTATGCACGCCACTGGCTGTAAGGATCCGTCTAGCTGCACTCAAGATGTAAAGGGTGTGATTAGCGAGCTTGATCCTAAGGTGGGCTTTGATTTCGACCATTCTGACCTGGATGAACCGGTCATGCCGAAAACATGGACTCTTCCTCAGTACGAATAGCTCTGGTTTCAGTTTAAAGAAATAGCCTCGGCGTTTTGCCGGGGCTTTTTTTGCATAAAGAAAACGCCGGCGGTTGAGCCGACGTTCTCTAAATTAGAATCCTGGGGGAGGCTTACTTATCCTTGCACTTGCATTCGCCTTCGCCGCCGCATTCACATTCGCCTTCGCCGCCGCATTCACATTCGCCTTCGCCACCGCATTCACATTCGCCGTTACCGCCGCAGCATTCGCCTTCGCCCTTGCCGCACTTGCACTGGTGCTGGAACGGGGCCAAGTCCTGTTCGGTAGCTTCGCGAACTTCCACAACTTCGATAGCGAAGTTCAAGTTCTTGCCTGCCAGTTCGTGGTTGGCGTCAATCACAGCCTTGTCGCCGTCAACGGACTTGACGCGGATAGGCATAGGGCCTGCCGGAGTGTTGGCGTAGAACTGCATACCAGCTTCTACTTTGTCCACACCCTGGAAAACGCTAACAGGAACTTCCTGGGTCATACGTTCGTCGTATTCGCCGTAGCCTTCGGAGGGGATAACCTTCACGTCGAACTTGTCGCCAACTTCGTGGTCGTACATAGCCTTTTCAAGGCCAACGACGATCATGTGCATGCCCTGGATGTACTGGAGGGGATCGCGGCCTGCGGAGGAGTCAATGACTTGGCCTTCGTCAGAGGTGAGGGTGTAGTGCATCAGGACTACGCTCTTGTCAGCAATCTTCATAAAAGTTCCTTTTTGTTTTTGTGAGGATGAATCGTTTCTGGTGAATCCAGGGAATCTTCATCCGATTTGTATTGGTTCTGCAATTTAGAAAAATTATTCCTGCAGGGTGAAGGGCGTCAGTCGAACGCCGTTAGCTTCGTCCCCTCTTGTGGAAATTGCCTTGGGGAGTGACTTTTCAAAGCCTTCGTATTTCATGCGTTCTTCGCTAATGCCTTTATGCTCAAGATAGTTGAAGATAGCCTTGGCACGGTCGTCGGCAAGGGACTTCTGGGGTGCGGCGCACTGGATCTCAATGGCGATAGGATACTGGCGCATGTTGGCGACAATGTCGTTCATTGCGGTGTAGCTTGAGTTCGTAAAGGTCGTATCGCTCTTGAACTTGATTCGCTTGGCAATGGAGTTGAAGTTCAAACGATCATTCAAGGGGCAGCCCTTGCTGTCGACCATGACGTTCTTGAATGAACTGGGACACTGGTCGTACCAGTCTGCAATGCCGTCGCCGTCAGAATCCAGAGGACAGCCCAAGCTGTCGATGGGTGCGCCCTTGGGGGTGTTGGGGCATTTATCATTTTCGTCGAATACGCCGTCGTCATCCTTGTCCACGCGGCAGCCTATTTCGTCCACCACCGCGCCTTGAGGTGTTTCACCACATTGATCCTTGCTGTCGGGAACGCCGTCGTTGTCGGAGTCCAGGGGGCAGCCCTGCTCGTTAACCTGTTCGCCTTCGATGGTGTTGGGACATTTGTCCAGATCGTCGGGAACGCCATCCTTGTCAAAATCCAGGGGGCAGCCGTTTGCGTCAATGGAAATGCCTGCGGGGGTACCGGGGCATTGGTCAAGATTATTTGTAATGCCGTCGTGGTCTTCGTCCAACGGACATCCAGTTTCATCCACAGGTTCGCCCGGTGTGGATTTGGGGCACTTGTCGTTGTTGTCGTCAATGCCATCTCCGTCAGTGTCCAAGGTGCATCCCTTGGAGTCCACTGCAAAGCCAAAGGGCGTTCCCAGGCACTTGTCCTGGTAATCGAATACGCCGTCCTTGTCGGCATCAATGGGGCAACCGTTGTAGTCCACATCAAGACCGATGAGAGTACCTGGGCAGAGGTCAACGATGTTCAAAACACCATCGCCATCTTCATCTACGGGGCATCCGCGTTCGTTGACGGACATACCGTGGTTTGTTCTGGGGCACATGTCTTCGCGGTCAATAACGCCGTCTCCGTCGGAGTCAACCCAGCTCAGGTTCATTCTCTTGCTCAAGGTCACTCCGATGGTTAGGTTCGGGGTCCCTAGCGCATTGTACTTGATGGGTGTTTTTCCTGTGCGCAAGGTTACTGGCAGACCGTCTTCTGCCTTTTGGCCTTTTATGTAGTTAAAGCCCACGTCACCGGAGATTGTAATGTCCACTTGGCTAGGAAGGTGCATTCTCAAGCCCGGGGTAAAGCGTAATGGGCTAGAAAAAAAATTGTAGGCCAGATTGCTACTGTGGATGGGTGTTTCGCCAGATATTTCCAGGATAACGGAAAGGATTTTCTCTGGAAGAATTGTAACACCCAAGCCCCAGAGTGCAAAGTTGGTCGAGGTATTAAAGGATTTCAGCACGCCTACATAGGCGTTTAAGCTGGAGGTGTATCCAAAGCTTGCAGTACTGTGGACGTAAGCTGCAAAACCCCAGTCGTTGGCGGAGTAGGCGTAGGCGTCGTTATTGCCGTTGACGTACCAGCGGTGCCTTGGGCGAAAACCAGAGCTCTTGAATCCGGATGGAATAAAAATTTCAGTACTGGCACCGAATATCCACATATCGCTTAGGGGGAAGGATCCCTTTGCGCCAATCTGCAAATCACCGAGACCAAAACTGCGGTCGTTGGCTCCCTTTACATGGCTGTCATAATGTGCTGGCAGCCTAAAATTCAGTTCAAGGTTATCAATGACATTGAAACTTAAGAAAAGGGCTTCGCCGTTGGATACGGTGTTTTCGTCCAGTTCGAGTTGGTTTCCATCGGCATCGTAGTAGAACCCGTCCACACTCATGGATTTACTGTCCGTAATCATTTCGTAGCTGCCCGATATAAACAAGGTGCCGCGGTCCGACAACTCGGCCGATGGCACATGGATACCGGAGATGGAGCGACCGATGCCGACTTGGGCGAAGGAGGCTACAGCAAGGCTTGCGAGTGTGATCAGGGATTTCTTCATGTGGATGCCTAGAAATTTAGTATATTTGGCAATCAAGTGAGAAATCGATATACACATCAAGATCTGCCTAGTTGGCATAGAAAAGCCCAAAAGGGTTACCGAGTCAATCGCGTCATCATTATTTTGCAAATGGTGGCATCCTTGGCTATGTGCGGAGTCCTTTTGTATGGTATGATAAAATTAGGCTAGCGATGTCTTTTGTGAAACAGTTGAAATGTGCGATGATGTTTGCCGCCACGATGTTTTTCGTGGGCTGCGCATCGAACAAACCTCCTGTAGATCCTGCGGCAAATACTCAGAACAAGGCGGATTCCACTCAAGTTTCCGAACCCAATGAGTTTGGTGATCCCATTTCGGATTCCCTGGCTGTTCGCCCGTCCTGGACTTACTACCAGTACGCCCTTCAGGCAATGGATAACCAGGAATGGGCTCTGGCCAAGCATTATTTGGACGAATCCCTGCAGTTGCTGGTTGCCGAAAAGTACGACACGACTGCCAAGAGCTATTCTGCGACGGAAGATTCTCTCTACCGCGCCCACATGCCGTTCCTTATTGTTAGCGCATTAGACGATGTGTTCCCCAACTTGACCGAAAATGGGGACAGTTCCGTCAATTTTGTCCGTAACGAAGTCTCTATTGAAGGTGTTGACGACCTTGACGAAAATAAGGCCGACAGCGCTTCCTTGCAGGTCATCGAAAGTTTCCTGGATACTCTTGATGTATCCCAGTTCTCTCTTCCGGTAGAGTTCAACGAACGCGTTATGCAGGAAATCTTCTACATGACCGGCTCTGCCAGGTCCTTTATGGAAGGTTCCCTGAATCGTAAGACCGCTTACGATTCCATGATCTACGCCAAGCTGGAAGAAGCCAAGATGCCGAAGGATTTGATCTACCTTGCCTTGGTGGAATCCGGTTTCAAGCTTAAGGCTTATAGCCGTGCCAAGGCTTCCGGTATGTGGCAGTTTATTCCCGAGACCGGCAAACGCTATGGCGTGGATGTGGACTACTGGGTTGACATGCGTCGCAATCCCGAAATGGCGACGGATGCCGCGGTCCAGTACCTGACAAGGCTTCATGACGAGTTTAACGACTGGCTTTTGGCTATGGCCGCCTACAACTGCGGCGAAGGCCGTGTCCGTCGTCTTGTACGCGAAATGAAGGAGGACTCCACCCGAGATTCTAGTCTGGCTGTGACTTATTGGGACTTGGCGCTGCCTAAGGAAACCATGCGCTACGTGCCCCGCATTCTTGCCGCCATGGTCATCGGTCATTTCCCGGAACAGTACGAAATGACTGTCAAGCAGCAGTACCGTCCTGATTTCGATACGGTTACGGTTTTTGATTCTTTCCCGTTGGAAGAAGTGGCCAAGCTTCTTCGCGTCAAGGAAGATACTCTCCGCAGCTTGAATACGGAACTGATCAAGTGGTGTACGCCCCCCAATAGGGATTCCTACGTTTTGCGCCTGCCGGTGGGCACTCGCGCCAAGTTCGTGGATGGTTACGACAGAATGGAAAAGAATAACTTCTCCAGCTGGCACCACCACAAGGTCCGTAAGGGCGAAAGCCTTGGTATCATTGCCCGTCAGTACGGTATCAAGGTGTCGGAACTTCAGCAGGCAAATGACATGAAGGGTTCCCGCATCCGTGCCGGTCAGAACTTGCTGATTCCCATAAAGGTGACCCCCAAGCCCAAATCCAAGAATTCAGTAGCCCGCAAACCCGAAAAAGTTCGTACCTACATAGTAAAACAGGGCGATAACCTGGCTGCCGTTGCCCGCAAGTTTGGCGTTTCCCAGGAAAGTCTCCGCCTCTGGAACTCCATGGACGCTGCATCCGTTGTATCCGAAGGGGATACGCTCTTTGTCTCCAAGCCCGAACTTAAGCCCAGTGCAGAACCGGAACCGAAGGCTGCCATCAATCGTCCCAAGCTTTCCAAGGGTGAAAAGTATGTGGTTCAGGCCGGCGACACCTACAGTTCCATTGCAAAGTCTTACGATGTTCCGGCTCTTCTGTTGCTCCAGTCCAACCAGGGTTACAAGAAGCGTCTTGCTGTAGGGGACTCCCTAGTTATTCCTCAGTTTGTTCGTAGTACAAAGACCAGTGCAAAGTCCCAGTCCAAGTATTCCTCTGCGGAATCGTCTTCTAGCTCTAATGTTAAAAAGGAAAAGGCTTCTACCTACGTGGTAAAATCCGGTGACAATTTGTCCGTTATTGCCCGTAGGTTCGATACGACTGTGGCTAAACTTCAGGCCTTGAATAACATGGGCACCAGCACCAACCTGGATGTTGGACAGGTGCTTAAGGTTTCTGGTGATGCTGCCGTATCAGGCAACCGCCGTATTCATACAGTCCAAAAAGGCGAAGGTCTTTGGGACATCGCTCGCCAGTACAAGGTCTCCATTGAAGACATTGTAAAGTGGAACAACTTGAGTGACACCAAGATTAGGGTGGGCGACAAGTTGGTAATCAATAAGTGATTTTAATCCTTGAAAAGCCTTGTTAGAACAAGGTTAGACCCACGGAAATAAACGGCTGGAAGAATGTGTCAAAGTCCAGCATAAATTCGTCACCTTCCTTTGTCTCAGAAACCCTGCGCTCAAAGTAGGTGTGGAAATATTCATGAGAACTGCGAACGCCGGCGGTGAGATATGCACCGTGGAAGGCTACTCTTACGCCTGCGCCATAGGCATAGCCGTACAGAAGCGGGGAGAGGAACTTGGTGTTGTCGGAGAAGAATGTCTTACCCACGAGAACGCCTGCAAATACGTAGGGCTTGACCATCAACTGATAGTTGTAGTTGGTGAAAATGGGGATAGAAAGGTCAAAACCGAACTGGAAAAGTGCCGTATGGATGTTGTGACGGCCCTTGATGGTGGTAGAATCGACGGGGGCGTCGCCAAAATCCTCGTAAAGGTCGGCGATTTCGGCCAGGTCGGCGTAGGCTGCAGAAGGATCGCGGGGGCTATGGCTTACGCCAAGGTGCTGGTAACCGACCATCAGGAAAATATCGAACCATTCCATAAGGGGCAGGGTGCCTGTTGCGCCATAGATGGAGGTTCCGTCCACGGAAATGTCATGTGCGTGCTCCTGAACCTTGTAGGAGTAGTTCACGTGGTCCATGTTAATGTTGCTGAATTCAATGTAGGGGCCGAAGGATCCTCGGTCGGAATAGCTCATGCCGGACTTGTTGTCCCCGGACATAGATGTATCGGTAATGACTTTTTCCTTGGCTGCGAAGGTTTGGGTGGCGGCAAGGAGACTCAAAGCGGCAAAAAACAGTTTCTTCATACAGATAAATTTAATTTATTTTGTGTAAATTGAATTTTTTCTCAAAAAAAAGTGAAAAAAGTGAAAAAAATGTTTAGTTTTACTGCGTAAAGTTCGAAAATGGAGTTTTTACAATGAAAAAAATGCTTTTGGCCCTTTGCGCCGCTGGTTTGATGGCTTCCATGACTGCTTGTAACGACACTATGGATCCCAACGATCCCTCTTCTGTCCGTAAGTACCTCACCAAGCAGCAGATTGCTTTTACCCCCAACCAGTTTGTTTCTTTCGCTGTCAATAGCGATACCGCCAAGATGACCTTGTTCCTCCAGGCCTCTTTCGAAATTGACCAGCCGGCCGACAACGGCAACAACGCTGTTGCAATCGCCGCCAACAAGGGCAACCTCATGGTCCTCAACTACCTTTTCGACCATGGTGCTAAGGCCGATGTCAAGAATGGCAACGGCGAAGCTGTCATCGATAACGCTGTCATGATGGGCAACAAGGACGTTGTTGTACGTCTTCTCGAACAGCTCAAGAAGGAAGGCGTAGAATCCCAGTCTCTCGGTACCGCAGTTCTTTTGGCAGCGAAGTCCGGCAAGGTTGACATGCTTGAAATTCTCGCTAACGCTGGTGCTTCTCTCGAAACCCGCAGTGCTGACGGTTACCTGCCCATTCACTGGACTGCAAAGAACGGTAACTACGATGCTATGATGTTCCTCATCGGTAAGGGTGTGGATGTCAACGCTAAGTGCGGTCAGGGTTACTCTGTTCTCGACTGGGCTACCAACGAAGGTTACACCCGCTTGATCAAGGCTTTGAAGAAGGCCGGTGCAAAGAACACTCCGCAGTACTTCAAGGATTCCAAGGGTAAGTAATCTCTAAAATTCGTTGAAATTTGCGAAAATTTTAAAGAACTCCTGCATTTTTTGCAGGGGTTCTTTGTATTTTTAGCTTATGAAATTCTCTTTCCTTTCCAAGCTGTGTCTATGCTTGTGCCTTACCTGCATCTATGCGGGTGCACAAGAAACGGTGGAAAGCATCCGTCGCCAGATCAAGGCGGTCGAAGCTGAAACCGCTCGAGAAAAATCCTTACATGATGCCGAAAAGAAGCGCCACGCGGAATTCGTGGAAGTGGGCCGCAAGAAGGTCCAGGCTTTGGCTCAGCAGAACAAGACTCTGAAGGCAGAAATTGACTCCCTGAAGGTGGAAATCAAGAACCTGGCCGATGCCCGTCAGAAGACTACCGGCACCATCAAGTACTTTGAAAACCGCAAGGCAAAGTACGGCACTTCCTTGGCAAAGGTTATCGACTCCTTGGCTCCTGTGTTCGAGGCTGATTTCCCGTACCGCAACGAGGAAGTGGTAAATAGCGTTAAGGAAATTGCAAACCAGCTTTCCAAGGGCCTAATTGAGGCTGACGACGGTTTGAATCGCACCTTGGAAGTGTTCTACGACCGTATTCGCTTGGGCTACACCACGGAAGTATGGAAAGGCTTCCTGCAGGTGGATGCCCGTAGCGTTGCAGGAACCTTTATGCGCTATGGTGCTGTGGCGTCCATATTCGTAAGCAACGACGGAAACGACGTACTTTGGCTGAACCGCACCGAAAACGGTGGCTACGTTTGGAAGAATGTTTCTGACGACCTGGCTATGCGAACCGTCCTCAAGGACGTGATGAAGGTTGCCGAAGGTAAGACTGCCCCCAAGCTTGTCACTATCCCGGTGGCACTTCCCAAGGAGGCTAAGTAATGAATAGACTCCAGGTTCGAGGCTCCAGGCCCCAGGTTCGAAATATGAAACCCATGGCCTTACTCGCTTTGTTCTTTGTCCTTTGTGCTGCACCTGTAATGGCCCAGCAGGGCGAGTCCATCGATGCCGTCAAGAAGCGTGCAGAACTGAACAGCGCCAAGGCCGACTTGGAAGAAGCACGCAAGAAGCGTGACATGGCTGTGGCTGCCCGCTGGAAAGATCGCGAAACTGCAAACCAGGAACGGGAACTCTTCAACGAAAAGTATCAGGAAAGCAAGGAGAAGGTGGACGCTCTTATGAGCGAACGCGCTCGCCTTTTCGAAGATGTCCGTGTGGCCCGCGAAGACTTGGCTCAGGTAAAGCTCCAGGCCGAAAAGGCTCGCGCCGAATACTTGTCCTTGGCAGCTGGTCCGGAGCGCCTAGAAACCCTCTCCAAGTTCCAGGAGCAGGGCATCCCCTTCAAGATCGCAGAACGTGTGGAACTGCAGAACAAGGTCAAGAAGGAAATGGGCCTGTACCGCGACGATCCGCTGCGTATTGCAAAGTCCATCTTGAATGTGGCAAAGAATGAACTTGAATTTACTCGCGAAATCCAGATGGAACAGGCGGAGCTGGTATTCGGTACCGCCGTCGCCGAAGGTTATCGCTTACGCCTCGGCGGTCTCTACGCCATGCAGATGGCAAACGCCGTCATGGATTCCGCAGGCAACCGCCCCAGCGCCCTCATGCTGCCGGTTGCTGGCGAAAAGAAGCGTGCCTTTAGCTGGCAGGAAAACCTCACTCCCGAAACCAAGACCGACGTGTCCAAGGTTTTCGCCGAGGCCAAGGACTCCGCCTTCGTCAAGGTTCCGGTGGACGTTCTCCTCAGCACCGAACTTTCCTCCGAACTTGCAAACCATCAGGAAACCACTTGGAAGGATGAACTCCAGACCTTCTTCAAGAATGGTGGCATCTTGATGTATCCCATCGTCACCATCTTCGGTCTCGGCCTCTTGATTGTGTTGTTCAAGCTGATTTGGATTCTTGTTCGTGGATTTGGTGGGCTGGGCGTTCGCCGCACTCTTAAGGCTCTTGAGGCTGGTGATGTGGCCCGCGCCCGCGAACAGGTGAAGAAGGCTCACGGTTTGGTGGGCAAGGTTTTGAAGACTGTGCTTCTCAAGGAATACGGTGGCCGTGCCGCTGCAGAAAAGGCTTTGGAAGAACAGTTCTCCGCTCAGGTTCCCAAGATTGAATCTGGCCTGACCTGGGTTTCCGTGTTTGCCGCAACTGCTCCGTTGCTGGGCTTGCTGGGTACCGTGATGGGTATGATCGAGCTTTTCGACGTGATCACCATGCATGGCACTTCCGACCCCAAGCTCTTGGCTGGCGGTATTTCCATCGCCCTTGTGACTACGGAAGCTGGCCTTATTGTGGCTATTCCGCTTCAACTTTTGCACACCTTCCTGGCAAACCGCGCCGATGCTTTACGTGGTCGCATGGAAAAGGCTGGCCTGGCAGTTCTTAACGCTTTGTGGATTAAAGAAAAGTAAGGTTTGGCGTGGTTCTTGGCGTCGATCAAAATTCCGTTCTAGAAGCGGCCTTCGGCATCCTCTTTAGAGGCGGCTGGGTGCTTGCCCCGATCTTTATATTGGGGTGGTTTGGATGGTTTTTGATGCTTGAACGCTACGGCTACTACTTTATGCTTCGCGGCAAGTCTTCTGCGGCTTTCTGGCACACCCTAAAAAAGAAAGGGGAGGATGCGGCCTTCGATAAGTTGAGCCGCCGTCCCTACGGGTATTTCTACGCCCTAGTTAAGGATGTTCGGGAGCATCGTAACGAAGGTCCTGTGGCGGTTCGCAATGCCATGGAAGCTACCCGCCATCGTATATCCATCAATCTTTCCAAGTCCCTGAAGACCATTTCCACTTGTGCGGCACTTGCCCCGATGATGGGCTTGCTTGGCACGGTTTCTGGCATGGTCCATACTTTTGAAACCATTCAGCTTTTTGGCTTTGGTAACCCGGTGCTTTTGGCCGACGGTATTTCCGAAGCCCTGCTTACGACTCAGGCTGGCCTGTTGGTGGCTTTCCCCTTGATGCTTGCTTACAACTACCTGTCTAGTTGCGTCGCCAAGGTAGAAGACTTGGCCTGGAGCGAAGCCCTGAAGTTTGAATCTTACGTGTTTGCCTCCCAGGAGGAAAAATGAGTTTTATTAGAAAAAGAAACCGCGACGCGGGCGGCATCGATGTTTCTCCCATGCTGGACATGGTGTTCATCTTGCTGATCTTTTTTATTGTGACTTCCACCTTCACCCGCGAAACCGGCGTGGATGTCACGAAGCCTAAGGCTAGCTCCGCCAAGGACCTGGCCAAGGAAAGCATTTTGATTGGCGTAACCCGTCAGGGGACCATCCACATTAACGAAACCCAGGTGAACTTGACCACCTTGAATACGGTGCTTCGCCAGATGATGGCCGAGGCTCCGGACCGTCCGGTGATTATCGTAAGCGACCGCGACGCACCCAACGGTGTGGTGGTAGACATTCTTGATGAATGCAACCTGGCTAAGGTTCGCAAAGTTTCCATTTCCGCAAACAAGGAAGAATAGTTTAGAGTGAAGCATTTTTCTTTCACAGATTTCATCGCAAAGTACTTCCGGTTTCCGGTGGCATTTGTGCTCTCCTTCGTGGTGAGTGCAGTGTTCTTTCTTGCGGTTCCTGTGCTGAATGCTTTGTTGTTTGATAAGGGTGTTAAAACCGAAAAGGAATTGGAAGCGGTTACCGAAGTGGAAGTTCTTGTAAGCGAAAAGAAGCCCGAGGTAAAGCAGAAGGTGATCCGCACTGTGGTGAACCCCAATCCCTTCAAGATTTCTGCAAACATGGGTGTAGGCCGTTCCCAGAATTTCCAGATGGACTTGTCCCTTGCCCGCGGCGCTGCCGGTGATGGTGTTGCCGTTGGAACCGGTGGCATGGAGAACGTGGTTTACGAAGCTGGCGAAGTGGATGAACAGGCCCAGGTCCTTCGTGAGATTCAGCCCAAGTTCCCGGAACGCGCAAAGCGTCTCGGAATTTCTGGTTACGTAAAGGTATTGTTGGTCATTGACGTTTATGGCGATGTGGCACAGACCCAGGTTCTGACCTTGGATCCTCCGGGCTACGGCTTCGAAACCGAAGCCTTGAATGCCGTACGCCAGTGGAAGTTTAGTCCCGCTCAGCTTGGCGGATATCCGGTAGCACAGAAGGCTACAAAGGAGTTCCGTTTTGTTAAGTAGACGTGAATGTCATCCCGGTCACCGAGCCGGGATCTCCCTTGCTTTCATCTTTGGGCTTTTTTTCTGCGTATTCTCCCATGCGGCGGAGGATTATTTCTTCAAGGCTAACGAGCTTTACGACCAGGGGCGTTATAAGGAATCTGTTCCCCTGTATCGCGCAGCCATTGACGAAGGCCGTTATGAACCTTTCGCCTGGTTCAATTTGGGCAATGCTCTCGTGCAGCTGGGCCGTAAGGAAGTGGCCCTCGTTGCTTACAAGCGCACCGTGGAATTGCTGCCCAACTTCGAAAAAGCCTGGATGCTTATGGGCGACATCTATTACCTGGCGGGTGACGCGGGGGAGGCCATTGCCGCCTACAAGCGCGCCGTAGAGCTGGGTGTAGAATCGGACCACGTTCATTTTGCCTTGGCGGAATGCTACATGAAGGGCCGCGACTGGACCTTGGCCCAAAAGAACTTTGAACGAGCTTTGCAACTGAACCCGGATCGTATGGATGCATGGTATGGACTAGCCGAAGTGTACGAAAAGCTGGGTGATTACGAATACGCCATCAAGACTTTGCAGAATGCCTTGCAGATGACTGCCACGGCCGGCGCCGATGTCCACTTTACCATGGCCTACTATTATCGCAGCATGGATTCCACCAAGAAGTCCTTGAACGAAATGGAAAATGGCTTGTTGATGGATCCTGAAAACGTTTCTGCACGCCGTTACCTGGCCCAAATGTATGTGAAGGCGGAATCTCCCTGGATGGCAATTTTCACCCTGGAAGAAGGCTTGCGCCATAACAAGGGCAAGGCCGACTTGAATTTGGACCTTGGTCAGATTTACTTTACCCAGAAACGTTACGATGAAGCCTTCGAATGCTATATGAAGGCTTGGCTTGCAGGAAACTCTCAGGGACGCATTGGTGCCGAGAATGTGGGCCATGTATTCTCTAATGCAGGCGAAACAGAAAAGGCCGAAAGCCTTTACAGGCGCATTCGCGAAAAGAAATAACCTTAGGTGTAGTTTATATGAGTTGCATTCAGTACAAGGTAGCAGAACATGTTTTCTCGATCGCTTTTGAAAGCGAAGCCTTGTCTGCAGAACTGCTTCCGCAGATGGAAAATTACAGCCCCTTCCAGGTGGCTTCTGATAATTCAACCAATGTTTCCGAAATAATCTTCAACTTGAAAGTCATGGCAGATGCTGCAAACCATGTGGGCCATTCCCCGCTGGATTATGTGGTAGAAACTCGTCAGGAAGACGAGGGACAGGTGATTGTCTGTGGCCATACAAATGACGGCAAGGCCGTTTTTGATTTCAGTTTTGGAAATGATCCTGCAGGTGTTTTGGTTTGCTCCCAGGACTACCGCGAGGCTGAATTGCGTTTAAGTTCTGCTCGCCGTAAGGCTGGCCTGGACAATGCTTTGATGGTACTTTATGCCTTGGCGACAGCTCGTTTAGACACTGTACTTTTCCATGGGGCTGTCATCAGCAAGGAAGGCAAGGGCTATATGTTCCTGGGCAAGAGCGGTACGGGTAAAAGTACCCATGCACGTCTTTGGCTCAAGAATATCGCCGGTACGGAACTGGTGAACGACGACAATCCTGTGGTGCGCCTTAACGATGGTGCCGCTTGGGTTTACGGTTCCCCGTGGAGTGGAAAGACTCCTTGCTACAAAAATCTAGCTATGCCTTTAGGTGGTGTGGTTTTGCTGAGTCAGGCTCCTTATAATAAAATTGCCAGATTGGGTGGTTTGCAGGCCTACGCTGCCATCGTCCCCAGCATTTCCGGCAAGCGTTGGGACGCGGCAATCGCCGACGGCCTCCACAATACCGAAAACAAGATGGCTCAGGCTGTTCCCACTTATTTCCTGGAATGCCTGCCCGACGCCGCTGCTGCCGAACTCTGCTGCAAAACAATCAAGGCTTAAGCCACCGCGACGTTGTATATCGCCTGCGTTTTCTTGATTCGCTAATCTCAATTAAAAAATTTTGATTATCTTCGGTATATGACGTTCCTGCTAGTTGTCATATACGTGGCGTTTATTGGCCTGGGACTCCCGGATACCATTCTGGGGGCGGCATGGCCTTTAATGCAAATAGACTTGAACGCCCCTCTTTCTGCGGCAGGACTTCTCTCTATTATTGTAAGCGCAGGAACCATTGTTTCCAGTTTGATAACGCCTACGTTGATTCGTAAGTTGGGAACGGGCAAGCTTGTTTCACTTAGCATTGCCTGTACGGCGTTGGCCGCTGCGGGTTATGGACTTTCCTCTGATTTTTGGATGTTGTGTCTATGTGCTGTTCCCATGGGCCTTGGTGCCGGAGCCATTGACGTAGCCCTCAACAATTTCGCGGCCATTCACTTGGAATCGAAACACACCAACTGGCTGCACGCCAGCTGGGGAATCGGGGCCTGCCTCGGTCCAGCGATTTTGTCGGCATCGGTATTTGTAGGGGTGGGCTGGCGCGGTGCCTACGAACTGAATGCCGTGCTGCTTGGTGCTATAGTGGTGATGATGCTTGTGGCACTGCCATTGTGGAAGCGTGTAGAAAAGCCGGCTTCCCCAAACGGTGGCGAACGTCGCTCTTCCCAAGATAATGAAATCTCGTTGCGTGCGGCTCTCCGCGTTCCGGGAATGAAACTTTCCTTTTGGACCTTTTTCTTTTACTCCGCGCTGGAAATCTCTACAGGGCTTTGGTGCGGAACCTATTTGGTGGCGCGAGGCTTTTCTCCTGAAGTGGGGGCTTTGGCTGTATCCATGATGTTTGCCAGTGTTATGGTGGGCCGTGTTGCCAGCGGTTTCTTTGCTATAAAGTTTACTGATATGCGCTTGGTTCATGCTGGCATTGCCATTGTGATTGTAGGTTGCTTTACTTTGGTCTTGCCTTTGCCCTTATGGTTTACGCCGGCCTGTATTTGCTTGCTGGGCTTAGGCTGTGCTCCCGTTTATCCATCTTTGATTCACGCCACACCCGCCCGTTTTGGAACAGAACTTTCTGGAAGGGCAATCAGCATCCAGATGGCGGGATCCTACGTTGGCTCTATTATTATGCCGCCGGCCTTTGGCCTCGTGGCTTCTCACTTTTCCGTAATTCTGTGGCCGGTCTCCCTGGCGGTATTTGTGTCCTGCCTGTTGACTTGCGTTTGCTTGCTGGACTATGTGACTCGCAAAAAACTAAACAATGCCTTTGCTGCAGAACGTATTATGGATGTATTGCATCAGGTGGAAGAAATGAATGCCACCCGCAACCGCCTTCGCAAGGAACGTCGCCGGGCCAAGCGAAAAGCTAAACTTTTGCAACAACAGAAGGCTCGTAAAGGCCAATGAATTGTTGATGTTTAAAAGTCAAGATATTTGTAGATTATTTTGTTTATATTGTTTGAATTGTAATTTTTTCTTGACAACCTGTTTTTCTATAGAAAAGTTTTTGCATTGAGTCTATATTTGATAGACCTTATTATTTGTGTTAGGAGAGATAATGGCTAAGGTTCTGCTTATCATTGCATTTTTGTTGGCATCTTGCTCAGATACGATTAATAACACTACAACCAACGTATCAACCGTAGAATCCGACACCAAGGGCGACCTCTATGTGTATGCTAAAGACGCCGTTTCGGGTGAATTGATTTCCAATGTGGAATATAGTTCTCCTGCTGTTAAAGATTCCTCTCAGGTTGTTTACGGTGACAAAGGGGTTCTTTTTCCGGATTTGTCGGTGGGCGAGAATTATGCTGTGTACGTATCCGCCAAAAAATATGCACCTGTAGTCTGTAATGCCTCCATTAAGTTCTCTGAAAACGTTTCTAGTCCTAGCATGAGCTTTGTTGATAATACAACATTGGAAGTGAAGTTGAATAAATTGTCTGCAAAGCTTAAGGGAAGTGTTTATTATCAAAATCCGGAAAATCCTGCCCAATTGGATATTTTGCCTGCAGAAGACGCAAAAGTTTCTCTTATTGTCAAGGACTATGGTAATTGTTCTTTCCTCAACAAAACTTATGGCCCTGTTGAAGTGGATGAAGATGGCTATTTCTCTTTTGATTCTTTGCCGGAAAATGCCGATTTTATTTTAAATGTTCAGGATTCTGAATTTAAGGGATTCTTGTTTAGCGGAAAGACTCAAGAAGGAACTTTGGGGTTTGCTGAAACCGCAACTGTTTTGCCTAAAATTGTTTTTGAAAAAATCCAAACAGCATTTGGCTTTGATTTTGTTCAAGATAATCGTTCCTATATACAGAAGGATGATTCATTGAAATTTAGTTTCTCCGAACCTGTCAATGTTTCTCAATTGCAGAATAAGAATATTCGAGTTGAAAAAGTTGTGGGAGAAGAAGGTGTTATTGTTGCCGTTGATCATGAATGGCTAGATTCCGATAAAACTTTAAGTATTGCCCCCTCTTTTGGTGAGTGGGAATTCAATTGCCAGTATAGAGTGTTTTTGACTCTTTATTCAATGCAGAGTGCAGAAACTATTGACACAACTTTGTACTTTTCTATAAAGGAATTTTTGGATTTAAGCGAGGATACTGTGTCTGGTATTAGTGCTCCTAAAATCAATTACAATACAGCGTCTGTGGCTCTTAAGTGGGATAGTATGGACGGCGCAGAAGCCTATGAAGTGTATGCAATGATTTCGTCTAAACACGATAAGAATTTTAGTCTAGTTGGTGAAGTGACTACGGTTTCCAATGGAAAATTGGATACAACTTTTACCTTGACTACAACAGGTATGTTTAACAATGGCGAAACGGTAAGTGTTCTTGTTGCTGCTCGCAATGAAAAAAATAGATCAAAGTTTGGTGAACCTTTCGTCCTTGAGGATGATTCTGCTCCGGAATTTTCTAAGGCACCGGTTGTAACCGCTGTTGATACGGCCAATTTTGTTATTGACGCTACTAAGTACTTTGGTGTGGAAACGGAAAGCACTATGTCTATTGAAGTGACATTTAATGAACCGATGAATACAGAAGATTCGTTGGATATATCCGTCCCCAAGGATTCTCCTAGAAAGTTAGGTGTTGAATGGAACTGGAAAAGCGAAACTGCATTGACCTTGACGATAAAGGTAAAGGCTGGAGACGTATATGATGATGAATCAGCTTTATCGTTGCCTATTGTTGTTGAAGGTCTAAAGGATTTTGCTGGTAATGATATCAAGAGTTCCAGCGTTAAAGACAGCAAGTGGGATGACTTGCTTGTTGTTCTGCATGTTGACTGGGTAGCTCCGTGAGTAAGTTCCTCATTTTCTTTATTCTGATTGGCTTCGTAAACAGTTTGGCTGGGATTTCCTGGACCAGTAAATACGATGAGAAAAATTGTAATGTGTTTGTTCAGGTGAATGAGGATAATCAGTTCCTTTTTGCTGAGAACTTGCACATTCCGGGGTTTTATACTCGTACGGCATGCTGGGATTCTTGGGTAGAAACTTGTCATGTCAATAAAAATGATACTGCATACACCAATGGGATGAAACGCCTTGGTGTTACGACTTTCACGAATAAATCCGACCAGATATGTTACTTTGAAAATCTAGGTTTGAATACCGGGAATATGGGCGGTTTTTATGTTCAAGAATTAGACTATGTTAATGGTGTTAACATTAAAGTTAGCTGTGAAAACGCCTCTTCTATGTCGCAGTATTGTGCCAAGTCCGAAAAAATGGCAAGGCAGGTTTTGTTTGCAAAGGAAGAATTGAAATGCAGTGCTCAGGGCGGTAAATTTACCGGTGGAGTGTATCCCCAAAAAATGGCAAATGATTCAACGGAATATTGTATTTCCGTTTCTTGCGATGTCTGTGACTCACAATGGTATTTGGATTTGATGGAAGAATGGAAGGAGGATGTGTGTTGCGAACAACGAGGGATGGAACCGAACACCAATAACGGATCGTGCGAGAGACCTCGTGCAATGGATTCTACAAAAATAGGAGCGACTCACTCCAAAATAACGGCGTTCCCCGGTTGCTCGAAAATCAAGGCTGGCGGTAAGGATGATGGTAATTTCTGTAAATTGCCAGAATCTTCCTTCTCCACCGAAGAATCAAGTTCTTCTTCAGATGAAGCGGTGTCCAGCTCCATTGAGTCTGAATCATCCAGTTCTAGCGAAATAAACACGTCTAGTTCCAGCGAAGAACAGGAAGAGGTAGAATGCTATACTGACGATGCTTCCGCTGAAACAAAACTTGGACAAAAGGTCGAAGAATGCGAGGTTGGGTATGGCGACCCTCATTATGAAATAGATTTCTATGGTTGTGTTGTTGGCTCCTGTGATGAGTATAGTTCCAGCAGCAGTGCCGAAGACGAAGGTCCTGGTGACGATTTGCAGAGTAGCTCCAGTGAAGAAGACGGCCAATGCCGTGATCCCAGCTTGATGAAAGAACGAAGCAACGATCTGGGCGACGAATGGATCTATGTTGGTAAGGAAAAGTATTCCTCAAAAATCGTTTCCTACGAAGAAACTAAGCCTGCAAAATCAGGATTTTTCGACGCTCTGGGTCGTATGTACAAAAAGGTCAAGTCCAAGATAAGATATTTTGTAGGTAAGGAAACCAAGGTCAAGAAGACCGTGGAAGTCGCCGAAGAATTGGATGTTTGGAAAAAAGTTGAAATGGTGGATGGAAGGGAGGTTGTGTCTTATAAGAAAAAAAGCATGGATAACAAAATTCAAATCGATTCTATATTGCTGGATGATGAACGTTATACACTTCGTGAAACAAATGTAAAAAATAGGTACGTTAAAACATCGGATTCTCTTGGTGTGGAGTCCGTAGCGATGTATGATAGTTTATTGAATTTGAAACTTTATTTTACAATTGGAAATGTTCAAGACTATGTAAATCATTTTGATGGGTCGTTAGGAAACATTATTTTAAGAACAAATGGAGATTCCGTGTTCTGGAATGTTCTTTGGTTGAATTCTATAGATGTAGAAGAGGAAAATAATGTTGAAAACGTTTCTTATGTTCTTACTAAAAGGATTGCTAAGTCTAAATATGGGGTTGTAAGTTGCCCTAATTTTGGAGATCAGGAAGCGACCTATTCTACTAAGTGTTGGCGTTATCCAGAGGGTCAAGCCCGAGCAAGAAAATTGTCTTTGGCTAGGAATAATAAATATGAACCTTATTTTCCTGGGCAGAATGGCTCTCGTACTTATGGGTATTCTGAATCCGGATTTGAGTTTGTTAAAACAACCGTTGGTGGATCGTACTATAACGGAGTTTTTTGTGAGGAACGTTGTGGTGGCTATATCATAAAATACCCCGAAATCGGGGCGAAAAAAACAACGATAGACGTGTATGCTTCAAATTGGGCCCACAATAAAAAAAATGACACATGGACTGAGGAGTGTTGGAGTGATTATGATATGAAGAGAACCTATTATCATGAAAAACAGCATTTGAAAAATAGTGAAAATGCGATTAAACTATTTTATCAAGAAGAAGTACTTGAACCTGCAGATGGTGCGGTGTATGCCTCTCCACAGGAATGTAAGGATGCAGAGTATGGCTTTATATCGAATTTTGAGACAAAGTTTTATAACTGGAGAATTGTTGAATACAAACATGAAAATCCAGCGAAAAAAGATGAAAAAGGAAAAATATTGGTTGAAGCTAGTCCGGTTTCTACAGAAAATGAAGAAAAAAGGGAACCCATCCCATGCGAATGATAAGTTTTTTCATGTTGCTCTTTTTGACAATTTGTACGTATGCGAATCCTGACACTAGTACGCCAGATTCCACGTTGAAATGTCCTTCTCGCTCATATGGAAAGTATAAGTGCGTTGGATTTAAAACAAAGATGTATGAAGACTCTCTTGTGCGACATTTTGAAGTTCGTTGCACGGATTGGTCTAACGACAAAATTCGATGCCAAGAATTTGCAATAGAAAAAAATGCATTTGCTGATTCGGTCCATTATCGTTTACCGTCCGGTGAATATTACGAACGTTCTGAACAAGTTAAAGACGAAAGTGGATTGTTATTGCGTCACTATATGAGCCGCTCTGGGTATGAATATCATTTGAAAAAATACGATCATGGAAAGATTATTCTTGTAGAGAACGGTTGCGATACAACGCAATCGTTGTTCAAGGAAGAATGTATTTCTGCATCAAGAACGCAAAATGCTAAGCCTAATGAATTTGGTGGATTTGTTTTTAATCAAAAAAAATATGTCTGGAATAATGAAGGCCGTTTGCAAGAAAGAATCGTTTGGAATTCGAAGAATAATTCCGAGGAAAGATATTTATTTCATTATGGATCGCCATGCGATTCTATCCGCGTAAATCCTGTAGATCTTTACAGACTTGATGGTGTGTCTGTGAAGGGAAAATATAACGGCTCGTTCGGAAAAATGCCGGAGAAGGGAGACCCCGAGTATGAAGACTTTGCTAGGGATCCTTATGAATTCAGGGCTTCTCCGGAATTATTGGCTCGCCAGCAAAAGCGCTGTGAGGATTACAAGAAATCCTTGAAGAAGAAATAGGCCTGGATCTTTATTTTTCTACATTTCCTTTCATGGCAAAGAAGAAAAAGTTTTTTAAGTCCCCGGCTTTGGCTCAGGCCAACCGCAGTAAGGAAGATCGCCTTCGCGAAACATTGATGCAGGTCGTAAGCGGTGAAAGCCGTTTACTTAACCGTCCTGATGATCTTTACGAAACCATCGGCAAGGGCCTTGATGATATTGAGGAATGCAAGGATCCCAAGCTTCAGCTGGAACTTTTGGCATGGACTCTCCGTGCAGATTTCTGTGCATTCAAGGCTGAAGACAACGAGAAGGAATACTGGGACAACCTGTTCTACGATGCAGGTACTTTCTTCGTGGAAATTGCCAAGGACTTCGAAGACAAGGATTATGTCGCTGACTTGATTCACGACCTGGCAGTGCGCCATGTGGGTGGGGAAGGCCGTTCCGTGGTGTTCCTCAGCTTGAGCGAAGTGATGCCTGCAGAACGTTCTTCCAAGTTGCTGAATGAACTTATCGCTCAGGAAGACCAGTTCGCTCTTGAAAACCGCGAAGATGTGCTGGATGCCATTTGCGACATGGCAGACTCCATCAATGATTCTGCCAACTACGCCAAGGCCGCTCTGCTGAAGGATCCGGACAAGAGTAATGCCACTATCATCGATATTGCCAACGCCTACTTTATGGCCGGTGACCTGGTCATGGCAAAGCAATGGATGAACGACGTGAAGAATCCTGCCAGCGAAGACGAAGAAGCCTTCATGGATTTGCAGGCTGCCATTGCTGACAAGGAAGGTCGCAAGTCTGATTGCCTTAAGATTGCTCGCCAGCTTTACGAGACTTATCCCAAGATCATTAACTTGGGTCGTTTGGTTTCTGTGTTGCCCGAAGGCGAAGCAGACCAGGTTCTCAAGGAACACGAAAAGTTCCGCTGCGGTTCTACTGCAAGCTTGGAATTCATGCAGTTGCTGGCTGCTCTCAAGCGTTACGAACAACTTTCTGGTTATGTGACCCGCTTTGAAAATGACTTGACCACCATGGATGCCGACGAATTGACGGACTTGGCTGACAGTCTTGAGAAGGATGGTCAGAAGGAACTTGCCCAGCATATCCGCGACTGGACGGTTGAGGAGCCGGAAGAAGCGGAAGCCTTCGACGACAAGGACTAATCTGCGCTGTCATTGCGAGCCTCGAAGAGGCGTGGCAATCCAAGCATTACTCTAAAAGCATTTCTTGAGGAATGGCGCCTTCTATCACAAGAAGGCGTCTTTTCATATCCAGACCTAGCCCGAAGCCTACTAGTGCGCCGGCTTTACCGATGACGCGGTGGCAGGGGAGGATCAAGGGAATTGGATTCTCGTGGAGCGCGCCTCCTACGGCTCGGGTAGCCTTGGGACTGCCCACCATCTCGGCGACTTCTTTGTAGGAACGGGTTTCTCCGTAAGGAATTTCTTTAAGCGCTTCCCAGACTTTGACTTGGAAATCGGTTCCGTAAAGTTTGTACGGAATACTGAATTCATGGCGCTTGCCGGCCAGGTATTCATTCAGTTGCTGCACTGCCTTGCGGTAGGCGCGGCTGACGGATGGAGGCAAGTTGGCGTCGATGTCGGCCACTGCGTATGTGCAGGCCTGTACTGCGCTGGGGCGAACTTCACCACTTTCTTCAGGGGAATAGCGCAGGCAGCGCAACTTGGATTTTTCAAACACGAAAGTCCATTGGCCCCACAAGTTGCGGTGCCTGATTGTTGTGAACTTTTCGCTTGAGAAATCCATACGAGCGGTCATCGTAAAGGGAATTCCTTGAATTCCTTGACGCCGAATTCCTGTCGCAGGTAATCCCAGCGCACCAGGCGGTTCTTCCAGTAGTACTTGCGGTACAGGCGGCGAGCCACGCGGCTTGTGAGTTCGTAAGGAATGGTGTGGTGATCGTCTGCAACGCTTTCCATAGAAATGCGGAAATCCAATTCACCATTTACAACGTCCACCGTTTCACCAACTTGAACATCGGGGATGTGGCTTACGTCCACCATGGTGGCGTCCATGCAGACTCGGCCCAGAATGGGACAGAGCTGACCGCGAATAAAGACGAATCCCTTGTTGTATTCGCCGCGGAGGTAGCCGTCACCGTAACCGATAGCGATGGTTGCGATGCGGGTGGGCTGCTGTGCCATCCAGTAACCGCCGTAGCTAACGGTTTCTCCGGGCTTCACATCGTGAATGTGACGGATGGTGGATTTAATCTTCATGACGGGCTTGATGGGCCACGGAGAAGGTGCTGCGCCCATGCAGTTGTAGCCATAGAGGGCGAGACCCGGGCGGACCATGTCGAAATGACTTTCGGGATGGGTCAGGGTGCCTGCGGAACTGGAGCAGTGGCAGATTTCCGGACGAAGGCCTTCTGCTTCCAGCACGTCTACCAAGCGTGCAAATCGCTGGATTTGGATTTCGGTCTTGGGATTTCCCGGCATGTCTGCGGTAGCCAAGTGAGTGAACATGCCTTCGAACTTAAGGTTCCTAAGGCTCAAGGCTGCGCGGATGTTGTTGAAGTCTTCGGCGTCGAAACCGTAGCGGTTCATGCCGGAGTCAATCTTAAGGTGAGCCTTGCAAGTGCAATCGTTCTCGCGAAGGAACTGGTCGAAAGCCATTGCGGTGCGGATATCGGTAATGACAGCTGTCAGCTGGAATTCAACGAAGTAGGCGAAGTCAGCTGGAGTGCAGGGGCCGAGAACCAGGATGGGCAAGTCCATGCCGTACTGGCGCAAGATCATGCCTTCGCTGATGTGGGCCACGCCAAGGTAGTCTGCACCGCCGAACTTTGCGGCAAAGGAGCAGGCGAGGCTTCCGTGTCCGTAGGAGTCTGCCTTTACAGGCAAAAGAATTTTGGTGCTGGCGGGAATTTGACTACGGATAAATTGAATGTTATTGCAAAGGGCGTCGAGGTTGATTTCAATCCAGTTGGGGCGCGCGATTCTATTAAGATCGGGAGGATTCTGTAAAAGCTTCATAATGCGGAAAATATAAATAAATGACCAAACAAAATACCAACTTTCAACCCGTTAAAGTGTGATTTTCCCAACTCTAATTTGGAATAGAATAGGTTGCCATAAGTTTTGTAAAGTTCTTTCGTAAAAACAGAACCCCAAAAATCAAATCCAGCCCAATAAACATAAGGGTTTGCGCTTAGATTTCAAAGTTTACAAAACTACGGTTAAAGTTTTGTTTACTGAATCGGGCGGATTTATCCCGTTTTTTCATTGTACTTTCAAAGTGTGCAAGAGAAAAATCTCAAGAGAAAGATTTGCTTTTGTACGGAATCGTTTTTTCTGTCCTTCTATCTAACATCGATAAATTAGTCCTGGGATTTGCCTTTGCAAAAGCCCATCTCTAATTGTTGCACCCTAAGAATCAGCTCTTGGGTAAGCTCTTACTTCTAAGAGCTGTTGCTTACCTATTACCCTGATTACAAACAAACTATTTCCCTCGCAAGAGGGAAGGATGGATAAAAACATGAAAAACACAAAACAACCCGTAAGGGAAAACAAAAAGGAAAAGCAGGATCCGATCGTAGCAATGCTGCTGCCGGAATCCGATAAGAAGATGGGTGCTATTACCAGTGCCTCCATTCTTGTCGCACTGTTGCTGTGCTTCTGGGCAACCACTTATGAAGTGCTGATTGATGATACAATTTTTGTTGACAATTCTCAAAAGGAACTTACGACAACCATGAACATCATTGAAAAAAAGGAGGAAAAAAAGGACCCTCCAAAGACCCCTCCCAAAAAGCCGAAGAACGTTCAGCAAAGGCATCAAGGTGGTGGTGGCAAGCCCAAAGGCCCGGGAAATCCCAAAGCTGCGGAAACTCGTGGTGTGTTGAAATTGCTTACCGCTCAAACTAGGAATGCCTCAAATTCTGTGTATGAACTTATGAATAACCAAAAGTTCGTCAAGGATATTGACAAGGTCATCAAGAATACCAATGGTCTTCAGACAACGGGTAGAACACAGATTACCTCTCGTAGAGGTGCCGTGGATGCTGGTTTCAACGAAGGCATTGCTTCTGGTGGCAGTGGCGGTATTGGCGATGGACTGGCTAGCTTGATGAGTGGTTCTGTTGGGGCTATCTCTACAAAGGCTATCGGTAAATTGACTCCGCCTAAACCGAATGAAATTGATATGGGTACTGGAAATTCGTCCCGTTCTGCTTCGGATATTATGAAGGTGGTTCGTCAGCGTACTCCTGGCCTGCGTCATGTCTATAATAAGTATCTTAAGAAAAATCCTGGATTCCAGGGTAAGGTGACTTTGTCGTTTACCATTTCTCCTGGAGGTGAAGTAATTACCATTGCCATAGTTTCGTCAACCACGGGCTACTCCGAATTCGATAATGAGGTCAAGAAGGCCGTGTCTCGTTGGACGTTCAGTAAGGTAAAGGCTGGTAATACGACGGTAACCATTCCGTTTACTTTCACCGAGTAAAAAAACGGTCAGGGTAATGGGGTTTTGGTATTAAACTTGGTTTATGGATTGATAAATTTTTTGCCGGTAGCCGTGAGACTATCGGCTTTTTTATATTTGGGCCCATGAAAGATCCTCGCATTACAAAGCTTGCTGAAAACCTGATCAACAATGCCATTGCACTTAAGGCAGGTGAAAATATCCTTATTGAAACCACCGATACTCCCGATGAACTGAGTACGGAACTGGTCAAGGCCGTTGCCAAGGCTGGCGGAAACGCTTTTGTCCATAACTACAATGGTCGCGTTCGCCGTGAAATGATCTTGTCAGCTTCTGAAGAACAGATGAAGCTGTCTGCAGACTTGGCCATGGAAGAAATGCAGAAGATGCAGTGCTACATTTCCATTCGCGCTGCAGAAAACGCCATGGAAAACTGCGATATTCCCGGCCCGCAGATGAAGAAGCATCGTTTGGCTAACCAGGCTGTTCTGGACTACCGCGTGAATAAGACCCGCTGGTGTGTGCTCCGCTGGCCCAATCCATCTATGGCCCAGGCCGCCAAGATGAGTACCGAGGCTTTCGAAGATTTCTACTTCGAAGCTTGCCTGGCGGACTACCCGCGTATGGCAAAGGCTGCCCAGAATCTTGTGGACCTGATGAACCGTACCGACAAGGTGCGCCTGATTTCCAAGGGTACAGACTTGACCTTTAGCATTAAGGGTATCGGTGCCGTGCCTTGCTGTGGCAACATGAATATTCCCGACGGCGAAGTGTATACCGCTCCCGTGCGCAACAGCGTCAATGGCGTAATCCAGTACAACACTCCGTCCCTCTACGATGGAAAGCAGTTCGGTAACGTTCGCCTGGAATTCAAGGACGGCGCTATCGTGAACGCCTCCTGCGAAACTGGCTCCAACGAGGCTCTGAATGCCTTGTTCAATACGGATGAAGGTGCCCGCTATGTGGGTGAGTTCGCCATTGGTTTCAATCCCTATGTGAACAGCGCCATGTGCGACATTCTTTTCGACGAAAAGATCGCTGGCTCCATCCACTTTACTCCGGGCCGTTGCTACGAAGATGCTCCCAACGGAAACGTCTCTGCAATCCACTGGGACTTGGTTCTGATTATGCGCCCCGAATACGGTGGCGGCGAAATCTGGTTTGACGATGTTCTGATCCGTAAGGACGGCAAGTTCGTCGTGGATGAGCTGAAGTGCCTGAATCCCGAAGAACTGGCATAGTTTATCCATAACCGTCGCATTACGGCGTTACTCGTCCCCTCACGTATGACAAATACGCTACGGGGACTCGCGCCTTGTCCTGCTCGGTTCTGAATAAACTCTGAGTGAAGATGGCTGTTGCATGACTGCGTTGTTCGTCCCCTCACGTATGACAAATACGCTGCGGGGATTCATGCCTTGTCCTGCTCGGTTCTGAATAAACTCTGAGTGAAGATGGCTGTTGCATTACGGCGTTGTTCGTCCCCTCACGTATGACAAATACGCTACGGGGACTCATGCCTTGTCCTGCTCGGTTCTGAATAAACTTTGAATTGAAAAAGCGCACTACAGCAGTGCCCGTTCCGTGAACAGAAATAAAAAATCCCAGGTGATGAACCTGGGACTTTTTGTTTTATAAGATTGAATGAAATCTTACAGCAATTGGTCTCTACGAGACCCTCTCCTCAGCGGCTCGGCAATGGACAAGTAAACTTGTCCGCAGCGCTCGCCTTTAGAGGAGTTGATCGCTACGCGATCTTTGCTTGCGCGCCTCGGTCATACGAACATAAATGTTCGTGCGACTCTCGGCTTACAGCAACTCAGCGATCTGTACAGCGTTCAGTGCAGCACCCTTACGGATCTGGTCGCCGGTGAGCCACAGGGTGTTGCCGCAATCGTCAGCCAGGTCCTTACGGATACGGCCAACGTAAACGTCGTCGTGACCAGCGCTTTCAAGCGGCATGGGGTAGATGTAGTTCTGCGGATCGTCCTTCAGGAACACGCCCGGAGCGTTCTTGAGAGCAGCGCGGATTTCTTCAACGGAAACCGGCTTTTCAGTTTCGAACCACACGGATTCGGAATGAGAACGGAGAGAGCTAACGCGTACGCAAGTTGCACTGGTGCGAACATCAGAGTGCATGATCTTGCGGGTTTCGTTGAACATCTTCATTTCTTCCTTGGTGTAGTCATTTTCAGTCATCTTGTCGATCTGCGGAATGACGTTGTAGGCCAGCTGGAAGGGGAACTTCTTGATGTGGGTGGTGGAACCGGTTTCGATGATGTCCTTGTACTGCTGCTGGAGTTCTTCCATAGCAACGGCACCAGCACCGCTAGCGCTCTGGTAAGAAGATACGCGGATCTTCTTGATGTGGGAAATCTTTTCGATGGGGTTCAAGACCACGACCATCATAATGGTGGTGCAGTTGGGGTTTGCGATAATGCCGCAACCACCGTTTTCAGCCTTGTGGAGAGGAATGTCGCAAGCGTTCACTTCGGGAACAACCAGCGGAACATTGTCCATCATACGGAAGTAGCTAGTGTTGTCCACGACCACTGCACCGTTTTCGACGGCGATGGGAGCAAATTCCTTGGAAACTGCTGCACCTGCAGAGGAGAGAACCAGGTCGACGCCCTTGAATGCGTCGGCGCAAGTCAGTTCGACCTTCAGCTTTTCACCCTTGAAGGTGTATTCCTTACCGACGCTACGTTCGGAAGCAAGGAGCTTGAGGTTCTGAAGAGGGAAGTTGCGCTGTTCCAAGATGGAGAGCAATTCCTGGCCGACGGCACCGGTGGCGCCCATGATGGCTACGTTACGAATCATAGTGTTATTGATCCTTAGTTGTCGTTCTCAGCATTTTCTTGCTGAGGTTGGTTGTTTGATTTTAAATTCTCGATGTTGTTGTAGAAACGCTTAAGTGCTGCGTTCATCTGGGCAATCTGGTTGCGTGCCTGCTTGTACTGGGCCAGCTGTTCTTCGGGATCTTCACGAAGAGTGTAGTTGTACAGGGAGTAGGCTGCCAGTCGGACGCTTTCGCTTGCCTGGATAAGCTCGGAATGGGCTTCGGCAGTGACATGGGGATGATAAAGTCCCATGACTTTGCGGTTCAGTGCCGTGGCGTTGTTGTTGATTGCCAGAGCCTGGCTGCTGCGAGCTTCACGTTCGGATTCGGATGCGTTGGAGGACAACGGTTCGAATTCGTCGATGGAACTTGTAATGCTGCGCATACGGTCAATCAGTGCTTCTGCATTGGTGACGTAGCTCTTGATGCGATCTTGGGAAAGGGCTTCTTTCGAGGTGTTGTTGGACGAGGTGGAAGCTGCCTTGGCTTTTTTGGGATTGGGCAGAATCTTACCACCGGTACCGTTGGCAAAAGACTGGATGTAATCCTGATACTTTTCGTTCTGCATGACCTGCTCGTAGGTCTTGTACTTTGCTACAGGGAGCAGGGTAGGACGATCCCAGAATGCTGTACCCACGAAACCGGCAAGCATGAACACCGTGAGGAAAATATTGCCGACCTTCGTAGCCAGGTCTTCGCTACGCACCGCGAAAATGATGCTGAGGAAGAACATGCTTGCGAAAGAAAGCAGCAAACCTCCATCGACATTGTAGCTGATGTAGGTGTTCTTTGCAAAGTAGAACACGCAGTCCATGGCTACGATAACCAGGGAGAGTAGAGCCCCGATTACCTTTTGCTTGCGTGTGTAGGCAGCCGCCGACTGAAGAATCGCCGTAAAGGCGATACCCAGAGGCAATACCATCATTAATGCAATTTCTGGAATTTGAGGATTCATCGGTTAGAACAGAGCTTTAGAACGGGAGGTCTTCTTCGCCTTCGGGCATGGGAGCATCGTATGCCGGTGCGCTGGACTGGCTGTAGCCGTTAGACTGGCTAGAGCTGCTGCTCTGGTTGAAACTGCCGCCCTGGTAGCTGCCGCCGTTCTGGCTACGCGGGGTCAACAGCTGGAAGGTATCCAGGTTGACTTCGGTAGCGTAACGCTTCTGACCAGTGGCCTGGTCGGTCCAGCTACGGTTGGTGAGGGAACCTTCAACATAGAGGGTCATGCCCTTGTGAACGCCCAGGCTTTCCATGGTGTCGGCGACCTTGCCCCAGCCAACGATGTTGTGCCAGTCGGTCTGTTCCTTCTGTTCGCCATTGTTGTCGCGGTAGCGGCGGGAAGTAGCGAGGGAGAAGGAAACGCGCTTGCGGCCGGTGGGACCAGCACTAATAACGGGGTCCTTACCAATGTTACCGATGAGCATCACTTTGTTCAAATATGCCATAAAACTAATCCTATTTTTA
>JAKSIE010000024.1 GCA_024398995.1 Fibrobacter sp.
GTGAGGCCAATTATAGAATTTCCTGGGAAAACGTCAAGGGGTTTTCATCAAAAAATTTCACTTTTTTTCGATTTTTTCAAAGATAACGGGATTTATTCCACATAATCTCCAACTTATTAACACTCTATTCACAGAAATCTTTTTATAGCCAACTATAAATTTTTCAAAAACCGGGTCAAAATGACCTAAGCGGCCTTTTTGTTGTCCTCCAAAACCTCAGTTTGCCTCTTTCTACCCCTACTTTTTTTCTGCTTAGGTTCCTCGGGCACCTTCAAATCGTCAAATCCGGAGGCAACTTGGGTCAAAAAGAACTTCAAGGCACGTTCAAACTCGACAAATTTGCCAGAATTGCAGCCATCCATCAACTTGGATTCCACACTGTAGCAAAGTCCGCCGTCATCGCGCTTCTGGCAATATTCGATGCTCGCAAAAAGATCTACCTGACGCTCCTCCTGCTTGAGGTGAAACACGATTTTGTAGTTCTTGTTCTTTCGGCCCCGCCAGTCAGTATCGAACTGACACTTACGCAGATCGCCGTCCCATCCACGGGCGAGTAAAGCCTGTTCCACAGACTTGATTTCTTGTCGCATGTTTTCCATGCATCCCTCCAAAATGAAACGCCTCTTATCAAAGGCTATGTTATACGTAATTATGCAAACAAACGAATTACGCCCTTAAGTCGCAGACCACATTAAGCTGCGTTGGCAAAGAACTCGCCAAACTTCGGGCGCAAAAGTTCGCGCACCTGTTTCAAGTAATTGTACGGCGCAGTGCGGCCCACATCCATGTGGTCGGCAACCACTTCCATACCGTTTTTCTCCAGACCGTATTCGTAGTATTCGTCCAGGAACTTGATGAGCTTTTCGTTACCGGATTCCATGACGGTTTCAAAAATCTTTTTGACCAAGTCCATGTTTTCGACATACTCCACGGGGTGAGTTTCTTCGTCGCAACAATCGCCGGAAATTTCTGCGTAGTAATCACCGCAAGCCTTTTCGAAACCGCCTTCATCAAGAACAATACCACGCTCCTTATCCAAGGTCTGACCCACACGAAGCAGACGATCGTCCTTGCGATTACGAACCCAGTCCATAGCGCGGAGCTTAAGTTCGCCTACCAAGTATGCACCGAAGGGAACCTTGTACGAAGCATCGTAGGACTGCACGCACTTCTTGAATACCTCGAAAACGTCATCGGAAGCTTCTTCAAATTCGCGACCGTTGAAGTTGAAGGTATTGGAGAACTTGCTCGGATACTGGCCATCCTGAGTATGGCAATGAACCATCTCCAGAAAAACCTTGAGCTCGTTGAACAGCTGGTTTCTAGCGGTGTCGTCGCCGGCCTGCGCCTTGCCCAGCAACTGCTGATGAGTCTGGTTCCAGGTGAAGTTGTAGTTGGTGGTCTGCTTGCTCTTCATTGATTTTCTCCCATAAAAAACACGACGAAAAAAACAAGATTACGGTTAATCTTATTTGACCTGGTCAAGGTCATTCCCCAAAAAAGATGTACGGATTAGAAAGCGTTTCTCACTTCACTATAAATATAGCAAAAGTGGAGCGTCAGAAAATGACAATTTAAAAAGAAATTTTTGTACAACATTAGACTCATCGAGTTGTATATCGTACCTTATTTCTCGTTTGTCAAAAAAATTCCAAAAATTATTTCATTTTTTTTCTAAGAGTCTGTAAGGCACCCTTTTCCAATTGTCGCGTACGTTCCCTGGAGTAGCCACACTGCCTGCCGACCTTTTCAAGGGACTCTACTTTTCCACTTTCGGAAAAATATCTTGTACGTATAATATTACGCTGATCATCCTTCAAGGCATCTACGCATTCATTCAAATAACCTATTGTATTTGTCCTGATTAATTTTTGTTCCTGATTTTGAGTACCATCAATAACGTCACCCATGTTTTCGGAAAAGTCTACGATACTTGTAATCGATGCACCGCTCTTTTTTATGCGATGAATCTTCACCTGACTTTCCGGGACCCGGATAACTTCACTATTGTACATCACAAGCTGACTTAAATATTTCCGGATCCAGGTAATCGCATAGGCTTCAAAGGGGACTCCGTAAGTCACATCGAATGTATCCACTGCACGAAGCAATCCTGTGAAGCCCTCTTGAACAAGATCAAGAAAGTCCTGGTTCTTATGACTATACTTGCGGACTAGACGATAAACAAGATTTTCGTACTGCTGCGAAAGACTGTTTCGAAGACGAATGGCCTCGTCACAAATTTGCCTGAGATAACGGACAAGGCCTTCGCAATCTTTATTCTTCAAATACATTCCACTGAAGGCATTGTTCTTGGTGTTCCACAGGAAATCCAGAAAACGCCTATTGCTGTCTAGCCTAGGTTTCTTCCCTCCGGTCTCAAGATACAACCCGAGATCAATAATTTCTTCCCGGAGAGTCTGTAAGCGTGCAAATGATTTTCCTTGCCCCATCTCCCTAATATCCAAATTAAATCATACAAAGACAAGACCTAATTTCAAAAAAATTTTTGAACATTTCCTCGCCACGGCCACTCCAGGATTTTCCGTATAAAAAAGCGAAATCCCCCGCATCAGCGAAGGACTTCTTGTGCTTAAAGTTTCGGTTGTAGAGTTTCTTGTTCTTGATGACTCTGGTGCGGAGCGTCGCCCCGTTGCAGGAGCCATCGATTCTTAAGGCTCGCATCGCCGTGGATTCCCTTGCGGAATTCGCTGCGGTTTTTGCAGAGGCCTTGGCGTTGCCGGCGATAACCAGCTTTTCTCTTTTAGCCATAATGATCTCCTTACGAGCTAATTTAGAAATTTTTTATATTCCCGTACATGCTATATCGTAAACTGCTCACCATTTGTCAAATTTTTGAAGCATTCTTTTTAGTTTGCAGTTTCGGATGCAGCGCCCCTGCCATCAGCCCACCAAGCAGTGACGAATCGGTTTCCACACCCTCAAAGACAACCGTTTATGACGCAGTCGTGGAATCCGGAAAATACACCACTAAAGATTCCGTGGCCGCCTACCTCTGCAAATTTGACAAGTTGCCGCAAAACTACATGGGCAAAAACGAAGGGCAGAAACTTTACGAAAGTTCCACAGGAAACACCTTCAACAAGTGGAATTTCAATCCCTGGAAAATTCTGGGCGTCATGATCGGTGGCGACAATTTCGACAACAGGGAAGGATTGCTGCCCAGCGGATCCTACCGCGAAGCCGACGTAGACTACGGCAACGCTACAAGCCGCGGTACCAAGCGACTGGTTTACCAGAGCGGATGTATTATATATTATACTGCGGATCATTACGAAACATTCAAGAAGCTAAACTTCTAAGTTGGCAAAACACCACAGGCAACTTTTTCAAAAAACATGATCGCCCTTCGTAAAATTTCAGCCCGGATTTTTGCATGTGTCGCCTATGCGGTGCTTGCCGCAACAGGCTGGAAAAAGAAGACGGTGGAAGCGAACTTGAAGCATGTTTCACAGGGAGCGTGGGGCAGGGAGGAACCGCGCGGGCTCTATAAAAAAATGTTGCGGAACTTGACCCGACACGTGGGGGAGTTGCTGTTCTGTTTCGACACCTACAAGAATTTGCCCGAGGATTGCGGAGCTTATCCCTATAAAGTGGGCGGTGAAATTTTTGAGTTGGCGGAAGGCGCCGCACCCGTAATTGAAAAGATGCGCAAGGGCGGAATTTTCCTGACGGCGCATTACGGAAATTACGAGGCCAGCGGAGCCTGGCTATGTGCCTTAGGCGTCCCGCTGAAGGCAAGCTTTATCCCGCTGAAACCCGCATGGCTCAACCGGATGGTTTACGAAAAAATCCGATGCGTAAGAGGGCGGCCTTATTCCATAAGCGCCAAGACACCTCGGGAATTCTTGAACCTGCTGGACGGCAAGGCGCCAGACTGCAACGGACAAAAACAGCTGTTCTGCCTGTTGGCAGATCAGGACAGCCGAATCGGCAGCGCACTGGACGGAACCTTTTTGGGGCGCCCCGCAAAAATAAACCCGCTGCCGGATTTCCTGTTGAAGCATCGCCCGGACACTCCCGTATTTTTTTGCTGGGTCGAGGAGCGTCGTGACGGTTCCCACGGCCACTATCAAAAAATTCTTCATGCGGTGGAGGCGGAAAGGAGATCCCGGCTCGATGGCCGGGATGACATACCGTCCATCGTCGATGGACCTTACCGCAAATGGCTGGAAGAACGGATCCGGGAAAATCCCGCCCTGTGGTACGGCTGGACCCACCGTCGTTTCCGCAGTAAGAATCCCGAAATCTACCCATAAAATCGAAGCGCACGCACAATCTTTACCTGAAGTTCAATAATGCTCTATCGTGTAACGCGCGCTGTCCCAATGCCTAAAATCCGTGACGTAATCTACCAAAGACCTGAAATCCGTAGAGTAAAAAGCAACGATTCTACCTTCACCTACGAGAACGGGATACTGAAAAGCATCAAAACGAAAAATCTCGGAACACTTTTTCTACGAAAGCGGAAAAATCCTAGACAACGATTACAAATCTCCAGATACTTCGAACGGTGAGAATGCCCGCGAAAGATCCTTCAGGGTACTTAAATCCATTGCGGACACTTCCTCCATCATCAAGAAATACTGGAAGCCCATCCCCCAGAAATTTTTAGATCAGTAGTGACCGAAGAAATCTGTCACGTCGAAATAAATTCTGTATTCTTTACGGGCCTCGCCTGTAGCCCCGTTGGAAGCCTCCATAAGGTCGTAGTAGTGGCCATCCTTTTCAACGAGTCCCTGCTTTTCAAACTTAAATCCTAAAAAGCCGATGAAATCGTATTCTTCAGAAATGTTAATGACATACAGGGCGGTTTCCTCAGAAATTCCCTTACCGGAATTGTAGATAGACTCGAAAAGTCCCTTCAACGCTTCATTGTGAAAAGCGATGGTGGCACTGTCCGCAGTAGTATCGGATGTAACCACATAATGGGCGTACATATTCGTAAAGTTCACATCCAGAATTTTCTTTGCAGCCTGTGCAGCGGCAACCCGGTCACCTTCCTTCAACGCCTTGCTCATTTCAGAATTAAATGCGTTGGTCAACAGAGAAGCCGCACCATTGTTAGACTGGGACAATCTGCATCTCAGATATTCCTTGCGGAATTTCAACCAGTCTGTCGCCTTGGCATCCTCGATGGAACCCCTCTTCAAAACTTCCAGCTGAGTGGTATAGTAGGAGGCGGCGATGGCAGCTTCATCGTAGGGCGGCAACTTGCTCATGGGAACGTATTCCTGGACGGGCTTTGGCTCTTCTGCAGGAACCTCTTTTTCAGCAACTGCCTGACTTTCCGCAGGCGCCTGATTCTGTGAAACTTCTTGATCGGCTGCAGGCTGAACTGCAACATTTTCACGGGGTTCGACTGCACGGTTGCCAGCACAGGCAACCAACAGGAACATACACAATCCCAAAAGAATCTTTGTCATAAATCCTCCTAATTTGAAGGAAAAATACAAAAAAAACACCTAGTAACTCCACCTATAAATTTTTTCATGTTTTGCCTACGGGAACGTGCCGTTTCTGTTTTTTTCCTACATTTCGTAACATGAAATCTGCGGCGATTTTCGCCGACATAGCATGCATATTTTGGAGGTTAAGATGAAACATTCCACCGTTCTTTCTATTTTCGGAATTCTCGCTCTGGCAGGTTGCGCCATGGGCCCTCGTCAACCAGCTATGAACGAATTTCCAGAATACGGCCACCAGCAAAAAACTCCCGACCTTCTGGAAGCGGACCGGGAGTTTGTGGAAATCGCCAAAAAGGAAGAAGGTTCCTTCGAGAAGATGACTAACTACGGCTGGGGATTTATCCAGCGGGGCGATAACCGAACCGCCATCAAGCGATTCAATCAGGCCTGGCTTATCGACTCCACCCGCTACGAAAGCTACTGGGGTTTTGCGGTCGCCGAATCCCGACTGGGAAATCTGGAATCCGCCAAGCATTACTATGAAAAGGCCCTCGGGCATGGAGGCGACACCAAGATTCTGAATCCGGAATACGCCATCGTTCTCCGTGAAATCGCCAAGGCGGAAAAGAACAGCGAAAAGCTGGCCGCTGCCGACGACCTATTCAAAAGCGAAATCGCTGCCGGCAACGAGAAGGCCGCATGCATTTTTGCCTTCCAGCTTTTCCGCGATGGTAAAAAAGACCAGGTCTGCGAAGTCATGAAAAGCTGCCCCACGGATCGTGACCGCCTAAAGGACCGAGCCGGCTGTAATTAACAACACCCCTCTGGCGGGAGTTGCCGAAACGCCTAATTTATTTCTTTAGATTTTCCTTGGCCTGGGTGGTCCATTTCGGGACACAGTCCGCAGTGATCAAAACCTTTTTCGGCAGCGCACTTTCGGATGGGGCAAAGGTGACTGCAAAAATAGAACTTCACTCCGTCGCCACGACAACCGGTACAGTTGATGGTCTCCGCCGTGATTTCGGGAGCATTGTTCATCTCCGCCCACTTCTTGGCGGTTCTTTCCCGAAGTTCATTGTCGTTATTCTTTGTGGCGATGTAGGCGTCGCACTTTTCACAGTCAAGCCCGCAACAGGCAATCATTTTACCGCAAGCCATAAAAACTATTTTTCCGAAGTTTCATAAGTCGCTTCCTGGATCTGGGAGGCGGCCTTTTCAATTTCACGTTCGCGAAGAACCTGATCCACCTTCTGGCGAAGAATCTGTTCCTCGTGGATCTTAAAAAGTTTTTGCTCCTGGGCAGTGAGGAGTGTCAAAATTTTCAGAAGAAGGACCATGACCACAAAACTAAGGACTGCCCCGGTACCCATCAAAAATCCCATCTGATTAAAAGATGCAAGCGCCGTGGACACCACGTTGAGAACCAAATACAAATTCAGCAGCTTCATGGGTACCGGCAAAAAATCCACATTTCGATTTTCCAGTTCCAGCTGGGTTCTCTTGGCCAAGCTTCTAAGAATGCAGTAAATGGCAATCTGGCCGACGATGGGGAGGCAGCACAAAATGACAGCCAACCAAGGAGAAATAGAATCCGGCTGCAAAGCCTTCAGATTTTGGGTCGACCTGAATAACCACAAAAGCCAGTTGATTGCGAAATTGATAAAGCTGATCGCCGCGAAAAAACCTGCGCACACAATTCCAATCACCAGCAAAAGTACACCCATGGCCATGGGCGCATCGGGGGTCTGTGCCATCTGACCATTCGCCATGTCCCAGACAATATAGACCAAAACGGAAAGGACCAGGGAAACCACGAAAAAGATTTTCAGTCCCAGAATAGTTCGTTTGCCACGGATTTCGTTGTCCAGCAATTTTTCCATTTCAAATTCCTTCACGCTACACTATTATATATATGGCAAAGTTTAGATCGGCAATATATACGGCAGGTCATCGTTTTTTTTCAGAGACAATAATACAAAATCCCACGGGCGAATTGCAAGTTCCTCTATAAATCAAGTGTTAATAAGCTGTTTATACACTAATTCAACGATTCTATATTATAATTCCAATTTACACAAGATATCCACACATGTGTGTTTTTGTTTCACGTGAAACATCTTAATAAACGGATTTTTGTGGAAATGTTTTTAGTAAAGTGAATTACATATTAACAATTACATCCACAAATAATGCAGCAACAGCTAGAATGTTAATTAATTGTTTACAAATTTATCAACAAACTAAGTTGCGACTTGTCTAAAATTTCACAAGTTTTCACTTTAAAATCTGAACAATTTCGCCGTGAACAGGAACCGTGAAACTGGAATCGGGAATTGAAAGTTCCTTACGGGCCCGAGCCAAATCCTTGGGAGGATCCTCCAGGCGGTCGTAAACCATGCCAAAATCACCCCAGTGCATAGCCAAACTCTGGCGACTTTGCATAATCAGGTGGAGCTGGGCTGCCTGACGAGGGCTAACGTGAACTCGTGTGTAACGGGATGGTTTGTAGCTGCCGATAGGCAAGAATGCCACATCCACCGGGCCGAATTTTTCAAAAATCTGCTTGTAGTAGGAACCGTCACCCATAGCCAGGTCGCCGGCGAACCAAATTTTTTGCGTAGCGGATGTAGCGGCGGAATCCGCGGATTGTTCCACAGGCCGTTCCAAAATCCAGCTGCCCCACAAGGTGGAATTGGTACTGGACTTGAAGGCGCCACGACGACTTAGGTGATGGCATGGAACAAAAGTCAATTTCAACGGACCGGCCGATGCACTCTGCCACCAGTCCAGCTCGATAATGTTTTTCCTGGGAATTCCCCAGTCTTCCAAGATTTCCGCAACTTTCAGGGGAACCGCGAAAGTGGTCTGGGGCCATTTCTTGTAAATCTTCTTGATGCTGCCCTTGTCCAGGTGGTCGTAGTGATCGTGGGAAATAATCACAAGATTGACTACAGGCAGGGAGTCCAGGGCTCGGCCAGGGGGAGTTCCGCGCTTGGGGCCGAAAAGCTGAACCGGAGAGGCGCGGTCGCTAAAGATGGGATCGGCCAAAATTCCGTAGCCTTTCCACATAATATAGTAGGTGCCATGCCCAATCCAGGTGGCAGTGCTTATTGTGGAATCTATCCACAATTCCTCGTTTCCGCGGGCGATTGGCAGCCTATAGACCTTGGTTCTGTGAGTAGGAACCAGGGAATCCAGCTCCATGGTGTCGCGAATGGGGGCAACGCTGGTATCGATGTTGATAAAGTGACCATCGGCCAGATGGTGGGCCGGCTTGCCTGGGGCATGTACAGCAAGGTCCGACGTTCCTGCGCAACTGCATAGGAACAGAGCAAGAATAAATAATAGGAGAAATTGCTTCACTTTGGACTTTAGAACTTCACTGTGCGAGGTGCTGCTGTGAAACTGCAGAAGGTCGCCTCGGCATCCTTGATATAGAGAACCTGGGTGTTGGGATCTTCGGGCTTGTACATAGCCTTGAGGCTGGGGTAGGCTTCCAGCATGTGGACCTTGGGTTCCAGGCGGTCGTCTTCCACCAAGGTACCGCTGACACGGAGCCATTCACCAGCCTTGTTCATGGCGCAAATCTGGACCTTGGGATTTGCAGCAATTTGCTTGGAAACTTCCTTGACCTTGCCGGTCTGAATGTACAGCCTGCCTTCAAAAATCTCTGCGGTGCCAAAGGGGCGAACCTTAGGCTGATCACCATCTACGGTTGCCAAAAAATAGGCGCCACATTCCTTGAGAAACTTTACTACTTCTTCCATAATTTTAGTGGTTAGTGATTAGTGGTTAGTGGTTAGGTTGCACCCTACGGGTGCTTTGAATTTCGTGATACTAATATATATATGTTGTCGTATACCAGCTAATATATTTTGCCAATATCATTCTTTTTTTTATTAAGACATACATCACTTACTATATTATATATAGTTGAAAGCGCGACACATGACAGATCTCGCACTTAATTACGGAATATTCAATTCCTAATCACTAACCACTGCTTACTTGCCAAATATGCAAATCCGTAAAGCTACTCCAGATGATTTTCCCCAGATGCTGCCCATTTTCCGCGAAGTGATTCAGGGCGGCGACACCTATGACTTTGAAGAAACTGCCAGCGACCAGGACGCATTCGACTACTGGTTCGGCAAGGGCGTGAACAGCTGGGTCATGGAAGAAACCATTTCTGACACAGACAAGGATAGCGCGGGCTCCAAGATTCTTGGTTTTTATAAGATCATCCAGAACCATCGCGGACGAGGCAGCCATGTGGCCAACGCCTCATTCATGGTTTCACGTGAAACACGCGGAAAGGGAATCGGTCGTAAAATGGGCGAGGATTGCATCCGGAATGCCAAGGCCATGGGCTTCAAGGCAATCCAGTTCAACTTCGTCATCAGCACCAACGAACCCGCCATGCACCTGTGGAAGAGCCTGGGCTTCAAGGAACTTTGCCGACTGCCCGGAGCTTTCAACCACAAGAAACTGGGATTCGTGGATGCGGTGATCTTCTTCCAGGGGCTTTAGGATAAAGTTGACAATTGTTTCACGTGAAACACAGCCGAGGGTGGAAAGCGAAAATAAACTTGTTTATTTTCATTTGACACCCGATGGGTGTAGGCCTATGCCGAAGGCTTAGGCCCAACATTCGTAGAGTGTCGCACCGACCAAGCACGCTTGGATCGGTATGACCGAGCATGAGGATGTAGTGTGCGTAGCACACCAACATGCAGGGCGAGTGCAGCATAATGTCCAAATAAAAAAATCCCTGAGCCAGCCAGGAGAAAGCCAGCCCAGGGACCACACAACACAACCAACAAGGTCACAATTATGACTTTGTGAGGGAACCACACCTCACCTTGTATATCGGTTTTATTTTTTAAAGTGTCAAATATTTTTATAAAAAAATTCCCTGGATCAGCCAAAGGAGTTAAACACTGACCCAGGGAACCCAACAACAAGGAGTTATTATGACTACGTGAGGCAACCACCCCTCACACAAAGTATATCGGCTTTAATTTCAGATCTGTCAAAAAATTTTCAACTTTTTTTCTATATTTTTTTCATCAAATCACAGCGGCATATAGACCGCGGGACAGTTCGAAAACCATCCTGTCTATAAACAAAACTAGGTACATCATGTATAGAATCATGAAGCGCTTCGAAATCTCGGGCGCACACAAGCTGGCATTGAATTACGAAAGCAAGTGCCAGAATCTTCACGGACATAACTGGATCATTACCGTCTATTGCCAGTCCAAGACCTTGGACGCCAACGGCATGGTCATCGACTTCAAGGCCGCCAAGGAAATCATCTCCCAGCAGCTGGACCACAAGTACATCAACGACGTGGTGGACTTCAATCCCACCGCTGAAAACTTGGCCAAATGGATCTGCGACCAGATTCCCAACTGTTATAAGGTGACCGTCCAGGAAAGCGAAAACAACATCGCCGAATATGAAGTTGATTGACTTATGAAAATCTCTGAAATATTCCTGAGCATTGAGGGCGAGGGGATCCGCACCGGCGCCCCTGCCGTATTCATCCGACTGTTCGGATGCAACCTCCGCTGCGCCTACTGCGACTCCATGTATGCCGTAGAGGGGAACGATTTCCAGGAGATGTCTCCTATGGAAGTCTTCGAAAAGGTGAAATCTTTCAACACCCAATACGTGACTTTGACCGGAGGGGAGCCACTTATCCACAAGGATGTGGAAGTTTTATTGAAAATGTTGGACGATTATGGTCTTGAGGTGAACATCGAGACCAACGGAACCCAGCCCAAACCATCCGGCTATAGACATATCCTTTGCACTATGGACTGGAAGAGTATCTCCAGCGGGATGCAGCCAAAGATGAATCTCGCGAACATGATGACCCTCAGGGGGAAGGATGTTCTGAAGTTTGTGGTGGGTACGGAAGAAGATCTTCAGGATGCGGCCAGGGTCATCGGGGCTATGGAAGCGGAATACGCCAGAGAGGGATGGAAGCTTCCCACCTTCTATGTGTCCCCTATTTTCGGGACCATGAAGTACGAGGATATAGTGAACTGGATTCTGTCCAACGCAACCATGCGCCGGAACAATGTACGATTCCAGGTCCAGCTTCATAAGATTATCTGGGACCCCGACGCCAGGGGAGTTTAAATGTTCCACGTGAAACATAACCAAACTCAATTTTGTATATTACCCCTATGAAAATAGACCACGTCGCCATTTGGGTCAAAGATATCGAGAAGGTTTGTACCTTCTATGAAAAGTATCTGGGAGCTACGCTTCATCCGGAATATCATAATCCTGCCAAAGGTTTTACCAGCAGGTTCATTACCTTCGAAGGCGGCGCCCGCATTGAAGTGATGCACCGAACCGACATCGCATCTTCAATATCCAATACACAATTAGGATGGTGTCATATGGCAATGTCCCTAGGGTCCAAGGAAATGGTGGACAAGTTAACCGCCCAGATGGAAGCTGATGGTATTACTATCGTAGGGCAGCCTCGAACGACAGGGGATGGATACTACGAAAGTGTGGTTCAAGATCCCGAAGGCAATCTAGTAGAACTGACCGTATAAATAATTTTCTGCTTCTCTCGCCTCATAAGGTTTCACGTGAAACACAATCAAGCCGAGAGCAACAAAAATACACTTGTGTATTTTTACTGCCGAGGCGTAGAGTGTAGCATGCGAAGCATGCCAACCAATGCCGAATGTCGCGGTAGGGAGCTTGCTCACCGGCATGACCGAACATGTGCATGTAGCGCACGAAGTGCTCCAACATCCCGTTTTTTGTATATTGGGTTTATGTTTACCTCCAAGCGAATTCGAAAACTTTTCATCATAGCCATCATACTCTTTTTGGCTTTTCTATTATTTTTCTTTCTTAGCTATCGAATTCAAGTCACCAACTACAACGTAGAAACAGGCAAAATTCATTCACCTCTAAGGATTGCCCTTATAACTGATCTCCACTCCTGCAAATATGGGGAGAACGAAAAACCTATCCTAGAGCTTATTGATACCGAACAGCCCGACATTGTTTTGCTAGGTGGCGATATCTATGATGACGATCTCCCCATAGAAACTGCCGCTGATTTCATTCAGGCAGTCTCCCAGAAGTATCCCTCATTCTATGTCTCCGGAAATCACGAATACTGGAGCAACCAAATGGACTTCATAAAAGAAGTAACAACAAAAGCCGGCGCAACAGTCTTAGAAGGAAACTGTTTACAGCTCAAGAAGTCCAATGAACTCGTCAATATATGCGGCATCGACGATCCTACATACATCGGATTAGATTCCCTAAAAGTTCAACTCGAATCAACAATGAAATTTCTGGACAAGGGTAAATACAACATTTTGCTAGCCCACCGACCTGAACTTGTGGATATATACGCTGAATACGGATTCGACTTGGTAACCGCAGGCCATGCTCACGGAGGGCAATGGAGACTACCGCTTCTCCTCGAAGATGGATTTTATGCACCAGATCAGGGATTCTTTCCAAAATACACGGGCGGTATTCACCAAAAGAAAGAGACCCTCATGATTGTAAGTCGAGGTCTTGCGAAGGAAAGTACAAGACTTCCCAGAATATTCAACCGACCTGAAATTGTCTTCATCAACCTTCTATAATTTAGCGAGATTGTACCTGCAAAAAAATCCCCGAAGCTTTCGCCTCGGGGATTTTCCAACCAACTAACAAAGGAGAACCGTATGACTAGTACGGAAGGGTAACCAACCCTCACAAATTATATCGGTACTCCCAAGGAATTTGTCAAAAGAAAAATCACTTATTTTGTTGGTTTATACAATGGCTCTCGGCGTGCAAACGTTCCACGTGAAACATTATAATTCACCTTTTATTAAACACCTGCAAAATCAGCTATCACATTTTTCATTAATGGGTTACAGGAGAAAAATAAATTATATCCACAAAAACCTAACACCAACTAAAAAAATATCCACAGATATTTTAATTAAATGAAGGGAGAAGCCCTAGTTTTCTTGATTTTATTTTTTTGGATATTTAAATTTTGGGGGCATGTTTCACGTGGAACATTTTAGGATATTACGTTTATGAAATATTCTGAAAACGAAGAACAGAAGAATCTTTTGAACCAGTTCCTGGCCTCCAACGGGGTGGAACTGTCTGCTGATGTATTGGCAAAGTTGTATGCCTTTGCAGACCTCGTGGTTGAAACCAAGGAATATGGCAACTTGATTTCCGAGAAGGATTCCCAGAAGTTCTTGTCTCGACATATCGCCGATTCACTGGTACCTTATATATATATAAGGCAGTTGGTAGGAGATCCTCCCCATACGGGGACCAGCCACACTAAAGAACAAGTTCTTAAGTGTGTTGCAGCCGGCACTACGGCCGGGATGACACATCAAGATTTGGCAGCTTCTCTAAAGGGTAAGCGTTGGGCGGACATGGGTGCAGGAGCAGGATGCCCCTCTTTCCCGTTGGCTATTGTCATGCCCGAAATTCAGTTCTATGCCGTGGAACCTCGCAACAAGCGAGTGCAGTTCATGAACTTTGTGAAGGATGAATTGCACCTGGACAATATGACCGTCGTGGGCAAGCGTTTCGAGACTTCCGGCCTGGCCTACCTTGACTTTGTCAGCTGCCGAGCCCTTTCTACTTTTGAAAACGATTGGGAACGTGCCCAGCCGGGCCTTGCACGTGGTGGCCAGTTTGTCACCCTCAAGAGCTACAACAATATCGTTCACCTGGAAAACGATCCTGCAGTACACATATATAAATATGCACTGCCCCAGGAAGAACAGGAATACGCCTTAGTTACAAGAGGTAACGAATGAGTAAAGTGATCGCTATATGCAACCAGAAGGGTGGCGTGGGCAAGACTACCACCGCCGTGAACCTGGCTGCAAGTTTTGCCGCTCTGGAGAAGAGGACTCTCCTGATCGACATGGACCCCCAGGGCAATGCATCCCAGGGTCTGGGTTTCAACGAAACGCAGGAAGTGGATATCCACGAAGTCCTGAACCTTGCCGAAAATCCCGACAATGTTACCTATGAAAATCTCAAGGAAGCTATCCTTGATACAAGTCTGGATTACCTGAAGGTTATCACTTCCGGCTCCGACCTTGCTGTCATGGAAATCGAACTGGTGAACGTCATGAGCCGTGAACGCCGTCTTGAACGCGTTATGAATGTTCTGAAGCAGAACTTCGAGTTCATTATCATCGACGCTCCTCCCAGCCTGAACCTGCTGACTCTTAATGTTCTCACTGCCGCAACCAGCGTTCTGATTCCGGTGCAGTGCGAATACTATGCTCTCCAGGGTATGACTGAACTTTTCAAGACTATCCGCGAAGTCCAGAAGAACCTGAACAGCAACTTGAAGATCGAAGGTACCTTGCTGACCATGTATGATTCTCGACTCAGCCTCTGCAAGCAGGTGGCCGAAGAAGTTCGCGAAAATCTCAGCGACACCGTGTTCCAGGCAATGATTCCCCGCAATGTGAAGTTGAGCGAAGCTCCTTCCCATGGTAAGCCGGCAATCCTATATGATGTACAGAGCAGCGGTGCACAGGCCTACATGAAGTTGGCTGAAGAAATTTTAAATAGAGACAAGTAGGTTATAAATGGGTAAGAAATCTTTCGCACTTGGACGTTCTCTTTCCGACATTCTCAAGGACCATTCCGTAGAACAGCCGTCCAATGTTTCTGAAAACAATCAACAATCTGGCGCTGCAGGTACCGAAAATACCGCAGAATCCGACGCTCCTGTTGATAACTCTCAAAAAATCATTGAAATCGACGTCAACCTGGTTGACCCCAACCCGTTCCAGCCCCGTAAGTCCTTCAATGACGAAGAACTGGTGGAACTTGCCGAAACCATCGAAAAGCATGGCTTGATCCAGCCCATTGCTGTTCGCAAGGTTGGTGACCGTTACCAGATTATCAGTGGTGAACGTCGTACCCGCGCCACCAAGCTGGCAGGCCTTTCTACCATCAGGGCTCAGGTCTACGAAAACCTGGACGACAAGATCATGGGCGAATGGGCCCTTATCGAAAACATCCAGCGTGTGGACCTTAATCCTGTTGAAGTTGCACAGTCTTATCAACAATTGATTGAACTTCACGGCTATACTCACGACGATTTGGCCAAGACTGTTGGTAAGTCCCGCTCCGCCATTACAAACGCACTCCGCTTGCTGAAGCTCCCTGAACAGGTTCTCGCCTGGATCCAGGAGGGCAAGATTGCATCCGGTGCTGCCCGCGCCCTCTGTTCCGACAAGGTGGAAAATGCCGAGGAACTTGCACAGCGCATCATCAGCGAAGGTTTGAACGTCCGTCAGATCGAAGCTATTATCCGCGGCGAAGAAATCGGCGGCAGGTCTGGTTCCGACCAGACCGAAGAACCGGTGGAAGTTCATACTGGCGACGAAGGTGGTGACTCCAGTGATGTTCCTGGTGAAACTCCGACTCAGCCGGCTAAGCGCGAACTCAGCGCCGACCTGAAGAATTTCGAAAACCGTCTGGAAACCTTCTTCGGCACCAAGGTGCAGTTGAATCCCAGCGCAGCATCCGAATCCAAGGGTACCATCGTCATCAACTACTATAGCATGGACGACCTGACCCGCATTCAGGAACTGATGGAAAACCGCTAACCTACGCGACTCTCGAAAAAAGAGGAAAAAGTGAAAGGTAAGTATTACACCATACAGATCATCCCGGAAGATTCCAACGGCATCAAGAAATACCGCGTTTCGACAAAGTGGTTTCTTTTTGGCAAGATTTTCCTGGTTGTTCTGGTTGTTGCATTGGTCATCGGACTTTTCAAGATGGGCAGCGTCACCAGGAGGCTGGTCCATTACGAGAATATGCGCGTGACCAACGCACAGCTCATCAAGCAGAACAAGAACTACGAGGAGCTGTTCTCTCGCCTGGATTCCATCTGGGTTCTGGAAGGAAGAATCCAGAACATTCTCGGAACTTTCATCGAGAACGACTCCAATAAAATCAACAGCCTTATCGACAAGAACAAGTTTGCACACACCCCTTCTGAAAAGATCGAGGTGGACTACGAGGGTATCCACGGCTGGATCCCCATGGAAGAAAAGATTCGTCTGGAACGAATTCCCAATGTTCTTCCCGTGGTGGGCATTGTCAGCAAGAAGTTTGACCCGGATAATGAACATCTGGGCACCGACTTTTCTGCCAAGGCTGGAAACCCAATCTTTGCGTCGGGTAGTGGCATCGTACTTTCTGCAGGTCGAGAAGGCGAACTGGGTAACACCATCGTCATAGACCATAAGAATGGCTATATCTCAAGCTACTCCCACATGAAGGAAATCCGTACCAGGAAGGGTCGCTCCGTCAGCAAGGGCGAAATCATCGGCACCATCGGTGAAACCGGTAACGCCAACGGTCCCCATCTTCACTACTCCATTACGAAGGACGGCAAGCCTCTGGATCCCGAATCCTTCTTCAACTACTAGTCTCAACAAGATTTTTCAACAAGAGGAAAACAAATGGCTACTAAAGAACAGGAAATCACACAGATCGGTCACAGCGTAACCATCAAGGGCGATGTCAGCGGTAAGAGCGACGTCCGCGTTGCTGGCACCATCAACGGCAGTGTCTCTATCGAAGGCGAATTGATTATTGAACGCCAGGGCTATGTCGAAGGCGAAATCAAGACCAACTCCGCTGTTGTGGCAGGTTCTGTCAAGGGTAACATCGACTGCTCTGAAAAGCTGATTCTCGAAAGCAACTCCCAGTTCGTAGGCAACATCAAGACCAAGATGCTTATCATCCAGGAAGGTGCTGTATTCCAGGGTAATTGCCAGATGGGTGTCAGTCCTTCTCAGCAGCCTGCAGCAAACAATAAGGAAGCAAAGAAGGTAGACCTCTAATTCACACACATACTAATAATCTCTATTTATTTATATAAATAGTATTGATTATTGGAAGCGTGAATAGTTGATAGAAAATGTGGATCTGGAATTTTATGACGTTGACTTTCAATTAGTTATGAACTTAACTTTTTGGCGTCAAAATGTTGAAAATTTCAAATCTATTCACTTTTTTCAACGTTGATTAGTGTTGAAGGTTAGTTTTCAATATCTGTTCACAGAGAAATCACAGATGGGTATTGAAAACTTATTCAAAATCATGATTTTATTCATGATATCCGTCACAAAACCTATTATTTTGCAAAAACTTACGCAATTGATACAACGAATAACCTATATTGTAATCACTATATGGTTTCCAAAGTTTTCAAAATAGGCCAGATTTCCGATTTGCATATCGGAGACGATGAAAGCCTGGTGCAGGACATTGATGTTCGCGCCAACTTTAAGAAGGCCTTGCAGTCCGAGTCCATGAAAGGAATTGACCTTTTGGTTCTTTCCGGTGACTTGGCGAACGAAGACGCGGAACCTGGCGCATACAAGTTTGTTGCCGATGTAATTAAGGAACTCAATGTTCCCTGTTGCGTTATCCCTGGAAATCACGATCGTATCGAGGTCATGGCACAGTACCTGGATCTTGAAGGCAAGGTCCACAATGGCAAGTGCTACTACCGTTACGATATTGCCGGCAAGACACTCTTCTTCTTGGATAGTGCTTGCGGCGAAGTTTCACAGGAACAGCTGGACTGGCTCAAGGTAGAAGCCTCAAAGGTAGAAGGTGAAATCATCTTGTTCGTTCACCATCCGCCCTGCTTCTGCGGACACCGCTTCATGGATCTTCGTTTCTTTATGAAGAACATGCTGGATGTGCAGAAGGTGCTGGCCGATATCCCGAACCTTACCCATATTTTCACAGGACACTACCATCAGGAGTTTGAAGTGTCACTGGGTCGCCAGGTGGTTCATGTTGCACCGGCCTGCCAGATGCAGATTGATCCCAATACTCCCTATTTTAACCTGAAAAGTTCCGCACCGGGCTGGCAGGTCATTAACTGGGGTGAAAATTTCGTAGATTCTAAAGTTTATTTTGAATAACCCCTTGAAATATTTTTAGTTTTTATCTAACTTTGGTACACCTTTGGCGGCTTAGCTCAGTTGGTAGAGCGTCGGAATCATAATCCGCAGGTCTGTGGTTCGAGCCCACAAGCCGCTATTAAAAAAGAGGAGAGGCTATTATGGCGAAACGAGTTCTTGCAATCACGTTCCTGGTCATGGCCTCTTTTTTTATTGCCTGTGGCGACGACGAAGCAAAGCCGCAGATGGACCAGCTCCAGTCTAACGCTCCCAAGTCTGTTGCAATCGTCCAGGTCGAAGCTTTCACTGCTCCCGAATCTTCCGTAATTACCGCTGAAAAGGCTAAGTTCTATGCAAAGGCAAGTGCAGGCCTTTTGGAACTGGGTACCAGCTGGTCCGAACGTATCGAAAAGGCTCCCGAAGCAGAAAAGGTCCAGATCCTCAATGCATACAACGTAGCACGTGACCAGCTTTGTGCCCGTGTCGGTCTGGCAGGCATTGCAGAATTCGATTGGATCACTACTGTTGCTCTTGCCGATCCCCAGAACAAGTCCGTGTTCGAAGGCGCCGGCATCAAGACCAGTAACTAGGTCTTTATGGAGTCTACATCAAAAAAAATCAATGAAAGGGATTTAGGCAGGTATGAAACCTGCCCTTTTTTGTTTCATCGGCTATATATATTGTTTCATCTAGAAGTTTGCTTTTCCATATTGCATAATAGACGTTTTTTATTTATTATGGGGCAAAAAATTTAGTATGATTCGTTTAGTTCTCATTTGTTTTTTGCTGCTTGCTTCCGTAGGCTGGTCTCAGATCCAGCTGGATAGTGTTGCACGAATGAAGGCTGTTCGAGAGATTCTTGGAAATGATTCTATCCTTAGCGTTCAGCAGGTGATTGAGCTTCGCAAGGCCTTGAACAGTTACGACATTGTGGAATCGGACAAAGCAGGGAATGCGGACTCAAGCCACGTGAATATCACCCAGGGTCTCCTGAGCGACGGTTCCACTCTTCCTGAATCGGAAATTTCAAAGAACAAGATTCATCCTGGCATTATTTTGTTAGAAGTGCTTGGCCTTAACGTTTTTGTCTGGGCGTGGGACTACTATGTTCTTCAGAAGAATTACGCGGATATCAATCTGGATATCTGGAAACGAAACTTGCGTGAAGGTTGGAAGTGGGACCATAACCACTGGGCCATCAACTTCTACGGTCATCCCTATCAGGGTTCCATGTATTATATTGCCGCCCGTGGCGGTGGCTACGGTTTTTATCGAAGCCTTCTGTGGACGGCGTTGGGCAGTTTCACATGGGAGATGTTCGCGGAAACGGAATATCCCGCACCTAACGACTTGATCACTACCTCTATTGCAGGCTCCATGTACGGCGAAGTTCTGTATAGACTTTCCCGCCTTATCTACAATACAAAGGAAGTTGAATGGTATAAGCAGCTGCCTGCTCTCGCCTTGGGTTCCGCAGGTTACTTGCAGCGCAAGGCCTTTGGCAACCGTGACCATTTGACGGGTTTTGTTCCTATTGAACTTTCCCTTGCCCTAGGTAGCGGTTCCCGTTTCGGCAGTGACTACCGGTTCGGCGGAAAGGCTGCCGATGAGCTGGATAACGAGTGGAACGATCGCTATGTTTTCTTGTCAGGCCACCTGGAATATGGTAAGCCCTATACTATCGTAAAGCAGCCTTTTGATTATTTCTCCGTAGATGCTATGTGGGAGGCAGGTTTCGAAGGCGCTGTGCTGCAGCTGGACGTCATGGGAAAGCTGAAGAATACGGGTGTCCACGGCAAGGGCCATTGGCTTGATTTCTCTGTGAACCTGGACTATGATTCCTTCTACGGCGATTTGGCTACGGTCAGCACCATCTCCATCGGTGGCGCCTTGGATCTGGCTTTGTGGATCACTCCCAATATTTTCTTCCGTGTGATGAATCAGGCCTACTTGATTCTCCTGGGTACTGCGGACATGGGCTACGACGACTTGATCAAGGAGGTCCATCCCGAGTATGTCAACAACATGAACAACTACCAGTATAATACTGGCGTCAAGTACAGCCTGCTACTGGAATTGAAGTATAAGAACAAGGTTACCTTGAGCAACAAGGCAGTGGTGGACGCTATGCGTACGATTCCCAATTCCCTGCCCCACTACGGCGCACCTGGTTGGGACTTTCTTCTGTTGAACAATACCTATGCGGAATATTCATTCAAGCCCTGGTTACAGGTGGGCGGTCGACTGGATACCTACATCAAGTTCGCAGCCTACTCTAACGAGCTGTTCGAGCCTATGAGCCATAGAATTTTCCACTATGGTCTGTATTGCAAGTTCAGTCTTGGGGTTGACTAGGACAGCGTGGCTATTGCGCGATCTTTGTGTAGAAATCACGGACGTCGTCCCAGCGGTAGTAAGGTGCCGTTGGGCATTTTTCTTTCTTGGCGAGTTTGGTTTCGTCGCAGGGAATAGGTGCGGTGACTTCGCGTTCGTTGTAGAGGAATTTCACAAGGATGGGCTTACTCCCATTCTTGTACAGGACCATTTGCAGGTTTGCGGCCATAGGGATGATCTTAAAGTCGGCCCACTGTTCATGTAGCTTGGTCATGTCGGTGACTTTTGCATTGGCGATACTCAGCTGCATAAGGCCTGCCAGGGGGAGAATGGCTGTATCGTGGCCAAAGCGGAGGGTGGCCGCGGCTTCGGCCATTGTGCCGTCGGCAATGTGGTTTATGGTTGCCTGTGCGCTGTCGATGATGTGCTTCAGTACGGGCTTTGCAGTGTTAATGCCGTCGTCTCCGGTGAGGGGGCAGGTGCCCAGCACACTGTACCACCAAGCGTTCTGAGCCTTCCAGCGGTTCAGTTTTTCTTCCTTGGTGAAAAGCCTTTCCAGGATGGTCAGGTTGTTGTCCACTTCCATTCCCTGGATGCTGCCCACCACTTCAAATGTCTTGTTGTAGAGATTGGTGATGTCGATGTTTGCGGCTACGTAGGCGCTGTCGGTGAACAGAGTCTGCTGGAAATTTTTTGTGGAAACGTTTTGCCAGAGCTTGTCGTTTTCCGCCTTGAATTCCGGGATGTTGCCGTAGTCTTTTGTAATGTCGAAATTGAAGGTGTTGATGAAGGCCATAAGGCTCTTGCCCGTTTCCTGGTGGATTTCCACCTTGGGCTTTTGCGCGCGGAGTTCGCCCAGGAAGGCGCTCATGCTGAGGATGCAACGGCCGGAGGTGCTGGCGTAGGCATCAACATGCGGGTAGTATTTTGTGTTCTTGTTGCCTTTGCGTTCTGCGAACACTTCGGGGAAGTTCTTTACCATGCGGCGGGCGATGCCTTCGTGCTGTTTTGCGCCTAGGATAGTAAGGTCGCCGGCCTTCGGCGCAGCCATTTCCATCAGAAGTTTGGAGGCGGCCATGACGTACTTGCCTGTCATGGAAAGAGCCTTCGCAGTATCGGCCTTTGCCAGAGTTTCGTAGATGTACTTGTAGTCATCGGCGCTGTAATGGTAGCGGCTTCCGTGACGTCCGTAGTGGCTGATATAGAAAGGCTTGTAACCTGCAGGTGCCTTGGTGTACTTGACGCTTTTATCCGGTTCCTGGTAAGGGAGGTATCCGCTGGCGGTGTATTCCGGATTGGCAAGCATTATACTGTCTGTAGTTTGCGCACTTGCCTTGTTTGCAAGGAGAGTGGATGCTGCGAAAATTGCGGCGCACGCAGTAATGGAAAAGAGATTCTTTTTTGATTTAGTAAAAAATACAGACATCGATAAAATCCTTTTTGACGTGGTAAAATATAATTCTATTTTTTCCGGCAAGGTTTTGGCGGTTAATGTACAATCACTTGACAAGATTTTTTTTCGCAGTTCTGGTTTGCGTGTTGTTCAATGCGCAGGCGTTCGCTGTTGAGGAAGCTGTTTCCGACACAGCTTCTGATTCTGTCAAGGCGGAATTGCCGATAGATCAGTCGGGCATGATCGATCTGGATTCTGTTGACCTGGACTCCGTTGAATTGGATTCCACGGATTACGATTTAGACGAACTCGACTCTACTGAAAGAGTCGAGACTGTGTATTCCAGGCAAAAGGAGAAAGTCAAGAAGTATGACAACCTGTTCTCTGTCCGCGTTCTGGCAAACTACAACTACATTGCATTCGCCAGCAGCGAGTACGATGGCGGCACCTTGGAATCCAACCGCCCCATTGATTTTGGCCTTGGCCTTGGCGTAAAGGATTTTAGCTTTGACGTCAAGTTTTCTCTCCCCTTTGTTATCGACAAAACAAGAAGGCGCTCCGTAGGCTTTGACACGGGTATTGATTTCTTTCCCAAGGATTTATGGATGCAGGCCAAGTACCGTAGGTATAGCGGTCTTTCCACAAGAGCTAGGAGCTCTGATGACAGCACTGTCACAAACAATGTCACGGACTTCCGCCAGCGTGATATTTACCTTTCCATTCTTTGGGTAAAATCCGGCAAGGAAAAGTTCTCTGTTCGTGCGCCTTATTTCCTGGACCGCATTCAGGAAGGCTCCGCAGGTAGCTTTATATTTGGTGGAAAGTTCCAGTCCACTACCGCAGTGGACCGCGCCCATGTTTTTGAATACTATTCCAAGAACCGCAATATCTATAGCACCTGGGCGCACGGCGGCTACAGCTACACTTGGGTCGTGCAACATAACTTGTTTTTAAACGCCTGGGCTATGGGTGGAATGGCCGTGGGTGCCGTAGGTAATGGCGCCTTCGGATTTTTCCCAGATCTTAACGTAAAGATAGCCTTTGGTCAATGGCATTGGAACTGGTCCTGGAACGCGGTGGTTCAGGCTACCTATTCCCCTTCGATTTACTGGGGCCACGTGGAACAGCGCTATCTGTCCAGTTTCGAACTTCTCGTGGTTAAGAGATTTTAAGGCAGCCAATGTATAACAGCTTGGTAAGATTATTTGTTGTGTCCTTAACCTGCCTTTTTGTCAATACGCAGGTTTTTGCGGCAGAAGAAACGAAGACTAATTCTTCTGTTGAGGATGCATCAAGGAAAGATCTTGTAAAGAAGTTCAATAATCTGTACTCAATTCGTATTCTGACAAACTATAACTACATGTCGCTTTGGAGTAGTCAATTTGGCCATACCCTTCATTCTAAGCGTCCAGTGGACATAGGTGTTGGTGCTGGTTTTAAGGACTTGTCCTTTGATGTTAAGTACTCCCTTGGCTTTACTGGGGGGAGTGAAGGTGTTCGATCACTCTGCTTTGATACGGGCCTGGATTTCTTCCCTGGAAATTTTTGGATGCACCTTAGGTATCGCAGGTACAGGGGGTTTTCCTATACATTGGATGAAGATGGTAGTGAGAACGAGGATGTAGAAGAAGAACATATGGACCTGCTCCAGAGGGATATATATCTATCTACTTTATGGGTCATGGCAGGCATGGACGAGTTCTCGGTTCGCGCCCCCTATTTATTGGACCGCATCCAGAATGAATCCGCAGGCAGCTTGATTTTTGGCGGTAAAATTCAAACTAGCAAAACAACGGATTATGACGATTTGGCTGAATTCCACTCAAAGGACCGTAACATATATAGCGCTTGGGTTCATGGGGGATATAGCTACACTTGGGTTTTTGATAATTTGTTTGTAAATGCATGGGCTCTAGGCGGCCTCGCCCTTGGCGTAACGGATAATGGATCGTTTGGCTTTTTCCCAGATGTCAATGGAAAACTGGCTTTAGGCCAATGGCATGATAGCTGGTCCTGGAATATTCTGATGCAAATGTCTTACTCGCCATCGTTTTACAAGGACCATATAGAACAAAAGGTTCTTGGCAGTTTTGAAATTCTCGTGGTGAAACGTTTCTAACTCCTGCCGTATAACCAGGCACAAATTAGGGTATTGTTTCACAATGCCGACTTTTTTGTAAGGCGTATCTTTTGCTACATTATCCTCGTAAAATTTTAATCAGTGTCCGCAGGCCTTGCCTTCGGCCGTAAAAGAGGAAACCAAATGAGCATTGTAGATACCGTACTGCACAAGATTTTCGGTACACCCCACGAACGTAAGGTGAAGCAGCTTCGCCCGATTATCGCCAAGATCAACAAGGCCCGCGAAGCCCTGGAAGCTCTCGATGACGCTGCCCTCGCTGCAAAGAGCGCAGAATTCCGCGAACAGCTGAAGAATGGCGCCACCCTGGACGATATCAAGGTTGAAGCTTTTGCAGTCTGTAAGGAAGCTTGCGACCGTCGCTTGGGTATCTTTAACATCTTCAAGCCTGAAAACAACTTCGACTTTAGCAAGCTGGGCGATCTGCAACAGTACACTGACGCTGCCAAGGCTGAACTTGCCGCCGGCAAGAACGAATGGGAAGTCTACATGCCTGCCGCAGTCTATGCCAAGGTTCGTGAACTTTATCCTGACTCCGTAAAGCCCTTCCGCATGATGCCTTTCGATGTTCAGATGATCGGTGGCCTTGTGCTTCACGAAGGTGCAATTTCTGAAATGGCTACTGGTGAAGGTAAGACCCTTGCTGCAGCACTGCCTGTTTACCTGAACGCTCTTGGTGGCCACGGTGTGCACGTTGTTACTGTGAACGATTACCTGGCTGGCCGTGACGCCAAGCAGATGGGTATGGTCTATAAGTTCTTGGGCCTTACTGTCGGTCTTATTGTGAACGGCTTGGATCCGGAACAGCGTCGCGAAAGTTACAACTCCGACGTGACCTACGGTACCAACAACGAATTCGGTTTCGACTACCTCCGCGACAACATGGCCGTTGACCCCAGCCAGCTGGTGCAGCGCGAACTGAACTTCTGTATTGTGGACGAAGTGGACTCCATCTTGATCGACGAAGCACGTACTCCGCTCATTATTTCTGGCCCTGCCGAAGACGCTACCGACAAGTACGCCAAGGCAAACGAAATCGCAAAGAAGCTGGTTAAGAATATCGACTTCGGCGTAGATGAAAAGGACAAGGTTGTCCAGCTCACTTCAAAGGGTGTTGCAAACATCGAATCCATCCTTCAGGTGACCAACCTCTATGGTGAACACGCCGACTGGGTTCACTTTATCGACCAGGCTCTCCGTGCATGGCATCTTTATGAAAAGGATGTGGACTACATTGTACGTGATGACGAAATCATCATCGTTGACGAAAACACCGGCCGCTTGATGGAAGGCCGCCGTTACAGCAACGGTATGCACCAGGCTATCGAAGCCAAGGAAAATGTGAAGATTCGTCGCGAGAACCAGACCCTCGCTACCATCACCTTCCAGAACTACTTCCGCATGTACAAGAAGCTGTCTGGTATGACCGGTACTGCAGAAACTGAAGCTACCGAATTCATCAAGATTTATAACATGAACACTTGGGTGATTCCCACGAATAGACCCTGTATCCGTAAGGATGAACAGGACTTGGTCTATAAGTCCGAAGATGCCAAGTGGCGTGCCATCGTTGCCGAAATCAAGGAACGCCACGCCAAGGGTCAGCCCCTTCTGGTTGGTACCGCTTCCATTGAAAAGTCTGAACACCTCCACGGCCTCCTTGAAAAGGAAGGCATTCCTCACGAAGTGCTGAATGCAAAGAACCATGGCCGTGAAGCTGAAATCATCCAGTTCGCTGGCCACAAGGGCAAGGTGACCATCGCTACCAACATGGCTGGTCGTGGTACCGACATTGCCTTGGGCGAAGGCGTAACCGAACTTGGTGGTCTCCACGTGCTCGGTACTGAACGTCACGAATCCCGCCGTATCGACAACCAGCTCCGCGGTCGTTCCGGCCGTCAGGGCGACCCGGGCTCCAGCCAGTACTTCTTGAGCCTGGACGACAACTTGATGCGTATCTTCGGTGGCGACAACGTCAAGAACCTCATGAGCCGTTTCGGTGTTGGCGAAGACGAGGTGATTACTCACCCCATCGTGTCCCGCTCTATCCGTGGTGCACAGCGCCGCGTTGAAGGCCAGAGCTTCGACATCCGTAAGCACTTGCTGGACTACGATAATGTGATGAACGAACAACGTAAGGTGATCTATGGCCTGCGTCGTCGTATCCTCAATGGCGATGATATTCATGACGAAATCATGAACCGTATCGAAGACGCCCTGGACATCAAGGTTTCCCAGTATGTTCCGCCTAAGACTTACCAGGAACAGTGGAACTTGGAAGGTCTCCACGTAGACCTGCAGCGCTCCCTCGGCATTGAATACAACCTGTCCATGGAAGACGCCGCAACCAAGACTCCTGAAACTGTTCTTGACGAAGTCCTTGGCATTTGCAAGGCTCGCTACGACAAGCTCTCCAAGATTATTCCGCCTCAGGAATTTGGTCAGATCGAACGCCGCTTCTTGTTGATGACCATCGACCAGGTCTGGAAGGAACATCTCTACCAGATGGACGGCCTGAAGGATGCTATCCGTTTCCACGGCTATGCCCAGAAGGATCCTCTGATGGTTTACAAGAGCGAAGGTTTCAAGCTGTTCGAAGGCTGCATGGAAAAGATTGCAACCCTCACTGCTCTTCGCATCTTGAATATCCGCATTACTCTGCCCAACGGTGTTACCGTTTCTCCGGATCAGCTCCAGCTTAAGAGCCAGGAACAGATCGACGCAGAACGCGCTGCCGCTGAACAGGCCGCTCAGGCTCAGGGTGAACAGCCTGCTGAACAGTCCGAAGTTCCCGCAGCAGAACAGATTTCTGCCGAAGGCGCAAAGGCTGCCGGTCTTGCTGGCCAGGCTGCAACTTCCGAGACCAACGCAATCTCCGAGGAACAGCAGGCCCAGCCTATGTCTGCTACCAACCTGCCGGGTGCACGTAATGCCGCTGTCCATCGCGCTGTTGCAAATGCTGCCGCCCGTCGCGCTGCTGCCCAGGCTCCGAAGATTGGCCGCAATGACATGTGCTGGTGCGGTTCTGGTCTCAAGTACAAGAAGTGCCACGGCAAGGATATCGCTGACTAATTAGGCTCGCGGTTCAAGGCTCGAGGTTTTGATGCAGACTGCAAAGCGTTTCATTTCTCTTGAAGGTATCGATGGCTCCGGTAAGTCGACTCAGATCGACAAGCTGATTGCCGCCCTCACCGCCGAGGGTTACGAAGTGGTAAAGCTTCGTGAGCCGGGCGGTGCCAAGATTTCCGAGCAGATCCGCGGAATTCTTCTAGACCCTGCCTTCAAGGGAATCATGGCCAACGATACGGAACTGCTTTTGTATAATGCCGCCCGCGCCCAGGTGATTGCAGAAATCATCCGCCCTGCTCTTGCAGCCGGAAAGATTGTGATTGCGGATCGCTTTGCCTGGAGCACTTTCGCCTACCAGGGTTACGCCCGCGGGCTTGGCGCCGAGAAGGTGCAGCGTCTTACGGAACTGACCTGTGGCGATTGCTTCCCGGAACTGACCGTTGTTCTAGACATCAGTGTGGAATGTAGCCGCGCACGCACCGCAAAGCGCGGCGAGGCTCCCGACCGCCTTGAAAGCGAAAAGGCTGAATTCTTCCAGAAGGTTCGTGACGGCTACCTGGCTGCTGCCCGAGATTACAGCGATTGTGTCACCGCCATTAATGCGGAACGCACTCCTGAGGAAGTTTTCGCTGATTTGTGGAAGGCTGTAAAGGAAAAATTGAGCTAAATCCTATAACTTTTGTTCTTTTTTTTAAAAGTCAAAGCGAAATTTTTAGGCCGCAAGGGAAACTTTGCGGTTTTTTTTCATCTTTTTTGGCACAGCTTTTGCAAATATCCCTGCGTTCGGGCGATTTTTTCAACAATTTGTGAAAACACCAGCATTCATTGTTTTTATTTGTGTAAAATAATGGAAAATTGGCAAAAAACGTACCCCGACCAATTAGAAAAACATATATTATTTTGCGAATTAATCACAAACATTCACAAGGAATAAAAAATGAAGAATTATTTCGATCTCTCCGGCCAGGTTGCAGTTGTTACTGGTTGCTCCACTGGTCTTGGCGTTCAGATGGCAAAGGCTCTCGCTAACCAGGGTGCAAAGATTGTTGCAATCGCTCGCCGTAAGGAAATGATTGACAAGGTTGCCGCTGATCTCGCTGCTGAATTCGGCGTAGAAACTCTCGCTGTCCAGTGCGACATTACCGACACCGCCAAGGTTGAAGCTGCCGTTGACGAAATTCTCGCCAAGTTCGGCCGCATCGACATCCTGATCAACAACGCCGGTACCGGTGCTGTTGCTCCGGCAGAAGACATTACCGACGACCAGCTGAACCACGAAATGAACGTGGACCTGGGTGGTACCTTCAAGATGGCTCGCGCCGTCGCCAAGAAGGCAATGCTCCCGGCAAAGTATGGCCGTATCATCAACATCGCCTCCATGTACGGCCTTGTTGGTAACAAGATCTGCGGTTCCGCTCCGTACCACGCAGCCAAGGGTGCTGTTGTGAACCTGACCCGCGCTCTGGCCGCTGAATGGTCCAGCAAGGGCATCAACGTTAACGCAATCTGCCCGGGTTACTTCTACACCCCGCTCACCAAGGAAACTCTGGATTCCGACTTCTTCCAGGCAAATGCCAAGACTATGATCCCGGCAGAACGCTATGGAAACGAAGGCGAACTGGACACCGCTGCAATCTTCCTTGCATCCAAGGCTTCCAGCTACGTTACCGGCATCATGGTTCCGGTTGACGGCGGCTACACCTGCATGTAATAGGCAGGCTGCATAACCGCGGCGCTCGTCGCGAGGCATGCAAAAATTTAAGACGCTCGCAGAAATGCGGGCGTTCTTTTTTATAAGCCTGTTGTATTTTTGATGAGAATCACGAATGTCATCTTTTGACACAACTAAAATCCTATATTAATGTCATTGAAATAGCCGTCACCCAAACGTTGGAGGTTTACCATGGCATTTAAGATCATCAGAAACGACATTACCAAGGTTGCTGCAGATGTAATCGTGAACTCCGCCAACCCCAAGCCGGTTTGCGGTGGTAGTACCGAAGCCATTATTTACGAGGCCGCCGGCTACGACGAATTGCTGGATGCCCGCCAAGGCATTGGATATCTGGAAGTTGGCCAGGTAGGCGTCACCCCTGCATTCAATTTGCCTGCAAAGAGCATCGTCCATGTGTCTTGTCCCCGCTGGAACGATGGTGCGGCCGAGTCCGTTGAAATGCTCCGCCAGTGCTACGTTTCCATTTTGCAGCAGGCTGTGGCGCTTGAGGCGAAGTCCATCGCCGTTCCGCTGTTGTCCAGCGGCGTGTACCGTTTCCCTAAGGAGGTGGCGCTTCAGATTGCTGCGGAAATCTGCGGCAATTTTAGCGCAGCCGAAATGGAAATCCTTCTGGTGGTTTACGACCTTGAGGCTTTCAAGAAGGCCCAGGAACTTTTCGGAAATGTTGAGGACTTGCTGAAGGAAGATGTGCTTGCAGAAAGTGAGCATTTTTTAGGGGCTCCGAACTTTGACGCGTGGGATGATGAAAACTTGCCATCGTGTTCCAAGCCGACGCGTGTTTGCAAGGCTTCTTCGCCTCTTTCGTCTGAAGCACCTCGTAAGCTTGGAAAGCGAAGCGACAGTTGTAGCAAACCCGTCTCGGATATCTTTGGTGGTTTTGCAAAGCCCAGAATTCCCAAGCCGAAGGCAAAGTCAATTCATGACCAGGACACTGCAATGGCGGATATCGACAGGCTTTTGAAGAATATGAACGACGATAGCTTCCAGGATGTTTTGCACGGTTATATGGAACGTGCCAACATTACGCCTGTACAGCTTTATACGGATTCCAATCTGAATCGCAAGCATTTCTCTAAGATTAAAAAGGATGGTTATCGCCCTAGCAAGAATACGGCTCTTGCCCTAGCTGTTGGATTGCAATTGAATCTTGACGAAACGGAAGATTTGCTGAGTCGCGCAGGCCATGCCCTTTCGCCCATTAGCAAGACCGATGTGATTTTCAGATATTGCCTGAGACAGAAGGACTTTTACAAGCCCGGTCGAATCAAGCCGATCTACAGGATGAATGACTATCTTGAAGCCTATGGCGAAGATGTTCTGGGAATTGATGATGAAAAGCAGCAAAAGAAATCCCAGGAAGCTGAGGTTTCAGGGTAAATTTTACGTCGCCTAGCAAGCGACCAGCCTGCACCTTTTAAAACATATAATTGTCCTTGTAATCCACAAGCGGTTTCCCGAAAAGACTGGGGGTCAGTCTGAGGGAACCGCAAAAATAACAAGAGGCAAAATATGAAGAAAGGTTTGACAGAAATGGTTTTCATCTTGGACCGTAGCGGTTCCATGAGCGGCCTTGAGGCTGACACTATTGGCGGATTCAATTCCACTATCGAAAAGCAGAAAAGCGTTGAAGGCGAGGCCCTTGTTTCTACGGTACTTTTTGACGGTGATTGCGAGGTTCTTCATGACCGCGTGCCTATCGAAAATATTCCTGTCCTTACGGAAAAGGAATACTATGCCCGCGGCTGTACGGCGCTGATTGATGCGCTGGGTGGCGCAATTCATCACATCGGCAATATCCATAAGTACGCCCGTGACGAGGATCGCCCTGAAAAGACCATCTTCGTGATTACCACCGATGGCGAGGAAAACTCCAGCCACAAATATGATGCGGAACAGGTCCGCAAGATGGTAACGCGCCAGAAGGAAAAGTATGGCTGGGAATTCATTTTCCTGGGTGCAAACATTGACGCCGTAAAAACTGCCCGCGCCTACGGTATCAGCGAAAACCGTGCGGCCAACTTTGTCAATGATGGCGAAGGCATCAAGAAGATGCACAAGGCCCAGGCGAACTTGATGTGCGCCATCCGAATGGAAGCTCCCATGGCTTACGAAGGTAATTGTGACTGGAAGAGTGAAATTGAGACGGATGTAAAAAAGCGCGGCCGTCGCCGTTAAGCGCAGCGGATACTGTCCACGTCGCTAAATCTCGATGGATTCCTCGTCGCTTTTGATGAAGGCGATGAGGCGTTCCATGGTGCGGGCCTGTGCGTCGGCGCCAAGCAGGGAACATTCCCAGATGGTGGCCACGCGGTAACCTTCCAGGGACAGCTTCCAGTTGGTCTTGATGTCGCGAACCACGTTGTTGTTGAACTTGTTTTCCCAGAAATCGGAATTGCTCTTGGGGCGGCTTGTGAGCTTGCAGCCGTGCTGATGCCAGAAGCATCCGTTGATGAAAACCACCACGCCATACTTGAGAATGAAAATGTCCGGGGTGCCGGGCAGGTCCCGCCGGTGGAGGCGGTAACGGAATCCCTGGTGGAAAAGGCCGTGGCGCACAATGAGTTCGGGCTTTGTGTCCTTGGAGTGGACCGCCTGCATCATTTGTGAACGAGTCTTCGCCATAGTTGTTCCGTTTTATCTTGAAGATAGAATTTTATTTTGGCGCGGATAAAAAAATCCCAGGAATGGACCTGGGACTTTTTATTTAGAGGCTGCGGGGTTTTAAGGGCCCGCGAAGCACTAGAGAGAATTAGTAATTTTCCGCGTTCACTTCGAAGTAGGACTGGGGGTGTGCGCAGGTGGGGCAGACTTCGGGAGCCTTGGTGCCGACCACGATGTGACCGCAGTTGCGGCATTCCCAAACCTTGACTTCGCTCTTTTCGAACACGGCTGCAGTTTCCACGTTCTTGAGGAGTGCGCGGTAGCGTTCTTCGTGGTGCTTTTCGATGGCGCCTACCAGGCGGAACTTCTTTGCAAGTGCAGCGAAACCTTCGGCTTCGGCGGTCTTTGCAAATTCTTCATACATGTCGGTCCATTCGTAGTTTTCACCGTCGGCAGCGGCCTTCAGGTTTTCTGCGGTGTCACCGATGCCGTTCAGTTCCTTGAACCACATCTTGGCATGTTCCTTTTCGTTTTCTGCAGTCTTCAGGAACATTGCGGCGATCTGTTCAAAACCGTCCTTCTTTGCCTTGGATGCAAAGTAGGTGTACTTGTTACGGGCCTGGGATTCGCCTGCGAATGCAGCTTCGAGGTTCTTTTCGGTCTGGGTACCAGCGTACTTGTTTGCCATTTTTATGTCTCCTTGCGATAACGCAAAAAATGAATTTCGGTTTTAATATACAATGTTTTAATTCGATTGGCTTGAGGAATCAGGGATTATCCGGTTGCTGTCCGTTGTGGGCGAGCCACTTGCATTCACCTTTTTCCATATTTGTAAAGATTGCCTTGAAGGAGGAGTCTTCAGGGCTGCAGGCGTAGATTCCAAACTGGATTTCTCCAACAGCCTTGTGCATGTGGCAGACGCGCATCTGCTTGAACCTGGCGCCGTCTTCGGAGCTCTCGATACAGAAATCGTCTTCGCGGCGGCTGAGGCGGTACCACATGGACTTGATATCTGCGCTGACCTCTGTAGTGGCCCAGTCCGAGTAACCCATGTTTGTGACCACGCTGCCTAAATGCTGAAAACTTTCGTTCTCGTACTCGATGGAGGCCTTGAGCCAGTTTTCGCTATCAAGGTACATCACCACTCCGCACTGGTCAAAGCGGCGCTTGCTATGAAACTCCGTCTTTACGGTAAAGGAGAAGAACTTGTCTGCAGTGCTGATCTGCAGAACAGGGGCGTTATCATTTCTGAAATGATAGTAGGTCCTTTGCCAAAGATCCGTGTGGGGCGCCGTGACGATTTCGATTCTGTCGTCGTCGATTTTAAATTCGGCAGGCTCGCGGGTCCATTTCCAGAGATCCTTGCTGATAGTCATTTCAAGCCTTTGGACGAGTGCGAACTTTTACTAGATGACTTCGCGAAGTGCCTTTGCCAGTTGGTCGGCGCAGGAAGTGGATTTTCCGTTGCAGGTGTTGCCTTCCAGGATGTCGGCGATTTCCTTCATGTCCTTGCCTTCGCAGAGCTTGCCGATGGCCTTCAGGTTGCCATTGCAGCCGCCCAGGAACTTGAGGTTGTACATCTTGCCGTCTTCGTAGTCGAAGGTGATGAGCTGGGCGCAGGTGCCGCTGGTTCTGAATTCCTTAGTCTGCATAAAAGTCTCGCTTTGTTTAGGTGATAGTGTCAATATACAATTTGTAGGGGCGATGGAAGTAGTGGCAGATGATTATGTTTGCGAAATTTTAGCGGCTAAGGTTGCGGCCCTTGCTATCCATTTTCTGATTTTTTTGCCCGTAGAAAATGATGTGGCATGGATTGGATAAATCCCGAAAACCATGATGTGTGTGGCCCGCTGAATTATGTTTTGAAACATCGAGTTTCGGGATGGAAGAGGTTTCTTCCGCAGGATTTTGTTCGTTGTAAAGGGCTGCAATTTCTTCGTCGCTTAAGGCCCGATTGTAAAAGCGCAAGTCGTCGATGCTTCCTTCAAAAAAACTCCATAGGGAGCGGGTTCCTAGGCGCACCGGGGAATTTCCATTTTCCACTTGTACACCGTAAGTTTCATCGTAGAGCGGGTCCTGATCTTTTTGGACGCCGTTCTTGAATAAGGTAATGGTATTGCTTTGGACATCGTAACGGGCCACAAAATGAATCCATTCCCCGGCCTGGATTTCCTCCTGCACGTAGCTACCGGAGCCAAGCCCGCCTTTCAGGTTGAAGGCGTAGGCAGACATTCGATTGGGACGGTTTTCCTGGGAACCTGTCAGTTCCTTGTTGTACATCCGGAATACCCATTCGTGCTGCTGCGGCATTCCCTTTCCCATCCAGTGAACGTATCCGCCTTCTTCTGCATTCTTGAAGTTCAAGGTTGATGGGCTCACCCAGACGGAAATGGTAAGGGCACCGGTGGTGTTGATGCTAAATGCGTCATCATCGGGAATTTCCATGTAGCTTTCGCCGTCAAAGACTGCTGCGGATTCGGGATTCCCGAAACGGTCCTTGCCGAAGGTGGCGCCTTTGTTCTCTACGTTTGGCGCTGTGGAACTTGCGTTTTCAAGGCTGCCGTCGGTGAAGGGATAATAGGCTATCAGACCATCGGTTGGGATTGCATTCTTGGCTGCGTCTGCGAAAATTGCAGGCGTTATAAACAATGGGGCGCAGCAAAGAATTCTTGATAATCTCATGGTGGACGTATTTTTTGGGGGCCTCTGTCCAATATACAATTTTTTGTGCTATATTATAGGTGAACCTTTATTACGGAGTTGGATGTTCTTAATCCATAATTTCGGTTTCGGCCGAACTCAAAACTGGGACATTGTTTAGCGCGGGTTACGCCGGGTGGCGTGACTTGCTCTTTTTCATGAACCTGCGGCATTGCCTTCGTGATGGGGCTGCCGCAAAAAAAGGAAATAAACAATGTCTAAAAATTCTGAATACACTATCCGACAGGAACAGCCTGCCGATTTCTCTGTCGTCGAAAATTTAACCCGCGAGGCTTTCTGGAACGTTTACCGTCCCGGATGTTCTGAGCATTACGTGCTGCACTGCTACAGGAATCACCCAGATTTCATTCCGGAGCTCTCCCTTGTGCTGGAAGGCCCTGCCAGCGGGGGTGCTGCAGGTGTGGAACCGCGTCGCGAAATTCTCGCCCATGTGATGTTCGCCTGGAGCGAAATTCTGGTGGACCCGGATGAGTCGCAGGCGTGTTCCGCGCAGGACCAGCGCCGCCTTCGCATGATGACCTTCGGGCCTATCAGCGTTCGCCCCGATATGCAACGCAAGGGTCTTGGCAAGCTGCTGCTGGATTACGCACTGGAGCGCGCCTGCGACATGGGCGCGGGTTGCATTGCCATGTGCGGTAACATTCAGTTCTACGGCAAGTGCGGTTTTGTCACTGCAACGTCCAAGGGTATCCGCTACGCAGACGATCCTGACAGCGACGCGCCCTACTTCTTGATTCGGGAATTGACGCCTGGCTTTCTGGATGGAGTGAGCGGTTCCTACCGTGACCCAGCGCCTTACTTTGTAAGTGAAGCCGACGTGGAGGAATTCGATAAGCAGTTTCCGCCTAAGGAAAAGAAGGTACTGCCAGGACAACTAGGGTAGTTCCAAAAAAGCCTCCTCGGTTTTCCCGGGGAGGTTTTTTATCCGTTTAATAAATTAAGTAATTGCCACGATCGCTATGAGCTTGCCCGTACTCCTCCATCAGCGCATTCAGTGCCTTGGAGCGTTCTCTACATTCGTCATCAAAATCGCGCTTCTGCGGACGATCCGCTGGTTTTAAGGAGTTTACAAGTTGAAATATTTCCAAGGCTTTTGGAACAGATTCGTCAGGGTTGCCCAAGAATAATTTTCGAACTTTTTTCTGCCCATAATCGTTTAAAGTTAAATACAGATAAGAACCATCAAGGTAATGATTTGCAGAATATTCCTGTTGGTAGCGATCAATGTCTTTTTTCAGCTTTTGGATTTTTGCGGTCTCCTCTCTGTTAATCAGTTTAGGTATGCAAGGTTCCATTTCCGTAGCTTCAATAGAAAATGTCGTATCCCGTTTATTTCCGAGTGCCATGCGCCAGGTAATTCCATCGCATTTACGATAACGGTAACAAAAATAGACGGAATCTCCCTTGGCGTAGTAGCTTGGAAAATAGGCGTTGTCGCCGTGGCTATTGAAGCGTTCTTGGGTTGAATCATCAGAATCAAAAACTACTTCACCAAAGATGTCTTCATAAGTTATTTCATAATCGTAACTGCTCGTTTCTGTTAGAACTTTGTCGTCAATATGGGCGACAGGTTCACGAAAATCAATCCAGTAAATATAAGAGAAGCCGACATACGAGAGTATGGATAACAGCACTACATATAACCATGACCAAATTTTTCTAGGCTTAAAGAAGTAGCTTACAACGCAGGATATAGAAAACGCAACTAGAACAAGGGCGATGATTGCAATGTCCGTGGGTCTGGCATCTACTCTAGAGGGTGATATAAAACTCGTTTGTCTCAAGAGCAGTTCATAAATGATGTAGACGAGATTGGCCGCCCACAGAGCGAGAAAGATTTTTCTAAAAAATGTTTTTTTGAATTTCGGTTGCCAATATAAAATTGCAAATGCAAAACCAATGAGAATTGGAATTAAATAAAAGAGTGTTTCTTCTAAATTGAACAACTCATGAAAATCAAGAAGATAATAAGA
>JAKSIE010000025.1 GCA_024398995.1 Fibrobacter sp.
TAGCGGTGTGCAGCATCCTATGAAAACGCCGGAAAAAATTTCCCCGGATTATGGATCCGCTCCCGATTGGTTCAAGAAGGGAATTGACTATGTGCTTTTAGCTCCCACGGGATTGAACCAGTGCCGTGTGGAATTCCGCCTGAACAAGGACGATTCTGTTACAGCAAAACTGAAACTGGGATTAAGCACCAAGGTGGACTTAGGCATTACCAAGTACTTCTTTGAGCTGGGTGCCGAACGAAAAGTATTTGCTCTTTAACTTTGACGATTCTTGACGCGAACCTTCAACTTGAAGATGTTGAATTTCTTAACAGATTAAATCTAATTCTTTCATCAAGTTATCGGTTTCAATAAGTATAGCAATAATCTTTCTGTAGTGAGAAATATCGTCGCAGGAGAATATAGTTTATTTCCTCAAAGATCCTCACATTTTAGAAGATTTAACAAACGATATGATCAATAAAAACATCAAGCAGATTTGGGATGACTGATGAACTATGAAAAATCCAATTAATCAACTTATGGACTGGCGATGTTACAAGCGTCAAAGAGTAAGATATAGCCAATGCTGGTATGTTTGATGAGGCGTAGTATGAAGAAAATTTTTATATCCGTTCTTGTTGTTTTGGTACTAGCTTTGTTGGGATGGCTTTCCTACTTGTTCTATTGCAATCGCATTCCAGAAAATGCTCTGGTGTATTATCGCATCAAAGATTATAAGGGCGATATTTCCGTATGGCTTGGATCAAATTGTCAAATGGATGGCGACAAATTTGAATGCCATGCAAAGGCATGTCCAGATGAAAAAGCGAAGCGTTACTACCCTAGACGAAAAGTGGAATTAGATACAACTCACTATGAAGACACCGTAACAATTGATTTTAATTTCGGATTGTTCAAGAAGACCGGTTATATACCTTTTCCTGATTATGGAGAATTTAACGAAAATTCCGCTAGAGAAAAATTTGCCGTAGTAGATAATGTTTTCTTGCAAGAAACTAGCTTTAAGACACGCTATGAATTAAGCGCCGTAGGCCTGCCTGGGAATGTTTTATTTTATGAGATGCGGGATGGTGAATATGTAGATTCTCTGATTCCGATCAAAAAAGATTCTTTGATATCGGAAATGAAGAGAAGAAATCCGTTGGGTCTTGGTTTGCTTCACGGAGGTTTGACGCGTTCCATTCCTCATTATACTTGCTATTGTGCAAATTATCCCACCTACTGTGGAAATCCGAAGTTCACGCACTTGCCTGTGATGGCGGAATATCGTTATTACTACATTTGGGCTATGGGTACCCCTGACACGACAGTTGTATGGAAGTTGATTTACAAGACTCCCTATACAAATGCAGATACTTTGGATATCACAACGGAGTTTAAAAAACAATATATTCCTTCGAAGGGCAAAAGTCTTTTTTAGATTTTTTGAGTTTCAATCATGATCGCCTACACATACAAAGAACACAAGAAGTTTGAACTGGTAGAAAAGCCGAAGCCCGAATTGCAGGGCCCGAGGGATGCCATTGTCCGTGTGACCATGAGTAGCATCTGTACCAGTGACTTGCACATTAAGCATGGTTCTGTGCCCCGGGCGGTGCCGGGAATTACCGTAGGCCATGAGATGGTGGGCGTTGTGGAATCCGTCGGTGCTGATGTGAAGAATGTGAAGGTCGGTGACCGTGTGACGGTGAATGTGGAAACTTTTTGCGGGGAATGTTTTTTCTGTAAGAATGGTTTCGTGAACAATTGTACCGACAAGAACGGCGGCTGGGCTTTGGGCTGCCGCATTGATGGCGGTCAGACGGAATTTGTGCGGGTACCTTTTGCAGATCAGGGCCTGAACAAGATTCCCGATTCTGTCAGCGACGAGCAGGCGCTTTTTGTAGGCGATGTGCTGGCTACAGGTTTCTGGGCGGCCCGCATTTCTGAAATCAAGACCGAGGATACGGTGCTGATTATTGGCGCTGGCCCCACGGGCATTTGCACGCTGCTTTGCGTGATGCTGAAGAATCCTCAAAAGATTATCGTCTGCGAAAAAGACGAAACCCGCCGTGAATTTGTCCGCAAGCATTATCCTCAGGTGATTGTGACTACGCCGGAGGAATGTGACGCGGTGGTGCAAAGCGAAAGTGCCCACGGCGGCGCTGACGTGGTTCTGGAAGTGGCAGGCACCGAAGAGACTTTCCGCATGGCCTGGGAAAACGCAAGGCCAAATGCCATCGTGACGGTGGTGGCCCTTTACGACAAGCCTATGGTTTTACCGCTGCCGGAAATGTACGGTAAGAATCTCACATTCAAGACCGGTGGCGTTGACGGTTGCGACTGTGCCGAAATTCTTAGCCTCATAGAACAGGGTAAAATCGACACTACGCCGCTGATTACACATAAGTTTTCGCTGAAGGATATTGAGGAAGCCTACCGGATTTTCGAAAACAAGCTTGACAATGTGATAAAAGTGGGGGTTCACTTATGATCGAAAAAGTGTATAAAACATCTTGCGGTGAAATTCACTATTGGATTTCTGAGGACTTCAAAAGTGATGAAGCCACGTTGGTGTTTTTGCCTGGTTTGACGGCAGACCATCGGCTTTTTGAAAAGCAAACGGAATACTTTGAATCAAAGTACAATGTGCTTGTTTGGGACGCTCCGGCTCATGCCTCCTCCTGGCCTTTTCATATGAACTTTACGCTGATGGACAAAGCCAATTGGCTGGATCAAATTCTTGCCTATGAAAATGTATTGCATCCTGTGTTTATTGGGCAATCGATGGGCGGATACGTTTCCCAGATGTACATGGAAATGTTTCCGGGAAAGGTGAAGGGTTTTGTGTCCATTGACTCCTGCCCTCTGCAGCGAAAGTACATGACGTGGCTTGAAGTGAAGCTTTTGAAAATCATGGAACCGGTGTACCGTTGGTATTCCTGGAAGAAACTTTTGAAGGCGGGCTCCGACGGAGTTGCTACTACAGAATATGGCAGAAAACTGATGCTTGACATGATGATGCATTATGACGGCAATCAGGACCGTTATGCAAAGATTGCGGGGCACGGCTACAGGATTTTGGCGGAGGCTGTGGAAGCGAACTTGCCTTACGAAATCAATTGCCCAGCGTTGCTGATTTGCGGCGAGAAGGATGCCGCGGGTTCGGCAAAACGCTACAACAAAGCTTGGCACAAGAAGACGGGCATTCCAATGGAATGGATCAAAGGCGCAGGTCATAATTCCAATACAGATGCCCCAGAGATTGTGAATGGTTTGATCAGGAAATTTGTTGACGGTTTGCAGCTAGGCTCCCGCGAAAAAGATCAGTTCGAAACAAAAGTCACAAGAAAATTCGAAGCCATATGAGTAACCACTTCCCTATGCCCAAGATTCTTTTTGTTTGTCACGGAAATATTTGCCGCAGCCCTATGGCGGAATTCGTTATGAAGAAGATGGTGAAGGATCGTGAAGATGACCTTCGCAAGGCAGGCCTTACGCCGGATGATTTTGAAATCGCAAGTGCGGCAACTTCTACAGAGGAAATCGGCAATCCGGTCTATCCGCCGGCACGCCGCCTGCTGAATTCTAGAGGTATCAATTGTGATGGCCATGCGGCCCGCCAGATGACTCAGCGGGATTACGACCATTACGATTATATCGTTCTGATGGACAGAAATAACTTGAGGAACCTGCGCTGGAATATTGACGCGGAATGCTACAATTTTGAGACGGGCCACAATGCTGGAGAGAAACGTCGCAAAATCAGCATGATGATGGATTGGACAAGCCGCCCCGGCGATGTGGCGGACCCTTGGTACACCGGAAATTTTGAGGCCACCTGGCGTGATGTGAACGAGGGCTGCGGAGGCCTGCTAGCTTCTATAATAGCCTCGAGAAAGTAGCGGTACCAGATACAGGAAGCAGGCAAAGAGAATTGACGAGGTGGGCGCACCGATGGCTCCCAGCGGAACCAGGCTTGCCACCGTCCAGGGTACTAGTGGTGCAATAATCACAGAAGTATTTTCGATAGCGATGGCACGGCGTTTTTCGTCGGGCATGACTCCTGTGCAGATTTCATTGGTCAATACAATGGAAAGAGTCTGGTTGCAGGCCAGGGCGCAGGTGGCAATTGCTGTAAGGACCACGCACCCGAAGGGCGAAACTTTTTTGGAGAGGTGTGTAATCCCGGCATGGAGTTTTTCCAGAATTCCGGTGCCTCTGAAAAGCCCTGCGTATGTTAAGGAAATAATCACCACGATAATCAGTTTCAACATGGAGAGTATGCCGTAACCTGCTGCAGATGCCATTTTCGTGACGGGGAACCCGACCACGAATCCCACGACGACAGAAATGAGAATGCTGACCAGCATGTTGATCTTTACATCGATGCGGAATAGCGCCAAGGCGAGAATGGAAATGGCGGGCAGGGCCATGAACCATCTTAAATCAAAATCGGAAGTCGTGGCATTGGCTGTGGAGGTGCTGACTGCATTTTCGCCACTGCCCGCAAAGAATCCCAGGGCGCCGTAAATGGCAAGCGTCACCAGCGCGGCGATCCAACCGGTGCGAATCATCCCGCGGATATTGTCGTAAAGATTCGTCTTGGTAATTTCTGCTACCAGCAGGGCGCTTGTGGAAACAGGTGAGCATCGATCGCCGAAGTAGGAGCCCGCAAGAATCGCGCCGCCACAGATGGCGCTGTTCACGCCTATGGCGTTCCCGACGCTCATGCAGATTACGCCCATGGTGGCCGCTGTTCCTACGGAGGTGCCCGTCAGTACGGAGATGGCGGCGCAAAGCAGAAAGGCGCCTGGCAGAAAAAGCGCAGGCGTCAACGCGCCAGATGCCAAGTCCACAATGTAAGCGACCGTCCCGCAGGTTCTCCATAGGGCTGTAAGCGCCCCGACCATCAGCATGACAATGGCGATGTTTCTTGCGGTAGGAACCCCCGACGCCGCCATCTTTAAAAGCGCCTTCCAGCCGAACCCGCGGAACTTTCCGTAGGCCATGAGCAGAACAAAACCTGTCAATAAGGCGATAAGCATGGCGAATCAAATCTAGGAAATTTCTATTTTTACTTTGTATGATTATTGGACTGATTTTAATATTCGCATTGTTCGGCCTTTTCTTCTGGAACCTTCGTCAAGTGAAGTCCGGAGTCAAGGGCTCCCTCATCGCAGGCGGCTTCATCATCACCACGTTGGGGAGCTTCCTCCTCTATCGCAACAGCGTCATCTTCAGCTACCTGCAGACGGTGATGATCATCTGGATTTGCCAGGCCCTGTGGATATTCCTGCTGTGGGATATTTTCCGCATCGTCCGCCGCCTCAAAACCAAGAGGCGCCTGCTTCAACCCGATGCCGAACGCCAGGCCGGATTCCTCTTTGGAATGTCCTTCGCCCTGACGGTGGTATTCCTGACCTACGGCATGCAGCATAACCAGAATTACGAACTTCGCTTCGAAACGGTCAAGCTGGCGGCATCCCCGGCGCAGTCTCCTGCGAAAAACTTCACCGCCCTCTACTTCAGCGACCTCCACTTGGATATGCTTTCCAAGCCCGCCAAGCTGGAACGCATGATTACCGAAGCCAAGTCCATCCGCCCCGACTTCATCCTGTTCGGCGGCGACCTGGCCGACATTCATGATTCCCTCATGACCGCCCAGGGGTATGATGTGCTTATGAAGCAGCTCGTTGAAACCGCAAAGATCGGCGCCGTGGCTATTGACGGAAACCACGAAGCCTACATGGAACGTAGTGGTTCTGATCCCCAGGGCTGGCTCCGTCGCGCAGGCTTTACTGTTCTGGAAGATTCTACCGCGTGTTTCTCGGACGAAAATGCTTACCCTGTAGCTTGCTTTACTGGTCGCACCGATTTCCAGGTGGCCCGCAGTCGTGATGTCCCTCGTAAGCCCCTGGCAGACCTTGTACCTGACCAGAACGTTCCCTGGCTTCTCCTGGATCACCAGCCCAAGGGCATCGAATCCGATTACCAGGGCCGTCTTCCGGATTTTGCCATGAGTGGTCACACCCATGATGGCCAGTTCTTCCCTGCAACCCTGTTTATTGACCTATTTTGGCGTTTAAGCGCCGGATTTGGCGTTTTGGACGGCGCAAAGTGGCTTGTAACCTCCGGAATTGACTCCTGGGGCCCGCCTGTCCGCGTGGGTAGTGACACCGAAATGTGGGTGCTCACCTTCGAACGTTAGTCGGCGCGCTTATATATAGCACTCGATTTTTTCTATCTTTGGCGTCAATATGGCATTATGCATTGAAAATGACCAGTTGGAAACCGTTCAGAGGATCCTTGCCGTCCATTTCGAAGGCATGGAAGTCTGGGCTCATGGCGCACGCGTCACGGGTGTGGGCCTGACTCCCGAAACGGAACTCGAGCTGGTGGCGATCTCAGAAAAACCTCTTTCTTTTGAGGTCATGACTTCTGTGGAGAAGGCTTTCGTGGAAAGCGGCCTTCCTTTCCGTGTGGATATCATGGACTGGGCCAAACTGCCTGAATCTCTCCAAAAGCAAATCAAAAAAGAACACGAAGTGGTCCAGGCCACCGTGGAAGCTTAACTATGAAACGAATCCTTCCCTTAGTTCTTGCCGCAGGTCTTGCGACGACTATCTTTGCCCAGGACGACTTGAGCCAGGCAAAGTCCATGATTCAGAATGGCAACTGCGCCGACGCTATCTCTTCTCTCCAGAAGGTTTACAAGGCCAATTTCCGTAAGTCCTCCGGCGAAAAGGCCGCGGTGATGCTCACGGAATGCTATCTCCGTCAGCACAATCGCGAAGAAGCGGGGAATGTTTCTTCTCGCTTCCTGGAATACTACGTCAAGTCCGACTACCGCGAACGTATGGAACTGGCTAACGCCATCGTTTCCGTTGAAAAGGGTAGCGTTTACGAAGGTGTCGAATCCATGCTCCGCATCTTGGCCTATTCCAAGAACCCCGCAGCTCGCAGCCGCACCAAGGACGTGGTGATCCAGACTCTGGCAGCCTCCCTCCTGAACGCCGACCAGCTCCAGGCTCTCCTGGAAAAGTTCCCGGTGGACAAGGACGTTATCGGCTGGATGCAGTTGCAGATTGGTCGTGAATGCCAGAACGCCAAGCGCTACCGCGCCGCACGCTACTGGTACAAGAAGGTTCTTGCTGCCGATGTGGCAGAAAATCTTTCCAACACCGCCAAGAAGGGTATGGAATCCTTGGAAGCCGCAGGTGCGGGCAAGCCTACCGTCTTGGTTCTCGCTCCGCTTTCTGGCGACTTTGCTGAATTTGGCGCCGCCGCTATCCAGGGTGTAATGCTTGCCCACGAACAGGCAGGCCTCAAGGGCAAGGTGAACATCCGCGTGGCAGATACCCGCGCCGATGCCGCTACCGCTCTTCTCCGTACTCAGCAGGCTGTAAACCAGGATAGCATTGTCGCTGTGGTTGGCCCCATTATGAGCGCACCGGCAGCAACCGTTGGCGCATGGCTGGGCAGCAACTTCCAGCACATCCCCATGCTCACTCCCACTGCTACCGACGACGGTATCGCCAAGATGGGTCCCAACGTTTTCCAGGTGAACATCACCATGGACAACCTGGCTCAGAGCATTGCGGACTTTGCCGTCAAGTGCCTGAACATCCGCGAATTCGCAGTGATGAGCCCGCTGGGTGACTATGGTTCCTCCATGTCTCAGAGCTTTACTCAGGCAGTGGAACGCCGCGGCGGTAACATTATCGCTTTCCGTAACTACGAAGAAGGCCGCCCCGACTACAAGACTGAATTCAACCTGCTCCGCGACGTGCGCTACAAGCAGTTGAACCGCCGCAAGAACATTGCCCGCGGTGCCTCCGATCTTGACGCGGTGAACGCCAAGGAACGTATGCTCTCCATGCGCGACTCCACCTTCAATATCCCGGGTATCTTTATTCCGGCTACCAATCCCGAAGACGCAGGCGCCATGGTCAGCCAGGCTGCCTTCAACAAGATCTCCGGCACCTTCCTGGGTACCTCCGGCTGGTATGGTCGCGAACTTTTGGTGCAGGGTAAGCGCCTGGTGGACAGCTCCTACTTCAGCGTGCCCGCTCTGGATATGGGCCGCGACAACGGCGCCCTCAAGAAGTTCTCCGACGAGTTCAAGGAACGCTGGGGTGCTGAACCGGGCGAAGACAAGGTCTCTGGCCTGAGCTATGATGCAGCAAACATCGTCTTTACCGCCATGTCCAAGGGTTCCGGCTCCGTGACCAACGCCATCAACAACATGGGTACCTACAGAGGTGTGTACGGCGATATCAAGTTCAAGCGTGGCGCCAACACCGCTACCAAGATCGTTACCGTGATCAAGGGCAAGTTCGAAACTGTTGACGGTTGCCCCGCCAAGTAACAAAAAGGGAGTATGTATGAAAAAACTTTTATTTGTTTCTGTAGCTGCAGCACTGGCTTTTAGCGCCTGCTCTTCTACTAGCTCTGCAGATGATGAAAACTCCTCCTCCGCAAGCACTAAGGGCTTTATGCCTCGTTTCAAGGCCGACTACGAAATCAACAAGTCCGAAGGCACCATCAGTTATAGCGAGCCTGTTTGTGCTGAGGAAGATGGCAAGCTGGTTTGGAAGCGTAATGGTGAAAAGGAAACCGTTTCCTACGAATACGATTCCAAGACCGGTCGCATAACCGTGGACTTTGACGGTGACAAGGAAGTGTACGACTATTCTGGCTCCAGTTTCCCCAAGGGTGTCTGGCGCGATGCCTACCAGGAAGATGAAGAAGGCGCTGTGGCCACTGCGGAAGTCTATGGCGACAAGACTGTTGAAGCGGGCATCATCTATTCCGGCAACTGCTTCCTCAAGGATATCTTCATGAGCTCCATCGGCGGCGAGTTTGAAGAAGGCCTTGACATGCTCCAGGGCGCCGAAATCGACTGCGACAAGATAACCGTCATGAAGGACTTTTCTGTAGAAATCGTCAGCTGGTCCAAGGATGAAATCAAGGCCAAGTATACCTACGGAAAGGAATCTTGTACAAATTCTTCCAAGCCCCGCTTTTCTTATAACGAAGGCGACTGCAAGGCTGCCTACGATGATTACAAGAAAGCTGGAAAGGATGAAAAGTTCGAATTCGAAGATTATCCTTACACTCAGTCTAACCCCAAGTGCACCGAAGACTTTACTAGCGCTTTGATGCTGGCCTTTATGGGCGATATTTTTGGTGGTGAAGGCGGTTTCGATTTAGGTGATTTCGGCGGCTTTGATCCCAGTATCTTTGGCAAGAAGATTGCCCGTAGCATGACCGACTTGAAGATTCCTTCCAAGAAGTAACTCGTTGCCTTGAACTGGGCGTCTGGAATCGGATGCGCTAGAAAAGGGTATGAATAAAGAAGCCCCGCGACCGAAATCGCGGGGTTCTTTGTTTCTAGAAGGAGAGAAGAGAAATTTGTGGAGCCTAGTCTTCGTCTAGGCCGGGGGTCCTTAATGCTGCGGCGACGAATTCTGCGGAATAGCCACTCCTGTAGAAGGTGTGCAGGTTGTCGTCGTCCAGGAAGTCTTCCAGGTTTACGCCACTGGTTGCGTCCAGCACTTCCCTTACACGGGTCTTGAAGAGCTGGAATCCAGAGAGAGTCAACTTCATGAGGAACCTCCGTTCATTTGTAACAATCAACTAAACTTATCCACGAACACTCCTAAATGTGTATAAGAATTGTTGAAATGTTGTTGAATCCATGCTTGATAAATACATTTCTCTTTTCCTAAAAGACTATGATTTTCGTCACTTTTGGCGAAAATGACCTGTTTTCAGGGAATTTTAGTACAGACAAACTAATTTTCTTGAAAACCCGGTGTCTTCTAAGTCTTTGATATATAAGGGGTTGCCGAAGGGGTTTTCCCATGGCTCTTTCATCACCCTATTTTTCGCATTTATTCCATTTTGGAATAGATTTGCCTCAAAAAATAGTTGCATGTGTCAACTGTACCTGGTTTTAAACCCTCCTGACGCCACCGGCTGTCTGTGGATAAAATGTTGAAGATTTGATTTATGATGAATGAAATCACAACTTATCAACAATTGGCGTCGCTAGCCGAAGACCTGCGCCCTTCTCTTTTTTTCTAGTTTTAGGCTGATGTTTTTACGTATTCTATCCATTGCGGCTTTGCTTGTCTCCTTGTCCTTTGCAGGCGAGGATGTTCCTATGACAATGAACCTTCCCGACAGCCAGATGGAGTTTTGGTCCAAGGCCACCTCCCTGACTGTGCAGCAGAAGTATGGCGAGGCCATGGAACAGGCTAAGAAGCTCCGTGCTGAGAATGACGGTGCGGGCTGTGTTTTGGAGAATGTGGTTCGCATCAGTATTTATGAAGACAAGGGCGACACCAGTGCGCTGCTAAAGGCTGGAAACCTTCTGGAGAAGTGCCAGGCCAAGGGCCTTTGGGACGCTCTTCGCAAGTTCGAGATTGGCTATGTGCTGGGCGAGACTGGCCACTCAGTGAAAGGTGCTATGACCACCCGGTCTGCGGCCGGCCTTTTCGAGGAGTCCGACGAAATGGATGCCCGTGCTTTCTACGCCATCTACGCCTACTATTTCGACCAGAGCTTCAGCTGGGTACCCTTCAAGTCGGATAACCGTGCCAAGTACCTGGCGGACCTGGACTCTGCTTCCATGCAGTCCAAGCGCTTCTGGCCCTTGTTCCTTACATCCTTGACCTGGATGTACTACGACAAGGAAGATTACAACAAGGGACTTAAGCTTACAGAACGTGCCTTGAACAAAGCCCCGAACCATCCGGTCTTCTTGCAGATGAAGGCCGACATGCTTTACCGCCTCAAGCGTTACGACGAGGCCGCCAAGATTTACGAGGCCAGTGCCGTTAGCTACGAGAAACGTACTGGCAAGTCCATTCGCTATTGGTGTGCCGCACTGAACCTGATCCGCATCTATCACGATGCCGGCAAGAAGGACAAGTCTGCGGAATGGAAATCCAAGCTGAAAGATCCCGCCTACAAGGCGCTGGAAAAATGGATGCCCGAGTCCATTATGGATGATCTCAAGGACAAGGATCTCCTTTAACATGAATGTCATCCCGGGCTTGACCCGGGATCTCCCATTTACTTTGTAAAAAACATTTAACTGAAAATTCGGGTACATTTTTCTCTTTCCTGCGTGTTTATAGTAGTCACTTTAAACATTAGGAGGAGTTATGCCCGACAAGGCATTACGCGTAGGGTTCTTTCTTGACGGTTACACCCTTAAGAAGGTCAACGAATACTACAGGGTCCATCACAGGTTCCATTCCAACGTGGATTTCAGGGGGCTCAAGAACTGGGTGCAGATGCAGGCCTACAAGCTCTTTGATCCCGAGTGCACCCGCATCGAGATGGAATCTCACTATTATCACCCTTACAGGAATCCGCATATTTTCGGCCGTTCCGTAGAGGGTGTGCTGAAGCTGGAACATGAGTTGCGTTCCGCAGGTTTCCAGGTTCACTACAGCGACCACGAGGAGGAATCCGGTCAGCTGGGCCCGAACCTTGGCCTTATGGAGGATGCATTGCTTTTTGCCTCCTACTGCAAGATGCAGGCGGTGGTGCTGCTCAGCACCCAGGGCCAGTATGCGCCCCTGCCCGACCGCCTCCGTATGATGGGCATCCCCACGCTGCTTCTGGGCTGGGACTTCATCTACCCCAAGAAGAACCGCACCATCCGCTGGAAGACCGATACCTGCCTGCGCCGCACCTGCGCCCACTACATCCCTATGGAAAAGGTCATGGACGTAAATCCCGAGACGGATGTGGCGCCCCGAGGTTTCTTTTTTCAGAAGGAGCATCCCTTTACCCGCGGCCGCCCCGCGGTGTGGATCAGCCAGAGCGCATAACGCCTGGCGATTGTGCAAAAAAAAGCCCCGCGATATGCGGAGCTTTTTTCAAACTTGCTATGCTCTCGACGGAGCGTCGCGAACTTTAAGACTAGAGCTTGACGTCCTGCTTACGCTGCCATTCGCTGCGGAAGATCCAGGTAAGGCGGAGACCGACGAACCAGGTGTCGCCGACGTTGTCGGTGTCATACTTGTATTCCGGGTTGCGGAATTCGATGCCTTCCATGTTCAGTGCGTTGTAGCGAACGAAGCGGTAGCCACCATAGATGCCGATTGCAATGGGGTCGAATTCGAGGCGGACTTCCAGTTCGGTATTGAAGGTGGTTGCGAGAGTGCTGTAGTAGCGGTCGCGGAGCTGAGCCTGGGAACCGTCGGCACCTTCGATGGTGTATTCGGCGGCCATATGGAAGTCGATCAGGTTCATACCGAAGCCAACTGCCGGAATCACGTTGATGAAGCTGTTTTCTCCGAGGATCTTCCAGCCGAACATCCAGTCGGCGCCATAGGTAAACCACTTGACGTCGAAGAGGGCGAAGCCGTCAACTTCGTCGCTGGGCTTTTCGGCAACCTGGGTAGGCATGAAGTTGAAGTCGAACCAGGTGAGGAACTGCTTGTACTGTGCACCCACGGAAATGTGCATACCGATGTACCAGTCACCGAAGGTTCCGTAAGTAGGAGCGGAGCTGGGGGCGGTTACTGCGCCGGTAGAGTCGGAGGGATTCACAAAGCCGCCCTTGAAGAAGGCAGTGCTGTTTACATAGTTCTGGAATTCGGCGCGCATTCCACGGTAGTCGCCACCAATGGAGACGAAGCCACGGACGTGGTCCTTTTCATAGAAACTGGATTCTGCATCAGCGAAAGAGCTGGTGGCGAGAGTCATGATGCTGACAACTGCAGCAGTCAAAAAAGAGGCTATCTTTGTCTTCATAAAAAGATTCCGGTTATAAATTCTGGTCATATAAAATACATTAACTTTTAAATATTTTGTAGGTCTAAATTTCATAAATCATTAAAAATCAATGATTTACGAACATTTTTTAGTGGTAAAATGATGAATTTGTGTGAAAAAAGTGTTTTTTGGGGTGGTGCGGTATCCAAGGTCGGCCTAATGGCCCTTTTCTTCTTTACGGTCATCCTGGGGGGATGCGACAAGGGGGGCGAGAACCTTAAGGCGGGTAATTCGACCTGTATGGAGCAGCTTCATAGTGGTCGGGCTCTTCCCTTGAGGTCACTGGTTATTGATGACAATTGTGCTGGCGAACGAGCTGTCTTGATCCGTTCTGTTGTCGGCCGCGACACCTTGGAGAAGGTTTTTGTGCTGAGGGACTCCGCCGCCATTGCTGAGGGGAAGCCTTTGCCGAAGGATCTTTCCAAGGCTATGGTTTTGCGTTATCCCCTTCAGCGTGTAGCGGTTCTTTCCTCGGCACAGATTGGCTATATGCTGCGTCTAGGACTTGAGGACCGCATTGTCGCCGTGGGCGCAGGCAAGTACATTGCCGACTCCGCCCTTTATGCCAAGGTTGCCGTAGGGCAGATTGCAGAAGTGAGCCCCGATGGCATGAACGTTGACTACGAGAAACTGATGGCATTGAAGCCGGACCTTGTCATGACCTTTGCTACAGGCGGTTCCCAGGATGATTACGACCGCATGGAAAAGCTGGGAATCCCCGTGATGCTTACCTCTGAATGGCAATCCAGCAGTCCCATTACCAAGGCTCGCTGGATTGAGCTGTTCGGTTCCCTGTTTGGCGTAGAAAAGACGGCGGACTCCATCAATACTGCAAATCTCCTGGCCTATGGAGCCGTGGCTGGTAACGATTCTTTGCCTGCCAAGGATTGCCCCAAGGTGCTTGCCGGCATGAGCTATGGCGGGGTATGGTATGCGCCGGGCGGTAACAGCTACACTGCAAACCTCATCAAGAATGCCGGTGGGTGTTACCTGTGGGCTTCGGATACCACTCGCGAGCTTAAGTTCTCCATCGAAAACGTGATGGCTCTTGCCGATTCCGCAGATGTCTGGGTCAATCCGGGCATGTTTGGCACCCCGGAGGAAATCCTGGCTGCAGAGCCTAGAGCCGCCTATATCAAGGCCTTCAAGAACAAGAAGGTATTCCAGAACGATGGCCGCAAAGGCCCTGGTGGCGGTAACGATTTCTTCGAAAGTGCGGTAGCCCGCCCTGCGGAAGTCCTTTGGAATTTGCGGACTCAGTTGGGTGCAACCACTGAAAGTTTGCCCCAATACACTCAAGGTAAACCGAAAAAGCCTGTTTCCGTTGATACCTCCTTTGAATGGTACCACAATATTTTCTAATATTTGCCATATGATGAAACCTCATACAGGTATTGGTGACTGGATTGCGGCTAACTATGAACAAGGCACCCCGTTCTTGCAACAGGTGCCCCGCGATTGTGCAGACTATTTGCTTTTGAATGCTCAGATCCGCGAGTATGACGCCGGTGAGATTATCATCCACGGCGGTGTCGTTGGTGATTCCTTCTGCGTGTTGCAGAGTGGCACCGCTGTGATCTGCGGACAGATTTTGGCTGATGGACACTACAACACCTTGGCTGGCCTTAATGTTGGCGCCTGCTTTGGCGAAATGTCCATCATTTGTAACGAACCCACCAGCAATACTGTAATCGCCGCCGAAGACGGTTGTACAGTGCTCCACATTCCCCGTGATGAATTCGTGAAGTTCCTGGATAAGAACCCCAACATCATGGTGTACTTGTACAAGGTGGTGGCAGACCGCCTGCGCGCCAAGAACCAGGCCTTCGACGAATTCGAACGCCTCTCCGTTCTGGCTTCCGCAAAGGTCTTGCCTTTTGTTGATTTTGCGCAGACCATGGAAAAGAGCCGCGTCACTGGCACGGTGCTTTTCGAATACAACGGACAACATGGCTTTATTGCTTTCCAGGACGGCCGAATGTGCTGTGCCAAGTGCGGCAAACTGGCAGGTCCGGATGCTCTTGAAATGTTGCTCTCCTGGGGCGACGAAGCGTTGTTCAAACTGGATACCCATTTGATGCCTGATACCGTGAACATCAACCAGATGGCCGATACCACAAGCATCATTCTGGATGCGCTCAGAAATATTGATGAAAAACAGAATGGCCGTAGCTAGGCCAAAAACCAAAACCGCTCCTGCTAGGAGCGAAGGATAAAAAAATGAATTACGCAGACGCTGGTGTATCTCTGGCCCGTGCCGACGAAGCAATGGTCGGAGTCAAGAAGTCCGTCCGTACCACCTTTAACGAAGGCGTTCTCGGTGACGTTGGCAACTTCGGTGGCCTGTTCACTCTGAACCACCTTGGCATGAAGGACCCCGTTCTCGTCAGCTCCGTTGACGGTGTCGGTACCAAGCTCAAGGTCGATATCGAAATGGGTACTCATACCCTTCCTGGCCAGGACATCGTGAACCACTGCTGCGACGATATTCTCGTCCAGGGCGCACGTCCCCTGTTCTTCCTGGACTATGTGGCTACCGGCCGTCTTGAACCGGGTGTCATGGACCAGCTGGTTGCAGGTATGGCTAAGGCCTGCCGCGAAAACGGTCTCGTTCTCATCGGCGGTGAAACTGCAGAAATGCCGGGCTTCTACGGTCCGGGTGACTACGACATCTCCGGTACTATCGTGGGTGTTGTGGAACGCGAAAACATCATCGACGGCAAGAAGATCAAGCCGGGTACCATTATCCTCGGTCTTCCGTCCACTGGTCTTCACACCAACGGCTACTCTCTGGCCCGTAAGGTTCTCTTCGACGTTGCCGGCTACAAGGTCGACACTCCGCTTGAAGGCACCGACATGACCATCGGCGAAGCTCTCACCATGCCGCACCGCAGCTATTACCCGAGCCTCATCGATCTTTGCAACAAGAAGATCATCCAGGGTCTGGCTCACATTACCGGTTCCGGCTACCAGGGTAACATTCCCCGTATCCTCCCGGACAACGTTGATGTTATCATCGACCGTACCTCCTGGGATCCGTCCCCGATCTTCAAGCTCATCCAGAAGGAAGGCTCTGTGGAGAAGGACGAAATGTACTCTACCTTCAACATGGGCATGGGTATGCTGATCTTCATCGATCCGGCTGACAAGGCTGAAGTTGTTGCTCACCTGGAAGCCAAGGGCGAAAAGTGGGTGCAGGTTGGCGAAGTTGTCGAAGGCTCCAAGCAGGTCAAGTTCAAGGACTAAGTGACGCAAGGGGCTTTGCCCCGATAGCATCAAAAAATTAAAAGGACTGCCTTAGGTTTCTAGGGCGGGCCTTATTTTATTTGTAACGAGAGAGACTTTGGATTAAGGCTGACTTATTGGGTATCTAGTTACCAGCGTTATCTGCGAAGCGGTAGGTGATTCCTAGCAAGGTGACATAGTCTGCTCTGCCGAATACATTGGGTCCCTTAAAGCTCATGTCAAAATTGCATACGCAGTTGGCCTGGGGGCTGCTGTCCTGAAGGTCGATAATCAGGGTCATGGTCTTGGCAACAAGGTCTAGCTTGTAGTCGTAAGTAAAGCTGACCTGGTCTGGATCCATGCCGCAATTCCCGGTAACGTTGGGAATGGTGATCTGGTACATGTTCCCTTCTAGTTCGGTCTTTTGTGCTAATCCAGGTTCGTATAGACTGTTGGTGAGCCCATCGTCATGGGAATGGTCCTTGCAGGTGCTGATGGTAAACCATGAGGTACGTTCTTTTTCTTCCTGGGAATATTCTGTCACCAGTTTGAAGGGATCGTTGTTGAACGTGAACGCCTTGGCGGCCGCTTCCTTTTCGCCTACGTCAAAAACCAGGTCGCACACTGACATGCAATCAGCAGGAATGCCGTCGTTGACGGTGTAGAGGTTCAAGGTGTCTCCGCTCCACTCCCATTCGCTGTGGGAGCCTTTGGAATAGCAGAAAAGTTTTTGGCTCTTGATCTCTATCTTGTAGGATCCGTCTTCCTGGAACAGGAGTGCTTCTGAAATCTTGGGCCTTGAGTTGAAATCGCCATCGCAGTTCTTCGTTTCGAAATCACTGACAGTCCTTCCGTTCGAGGGGCCGTTTCCTGATTCGTTGTTGCAGGCGGTCATGGCCACCATTATGGCGCCTGCCACCATAAAGCTATGGAACTTCTTCATAAACTCCTCCAAAGGTTTTTCGCTCCCTCAATTTCTCCTCTATAGTTCTATAATAGATTTTATTTAAACGGAAAATCGAAAAAAATACACCTTGGGTACGAATCGGGAACATTTTAACCTTTCAAAAAGGTGTCAACTGTTTGAAAATGGCGGGCGATAATATACTTTTAGCTTTGTATGTTGAACGCCGTGTTTGGTGTACGTGGCGTAAAAAAGAGGTTCTATGAAGCATCCTTTTTATAAAAGTTTAGTGGCTGCTGGTGCGCTGGCCATGGTTGCCGCCTTGGTGGCTTGCGGTGATGACAATCCGTCCAATCCTGGCGATGGTATTTCCTCTGATTCTACTCCTGTGATTGGTTCTAGCGCAACTGTTCCGGGTTCTTCTGGTTCCGTACCTGTCGCTGGTTCCAGCGCTAACGTTCCTGGAAGCTCCGCTTTTGTTCCGGGATCCAGTGCAACAGTTCCTGGGTCAAGTGCTGCGGTGCCCGGTTCCAGCGCAACTGCTCCTGTAGTAAGCTCCAGCAGCGCAGAACCTGTAAAGCCTACTGGCAATCCTGAGGAAGACATCAAGAAGTACCCGGTTGCCTCCTATACCAACCTTCTTGCGACAGGAACTACACAAAAGGGCTGGAACTCCCGCTACTGGGATTCCTGCAAGCCCCACTGCAGCTGGATGGATAATGTCGACACCTCCAGTCAGGCCGCATATGCTGCCGCAGGTTATACTTCAAGAAACTGCAACATCCACGATATTGAAATTCCCACCTTCTCCTTGAGTAGGGGTCTGGAACGTTACTGGTGGGGTATGGAAGGCGTACCCAGCTCTTGTGAAGTTGGTGCCGGTGGCGCCTTTACCTGTACGGACATGGCGCCTATCCAGGTGAACGATACCTTGTCCTATGGCTTTGTGGCTGGCCCTAGCAACCAGGGCTGCGGCAAGTGCTATCACTTGCAGTATGACGGTAGTACCAACAATGGCGCTGCCACAGGTAACCCTGATGTGAAGGACACCCATAAGGCTCTCAAGGGTAAGCATATGATTGTCATGGCATCCAATATCGGTCATGACGTCGATGCCGGTACCACCCAGTTCGACCTGCTCGTTCCTGGTGGTGGCGTGGGTATCTTCAACGCCCTTTCCACACAGATCGGCAAGGCTCCGGAAGAACTGGGAAGCAACAATGGCGGTGTTCTGAGCTACTGCATGCAGAAGCTTGGCTATTGGCAGGTTACCAAGGAACAGTACCAGGAATGCGTATTGGATATGTGCGAATCAGTATTCGATTCCACCCAGTGGCCGCACATGAATCGTGGCTGCAAGTGGCTCGCCACATTCTTTGAGGCCGCAGACAATCCTTCCTTCGTTTGGGAAGAAGTGGAATGCCCCCAGTATTTGGTGGATAAGTATCGAACCACCATCAGCCTGGAACTGGAAACAAATGTTTTGTATTCCGACAAGTGGGACAACTACAAGGGTGGCGATTTCATCACTACAGACGCTTGTAGCAGAACCAAGAATGCTCAGGGTGAATTCTGTGATCCCAATCAGTTGGCTGCAGACAAGGCAAAGTCTTACTAGTTAGGTGATGCACATGAAAAACACTTTTAAGAAAGGCCTGGTGGCAGCAGGTGCATTGGCTTTGGTTGGTGCATTTGTTGCCTGTGGCGACGACAATCCGTCCAATCCTGGTGACGGCAATCCTTCTTCCAGTTCTGTTGTTGCTGGCCCCGAAGGCGAACTGTCCTCCGGCTCCGTTCCGGCATCTTCCGGCTCGGTTATCGAATCCTCCAACTCCTTGGTTCCTGGATCTTCTTCTGCCGTTACGTCTTCTGGTTCTCAACCTGGTGTGGGTTCCAGCGGTTCGCAGCCGGGAGAAACTCCCGCAAGTTCTAGCGCTGGCAAGGTGGAGCTTGATGCCAACGGTTTCCCCACTATTGAATCCTACGGTGCCCCGTCTCCGGAATACACCAAGGACATTTCCGCCACTGCAAAGCGTGGCTGGAACACCCGTTACTGGGATGCCTGTAAGCCTCACTGTTCCTGGCTTAGAGAAAGCAGCAATGACGTGACCCGTGCAGATACTTCTTCCGTCGAGGCATACGAGGCGGACATGAGAATGTCCCGTAACTGCAACATCCACGATGTTGAGGTTCCCACTTTCACATTGGGTAATGTGAACCATTCCTGGTTTAGTTACGAAGGTACCCGAAGTGCTTGCGGCGATGAAAAGGAAAAGGGTGTATTCACCTGTACCGACATGGCTCCTATTGCGGTGAATGATACTCTGGCCTATGCCTACGTTGCAGGCACTGCCGACGGTAAGTGCGGTAAGTGCTACCACTTGCAGTACGATGGTCACTTCAAGGACGAAATGGATGTTAACCCGCCCAAGGCAACCCACAAGGCCCTTAAGGGTAAGCACATGGTTGTGATGGCTTCTAACATCGGTCACGATGTGGCTGGCGGTAATGCAGCCCTGCCTGCAGGTCAGTTCGACTTGATGGTGCCGGGTGGCGGCGTGGGCCAGTATGATGCCCTATCTGTCCAGGTGAATGGCAAGAACGTGAATTGGGGCGCAGGTTTTGGCGGCTTCCTGACCGAATGCCAGAAGGGCGATAACTGCGGTACTGAAGGTTCCCTGGATTGTTACCAGACCTGCATCAACAATATGTGTGATGCTGCTTTCGGTAACGCTGGACTTCCCAACTTGCTGCGCGGCTGCAAATGGTTTGCCGAATGGTATATGGCTGCGGATAATCCCACTTACTACATCGAAGAAGTGGAATGCCCCCAGTACCTGATCGATCATTACATGACCCGAATCAATACCACTCCCGAAACCAACATCAAGAAGCAGACTGACTGGTCCACTTTCAAGGAAGGTGATGCACTGGATACGTTGCATTGCTGGAAGGCGGGCGAGGGACCTGCAAATGCTGATGGCTGGGTCAGTCCCAGTGCCGGCTGCGATGCAGGTCAGTAATTGGGTTTTTAGAAAATCTCAACGAACTCAATAGCATTTAGGTCTCGTGATAAATTCGCGGGGCCTTTTTTGTTGTTGCTTGTCCAACGATGTCTACACAAATCACGAAAAAATTTTCATGTTTTTCAAAAACAAGAATATTTTTATACCGCGACGTGGATGAGACTGCAATGTGTGCAGAAAGTTGTCGCAATTGGAGTGTGTTTATGATTAGGATGTTTGATGGTCGCGTTATGATGGCGGCATGTGTACTTGGTTTGACGGCAACTGCGCAAGCCATTATTCCCAATCCGTTGGTGAGCGGCGGTGTGCCGGCTGTAGCTGGTGGAACCAACACTGATTATCTGACCGACGGCTACTTGACCAACTGGAAGTCCAGTACGGCAAAGGATATTGCCATCAAGGTGGGCGAGGGGCCGACAAAGCTTCGCATCAACTGGGAAAGTTTCGGCGACTGCGCCTGGGCCGTTGACTATACGGCGGGTTGTGGTCATACGGGAACGCCCTTGGCGAACTTCAAAATTTTAACATCCGCCAATTCCACCAACGGTACCGATGGCGATTGGACCGAGGCTGCCGAGATCAAGGACAATCCGGTGATGGCCCGTGGCGTGGATATTGATTTTGCAGGCAAGTCCTGGTTCCGTTTTGTTAGTGAACAGGACGTGGGCCAGCTTCTGGAAATTGAAGCCTTCGACATGAGCAACGGTGGTAATGACACCTGGTTCTTTATGGGCACAAGCATTAGCCAGATGGGTATCAAGCAGCAGGACACGGATTCTACCACAGCCCAGTTGATCCACGCAAGATTCCCTGCCTTTACTCCGGCCATGTTGCGAGGTGGTATCGGTTGCATTAACAGTACCGAGGTGGTTGCTCATATCGATGACTACCTGGCTTATGCCGGCAACGTTCATTACTGGGCCATTGAAATGGGAACCAACGATGCCTGGGGCGGTGGAGATTGGAACTTGGCGAATTACGTCAAGAATATGCAGACCATTATTGATTCTGCCAAGGCACACAACATTGTGCCTGTCATCGCAAGGATCATTGCCACCAATGAAGCAAAAGCGAATTGGCAGATCAATCCCAAGTTCCTGGATGCGGTGGATAGCCTGGTTGAGGTGAACAACCTGCCCAAGGGCCCGGACTTTTACAACTACTTCCTGGAACATCCGGAATTGATAGGAAGTGACGGCGTGCATCCCAATGGCGAAACGAAGGGCGGTCAGGCCATGCATCATTTGTGGGCCGAGGCCTTGGCTCCGCTTTACGAAAACAGTAGCGACGATGAGACCGCAGGCAAGGATTCCGTTGAGAAAGATTCTGTGATAAAGGATCCTGCCGCTATAAAGGCTCCGCTGAGCCTGAATTTCAAGATTCCGCGAATCAATGTGGAAGGCCGTTCCATCAAGGTTTCCAACGTGGCCGCAGATGCCTCGGTAAGCATCGTCAGCTCCATGGGCCAGTTAGTTAACGGCGCACAGCTTTCACCCGGAAACTACATGGTAGTTATCCGAGGCCAAGGCCGGTCTTTTACAGCTAAAGTAACGATTAAGTAAATTATCTCTGGATTGCCTGGGGAGCGTAATCGTCTTCGGCAATATCTTCGCCTGCAGTTTCTACAGCTGCAGGTTCTTCGTTTTGGCGAACAGCGGTAGGTTCCTCTTGTTGTACTGCCATAGGTTCTTCCTGGTTGTATTCTACCGCCGGTGCAGTTTCTTCTACAGGGGGCTGCCAGGTGGCGGTTTCGTACATCCACTGGAAAATACCGACGATAGTGCCGATGGCAAGGCCTCCTATGGCCCCGATTCCTGTGATTGCCAGGGAGAGTCCGAAGAAGCCGAGTTCTGTATCGATATCTACGTCATCTTCTTCTACGGTGGGAGTAACCGACATCAAGGCAAGTCCCGGCAGGGCACCGATGGTAGCACCGTAGGATGCGTCACGGGCAATGGGGTTGGGATGGGTGTAGGCGCAGCCGGTCATGGAGACAGTTACGGTAACCGCCAAAAAGACAGCGATAATTTTCATAATGACTTTCATAAACGTCTCCTTTGTGGGTACGCTACAGCGATGTATAAGAAGGTAATAAAAAAACTCCCGATAGCCGAAGCCATCGAGAGCTTTTTGGGGGTTAGGAGGATCTTTTATGTCCATCCAGACAAAAATCTTTATTTTCTACAAATCATTTATAACAAATAATTTGTTTCTTCGCAAGAAAAGATAGCATAAATTATTTCAAAAAAGAGGGGCAAGAATGTAATTTTTGTGAATTGTGTCTTAAGTGTACAACCCTTGTGTGATGTAGATTACATTTTGGTCCTGTTTTTTGTTCTGTTACTTCAGGGAAATTCTCTTGGTGGTTGCCTGGGAGCCTGCGCTGACGCGGACGATGTAATTGCCGGTGGCGAGGTTTTCCAAGTTCAGGGTGCCATTCACATTCCTAAAGGATGCCATGGGGCGGCCCTGGAAATCGAATACGTTCACGATGGCCTTTTCTGCACCAAAGATCTGCAAAGTTCTGCCGTTCATGGACACCTTGAAGGCGGCTGCGTTTACGGCGGCAATTGCCATGGAGTTGCTGGAGCTGGACTTGACGACTGCTGCGGAACTGGAGCTTTTGGGAATGACTGTGCCTGCAGCGACGATGTTCAACTTGATCACCACTTCCTGCCCGTTGATGGTCAGCTTGTCGTCCATAGAACCTTCCTGCAGGTAGTCAGGAATGGTACCGGTGATTGTGAGCTTACCGTTTTCGGGTTGCTGGGGAATGTTCAAGAAGTGAAGATTCCAGGAGTCGCGAGTGATGCTCTTGATGCCTTCTATGGTAATGCTTTCGATAGCGCTGTTCTTTGCCACCGTCTGTTCCAGGCTGCCGGTAATCTTCAGGTTTGCAGGAACCACCACGCTGCTGGAGCTCGAGGCAATCGAAGAAGAACTTTCCTTTACTGAAGAGCTGGACTTTGCGCTGGAACTAGAAGCCACGCTAGAGCTGGAAGGAACGATTACCGGTGCGGAGCCGTCGCAAGCCTTGTAGGATGTAGGCAGGCTAGCAAAAACATTCTGGTTAGTCCAGTTGCCGCTTTCGGTGTAGCTCCACTGGCTAGACGGCGTGCTTGCAGAAACTCCAGTAGTAAAGTAGGAGGCGGTTTCAGCCTTGTTGGAAACGGACCAGTTGGCGCCAGAAAGCTGATTCTGTTTCATCCAATTGTACCATTGGGTGCTGTAGCTTGCAGTAAAGCCGCCATTGCCGCTGGGAGCGGAGTTGCCCCATTCCGTCACAAACACGGAGTAACCCTTGTTCATCATGTTTTCGGGATTCTTGCCCAGTACATCCACCTTGTGGCGGTAAGGATCTTCACCGGCATAGTAATGGAAGGTGTAGGCTACGTTCTTGTCGTTAATGGTCTGGGCGAGAGCGGCGTCCACGTACTGGTCGTAGTAGGGAGTGCCCACCACCACCAGGTTGTCTGAGTACTTACGGATTTCGCTGATCACGGTGTTAGCGTAAGGATAAATCGCGCGAGACCAGTAGTCAGCAGCGCCGTCGGCATCGTACCAACCTTCCCAACCGCAGTCGCCGTTCTTGGGTTCGTTATAGATTTCGAAAATCACGTTATCGTACTTGCCCCACTTCTGGGCCATCTTGCCAAAGAACTGGGCTGCGCCACTGGTGTTCTTTTCTGCGCAATGGGAATGGTAGTCAATCAGCACGTAGATGTCGTTGTCGATAGCGGCCTGCACCACGGCGTTCATGGCGGTTTCATGCATGCCGTTGGTATAGTAGTTGCCTACGTCATCTTCCCAGGAGCCATCTACACCCATGGGGGCGCGAACCAGCTGGATCTTGTGCTTGTCCACCAGGCCCTTGATCACGTCGCCATTCCAGAAGTTGATGCCGGCATCCTTTGTCATGGACCAGAAAAGGCTCATGCCTTGTACAGCTACTTCGTTACCGGAGGTACTATAGGCGGGGCAGCTGCCGTAAATGCGGCCCTTGCCCTGCGCATTCTTGCCAGCCTGAAGCTGGCCGTACTGGCTTACGGGACCAACGCGGTTTGCGGCCATGGCGCTGGAAACAAGTCCCAGGGAAAGAAGAGTTAAACCAATGATCTTGTTCATGTTATACCCCATACTTTTTACAAGGTCAAAGATAGATATGGGGTACAAAAATTTTAGGCCGAGGTTGGGCGTAACTTTTACAACTGTTTCAACTGTCCACTGACAATGTGACGGAGGTTACGGACATCTCGGTATTTACTTCTCCGTCTGCTCATCTTTGAAGGGAGATTCCTGCCAATCCCTGTAGCTTGGGGTTTTCCTAGGTTTCAGGAATTCCTTGTTCTCTACAGGATCAGACCAGTCCGTATGGTTCCTGATGAGAGGCTTGTAAAGGTGCATATTTCCCACATAGTCAATGATGACGGTAGCCTCGGTCATTGCGCAGGGTGGAGGATCGTCGTCTTGGCTCGGACCCAAGAAGAAATTATAAATAAAGGAGTGCTTGGGCTGACCACCTTCGAAATCTAGGACGCCATAAATGCGGTCGGCCTTTTTTGCCACGAATTCAATTCTGCAGTCGCCACCGATATTTGAAGTGTGGCAACGTTTACCGGAGCAGAGAAATTTTCCGTTCGCGTAAAAATCATAGGCTTGACCGTCGTCGGCCTGTACGTAGACGCGCTGCCAGTCCTTTCCTGTAAATAAACCGGCGTGGGTACTGACGGCAAGAAGTACTATTGCAAATATGTATGCACGTCTAATCATCAGTAACCTATCACTGTTTCAAAACCCAAACCTTGGATGGTGTGTCCATGGATTCGGCCCGTGTTCTTGAAGTACTTGAGGTCGAATCGAACTGTGAAAGGGCTGTAACGGTTGAACTGGTATCCAGCACCAAGAGCAAGCAGGGCTCCCGTAACTGTTTCGTCATGATCTTCGCCCTTGTAGTTCTTGCCGGGGAACGTTGCGTTGGAGAATCCAACTTCGCCAATGACAAAGGGGGCGTTGTTTCCTCGTGCAAAGATGGGGACTGCCAGATTCAGGCCCATGCTTGTGATTGTCGTGTCTCTAGCGATATGGCCTTGAAAATTCAGATCTGTTCCGACCATGAAATACTTGAAATCGTACCTGGCGCCCAAAGAGATGTTGTCGCCAGCCTTGGGTCCCTTGAACCAGAGATCGACTCCGAAGGAAAATGCAATGCGGACATTTCTTCCGACGCTGTCGATGTCATCCTTTTTTTCGAAATTACTGGGGAGGTTCTGGTATTCGCTGCTGGTAGTTACATGAGTAGCGGCGGTGGGCTGGAAGTTGGATTCCTTGATGTAGATAGGATATTCTGCATCATAGAAGCTCTTGGGATTGCTGCCGGTCTTTCCGGTGCCCATGGAGTTTGCGACGCGGAAAAGAATGGGGGCCACATCTTCGGGGATGAGGGCCTTGTACTCGTCGTGCCAGATAAGTTCTTCTGTCTGGGTATCCTTCATGGCGAAGGAGAACAGCATGCCACTGCCATTTTCCTTGACGGTAATGAACAGTGCGAAAGGGCAACCCTTCCTTTGAGCGATATTGAGAATCACGGGTATAGATGCCGACTTGGTGTAGGGATGTGCCTTGTCGGCGGCTCTCAGCTTGTAACGGCCCACGTCCTTGACGTACTTTGCGAATGTCTGGATGATGTATCTCTGGTAATCAGGATGAAGGCCTGAAGTCTTGATGTAGGGAATGAAGACCATTTCTTCGGAGTAGTCCACGCTGCCCTTGTCATCAAACATCTCTGCGAAGTATTCTTCAAGCAGTGCGCCCGGGAAGAATAGTAGAACTCGTGCTGCAGCTTCACCGATACCTGATCCTTCATCCTTTGCAAGGGCGTTCCCTGCAGATAGGAGAAATACCAAGGAAAAAATGATACATTTAAAAAATTTAGGACACATAATCAACCCCCGCTTTTTCTTAAAATAGAAAAAGTTACCGAGAAGGAAATAAAAAAGGCGACCTTTTTTTTAGGCCGCCTCTATTCCCGAATGGAACGACTCTACTTTTTCAAGTGGAGTTTTCTCAGCACTTTTCCCAGCAGCTCGTTCAGGATGTCGCCGGCATCCTTGCTGCCCAGGAGCTTCTGGATCACCAAGGTGAGGCCAAGCAGAATAACGCCTGCAACGCAGCTGTAGATAACGAGAACCACCAGGTTCGTATTACGGACAAATTCACCGGTCACATGGTCCAGGCCCAGGGCTGCAAAGATCATGATGGCAAATGCGACGAGGGCGCGGCCCATGTTCATTAGGGCTTCCTTCATGCCGTCGGTACCGTTCTTCTTGGCCCACATGAAGATCATGGAAACAACCTGAAGGATAGCGCCGGTGGCGCCGATGATAGGCACGCTCTTGATGCCCAGAGGTTCGCCCAGCAGAATGTAGGCGGGAATGGTCAGTGCGAAAATGCCGGTGTTCAACAGAGTGGGTAACCACATGCGTTCGGCAGCATAGAAGCTTCGTACCAGAACGGCTTGGAGGCAAAGGCCCAGGGACACAGGCAGGTACCAGCGCAAAATTTCGGTAATGGCCTCGGTGGTTTCGCGATGGAAGGCGCCCCGTTCAAAGAGGATTCGCACGGCAGGGAAGGAGAGGGCCCACACAGCCACAACTGCGGGAATCAAGATGCAGAACATGCGAGAAAGGCTCTTCCAGATTTTTTCGTTCAGCTGTTTGATCTGGCCTTCCTTTACCAGGCGTGCCATGTCGGGGTAGCTGGTCACAGAAACGGAGAAACCGAACACTGCAACCAAGGTGTACATCACGCGGTAGGCGTAGTTGAGGCTGGAGATGCCGCTGGTGCCGAAACTGCTACCAAAGCTACGGATAATGAATTCCAAGCCGAACATGGAGCCAACGCCTAGGGACATGGGAATCATCATCTTGAAGTAGCGGACAATATCGGGGTGCGTGGGTTGCATGATCAGCTGGTACTTGACGCCACCGCGCTTGGCTCCAAAAATCTGCAGGGCGAAGAAACCGATGAAGGCGCCAACAGGCACGCCCCAGGCAAAACCTTCCAGACCGTAGTCTGCGCCGTTGTACTTGCCGAGGAGAATTCCAAGCAGGCCGCCGCCAACGATTGCCACGTTGTAAATCAAGCCGGTGAGGGAGGGAATCAGGAACTGCTTGCGTGTGTGTTGCACTGCAACGAGAATGCTTCCTACAAAGATGAAAATCTGGCCAGGTAGAATAATGCGGCCGTAGTAGGTGGCGCGTTCAATCAATTCCGGAGTTGCCCCGCTGGTGGTGAGAAGCGTCAACAGCTCCGGCATAAAGATAAAGGCGGGCACCACAAGCACCAGCAAAATTGCGCCGAAGGTATTCAGCACGTTACTGAAGAACTTCCAGCTCTTTTCCTCGTCGCCGGCCACCTTGTAACCTGTAAAAATCGGGATAAAGATAATGCTCAAGAAGCCGGTGCTTACCACGTGATTCAAAATGTCGGGAATCATGAAAGCCAGGTCCAGGGCATTCTTTTCGAGGGAGACGCCGGCGGCGTGGGCCAAAAGCATTTCGCGGAAAATTCCCAGCACGCGGCTGAGGAGCATACTGACAGCAACAATAATGGCAGCTTTATTCATGATGGGTTGGCAAAAAAGGTGAAATTTTGTTTCGATTTATGTTTACCATATGTAAAATTAGAAAGATGTGGTAAAATGGGGCAGGCGCGGTACCTAAGTTGTTTGTATATTTAGGAATATGAAAAAGATTTTTGCAGTTCTTACAATCGCTCTTGCCGGTGCAGCTTTTGCACAGGAAGACTACCTCGCAGAAAGCTCTTCTGAGGAAGTTTCTGAAATCTCCGAACCGGCTGTTACCGAAGTTGAAAGTTCCAGCTCCTTTGTCGAGGAAACGTTCGTTGCCGAGTCTTCCAGCTCTACAGAAATCATCGGCGAAAATGACTACAACGATATGTTCGGTTCCGAAGGCTCCCTGAATGGCGAACAGCCGGTTGAAATGCCTACTAGAAGGTCCGAACTGGACGACGATTCCATTCCCGAACTGAAGCGTTGCAAGTACACCTTCAGAAGCTGGGGTATCGGTATGTCCACTTGGCACAACTGGCGTAACGAAGACCACGACCGCGATTGGGACCTGGCTCTTCTGTTGCACCACGCACGTATTTGGGAAATGACCTCCCACGGTTCCATCACCTTTATGGTGAATGCAAACTTCGGCTATGACGAAGCTTTCGAATCCCAGGGTGTTGCCGTTCTCGGTGGCCGTTACTTCTTCCTGAACGACATTTACTCTCCCTATGTTGGCGCAGGCCTTGGTCTTGGCCTTCAGTATGATGGTCACCTGTCCAAGTCAAAGAACTTTATTGACAAGGCTGCTTTCGGTTTTGCCGGCAATTTTGAGGCAGGTATTGTTGTGTTCCGTACCACTACCACCCAGCTTGATCTTGGAATCAGCTACAACGTTCTCTTGAACGTCTTTGCCCCGAGCCACATCTACGGCGCCTTCAACTTCTTCCTGGCTATCAATTACTAGCAAGGTGAGTGCCGCAGGAAAATGCTTGCATTTTCCTATGGCCGAACCGCAGCGAGTAAGCGGCGTGAAGCGCCGCCACTATTAACAAGTCGAGTGCCATTACTAGCAAGGCGAAGCAGCGCCACTATTAGCGAGCCGAGCGCCATTACTAGCAAGGTGAAGCAGTGCCACTATTAGCAAACTGCGCGAATAAGCAATTAAAAAAACGACTGCGTCCAACGCAGCCGTTTTTCTCTTGTAGTGTCGCGGAACTAGCCCGCGTTTGTCATCCCGGCCTTGAGCCGGGATCTCCGTTCAATTAGTAACGGTAGAAGTCCACCTTGTACGGGCCTTCAACCTTCACGCCGATGTAGTCAGCCTGAGCCTGGGTCAAAGTGGTCAGGTGAACGCCCAGCTTTTCCAAGTGGAGGCGAGCAACCTTTTCGTCCAGGATCTTCGGCAGAGTATAGACAACGCCGGTTTCGTACTTGAGGCCTGCAACGGTTTGCTTGCCGGTAGCGTTGAACCACAGGTCGATCTGAGCGATAGTCTGGTTGGTGAAGCTAGCGGACATCACGAAGCTGGGGTGGCCAGTAGCGCAGCCCAGGTTCAACAGACGGCCTTCAGCCAGCACCAGGATGCTGTGACCATCGGGGAAAATCCATTCGTCGTACTGGGGCTTGATTTCGTTACGGACAATGCCCGGAATCTTCTTCAGGCCAGCCATGTCGATTTCGTTATCGAAGTGACCGATGTTACCCACGATGGCGCGATGCTTCATCTTGCTCATCTGGGCGGCAGAGATAATGCCGATGTTACCGGTGGTGGTCACGAAGATATCAGCCATGGAAACAACTTCGTCCAGAGTCTTCACTTCGTAGCCTTCCATCACAGCCTGCAGAGCGCAGATGGGGTCCACTTCAGTAACGATCACGCGAGCGCCCTGGCCGCGGAGAGACTGGGCACAGCCCTTACCCACGTCACCGTAGCCGCAGACCACTGCGATCTTGCCGGCCATCATCACGTCAGAAGCGCGGTTGATGCCGTCGATGAGGGAGTGGCGGCAACCGTAGAGGTTGTCGAACTTGGACTTGGTCACGGAATCGTTCACGTTGATTGCCGGGAACTTCAGGCGGCCTTCCTTGGCCATCTGGTACAGGCGATGAACGCCGGTAGTAGTTTCTTCGGAAACGCCCTTCAGTGCGGCGCGAGCGCGGGTCCACTGCTGCGGATCGCGGGCATAAATCTTGCGACAGGTTTCCAGGAACACGCCCCATTCTTCGGAGTCGGTTTCCGGGTTGAATTCAGGAACCTTGCCGGCTTCTTCGAATTCAGCACCGCAGGTCACCAGCATGGTAGCGTCGCCACCGTCGTCCACGATCAGGTCAGCGGTCTTGCCGTCGGGCCAGACCAGAGCCTTGGCGGTGTTTTCCCAATATTCTTCCAGGGATTCGCCCTTCCATGCGAAAACAGGAACGCCCTGCGGGTTTTCCACAGTGCCCTTCTTGCCAACCACAACAGCGGCGGCAGCGTGATCCTGGGTACTGAAGATGTTGCAGCTAACCCAGCGAACATCGGCGCCCAGGTCAACCAGGGTTTCGATAAGGATTGCAGTCTGCACAGTCATGTGCAAAGAACCCATGATGCGTGCGCCAGCCAGGGGCTTCTTGCCTTCGTATTCCTTGCGGAGAGCCATAAGGCCCGGCATTTCAGTTTCGGCCAGGTCCAGTTCCTTGCGGCCCCAGGCGGCAAGGTTGATGTCTTTAACTTTGTATTCCATTGTTTCCTCGATGGGGGTGGTGCGGAACCATATCCGCCCCAAATTCTATTTATGCATAAATATAGTTAAACGCATAGCCGTTTCAAGCGGAACACCCCTCATTTTCCCTGGTTTGCATTACATGAAAAATGTTATATTGCAATTCCGTGAAGAGAACGTATCGATGGATTTATTTTTTAGGGTTGATGCTCCTGTCTGCAGCAAGCGCTGTGGCCGACGAATCCGCTATCCAGACAGACCCGATTTTCGGTGAACCTTACATGGTTCGATATATCGATACCGAGCCTACCGCGAAGTTTCCCGGCTATCATGCAGCGCTAATCGAATATCCCTGGAAAGCCGACATCGTTGTTCCGGATTCGATCAAGGGTGGCGTTTACCCAAAACCTGCGCCTAAGGCCACGATTCTCTACATCCACGGTTTCAACGACTACTTCATACAGACCGAAATGGGGGCGAAGCTGGATTCCGCCGGCTATGCCCTTTACGCCATTGACTTGCATAAGTACGGCCGCGCCTATCGCCAGGGTGAACGCGTGGGCGAGCTCCTGGACATCGCCGAGTACTACGCCGAGCTGGATTCCGCCATCAGCATCATTACCGATCAGGGGACCAATGGTGCCGAAGTTGTTCTCATGGGGCACAGCACCGGTGGTCTCATTGCACTCATGTATGCTGCCCACCGCGAAAAAGGACGGGGCCTATCCGCCATTGTCCTGAACAGCCCCTTCCTGGAAATGAACTACGGATTCCTGGCCCGAAAGCTTGCGCTCCCTATGCTGTCCTTGGCAGGTAAATATTTCCCTGACGCAGAAATCCCCCATGGCAACAACACGAACTACGGCGAAAGCCTTCACAAGGATTACCGTGGCGAGTGGACCTACAGCCTGGACCTCAAGTCGCTAGGGAGCATCCCCGTAAACATGGGCTGGATCCGAGCCATTCACGAAGCCCACAAGTTTATTCAAAACGCCCCCGGTATTCAAACCCCGATTCTCGTGATGCACAGTAACTGCAGCGTAGACGAAGACGAATGGGATGAACGGTACACCCACTGCGACGGCGTTCTGAACGTGGAGCATATCAAGGAGTACGGCGCCACCCTGGGCCCCGACGTCACCGACGTAGAAATCCAGGACGGCCTCCACGACCTACTTCTTTCCAGGAAGCCAGTCCGGGACAACGCCTACAAGGTAATCTTCCAGTTCCTGGACAATAAAATCCATAAACACCGCTAATCTTTACCACGTTTTGGCAAAAGAGGTTACCAAAAGGCCGTGTGGTCGCCTCGGCAGTGCACAGCAAAAAAGCCCCCGGCTTCGCCGGGAGCTTTTTCATAGACTTTGTCAAAGATATTAGAATCTGCTGGTAAGTTCGGTGGGGCACTGAACTTCGGTGGCCTTGAAGTTGGGGTTGTTGGCAACTTCATACCATTCCACCATGAACATGCAACCGGCCTTTGCATCGGCGTTTGAGATTTTGTTGCAGTAGCCTTCGACGCAGCTCTTGACCTGGGCGATATTCGCTCCCTCCTTTGCGCCGCCGCAAGTGGCGATGATACCGCCATACCTTTCTGTGTTCTTGACTGCGCTAATGGGGTTGGAACCATCGATGCAGTCGTACAGACCGATACCGCCACCAGGAATCATGATGTCGAACTGGGTTCCGCCCACATCGCCACCGATGTTGGAGATCATGACCACCATCTTCTTGCCTGCAAGGGCGGTGGGGTCGGGTTTGTCGTGGCTGGTACCGGTAAATTCAAGAAGGAAGCACTTGCCGCAGTCGCCGTTGCTGTGAGATGCTGCATAGGCATATGCGACACCGTTAATGACGCGGGGAGACTGATCCAGGCAGGTTCCTGCGTTGCCACCGTCCTTGATATTCTTGTCGTCATAGCCACTAAAGCGATTTGTTCCGCTCTTGTCGCAGGAGTGTGCAGTTCTCGTGGGGGAGTTGTTTTTCCAACCGCAACTGGGCTTGCAGCCGTCCCAGTAACGGGATGCCCATCCGTCAGCCTTGTTCTTTCCTCCGCTTACCGGGGTAAAGGTGGGAGTTGCACCGCTCTGCTGCTGCTGAGAGCTGGAGGACTTCTGCTGTTGTTGCTGCTGGCTGCTAGAAGACTTCGCAGAGCTAGAAGACTTGGGCTGAGTCTGCTGGTTGTTGTTGCCGGAACCGCCAAAGATATTTGCGCAGTTTGCGTTGGAACCATCCCACCAGCATTCGATGGTGCAGTCGTTCTTGTAGGCGTACTTTTCGCCGTTTTTGCCAACTTGTTCGGTGAAAGGTGCAACGTTCTTGTTGGAATTCTTGTCGAAGCAAGTGCCACCCTGCTGCTGAGCGCTGGAAGCCGGCTGCTGGGCGCTAGACATCGTGCTCTGCACATTTGCAGAGGACTTGGGCTGAGTCTGCTGAGAGTTGGAAGACTTTATGGTAGTGCCAGCGCTAGACTTGGGAGGCTGCACAGTTGCAGAAGAAAAGGGGTTGGCAGCTGCGGAAGATGCCGGAGTGAGAGCGGACACAGAGGAGCTGGAAACCGGCAGAATAACGCTGGATTCCGGAACGGTGGAACCCGGTTCCAAAATGGTCAGGTTGCCGAGGTTCACGTTGTCCACAATGAACTGAGTGCCGTCAAGAGAAATGATGGCGTTCTTGTTGTCGTTCAGAATACCGAGAGTGTTGCCCTTGGAGTCGGTCACAATGCCGTTGGCGTAGATAAGCATGGTCTGGTCGGCATTAAGTACCCAGCAGTAATCGGGAGTAACGTAATCGTCGTTGCTAGGTGCCGCGGAATTTTCGTCGGAACAGTTGATCAAGGCGAGTGCTGCGCCGAGAACCAGAATGGACTTAAAAAATGGGTGTTTCATGTATGAATCCTCAAAAAAACTAACGAGACTCTCTAATGAAAGTCCTTCCAATTCCATCCGCGCCTAAAACTAGATTTTATATACAAAAAACGCATGTAAATTTTTGTTGCATATTGAGTTACACGATGAATATCACACTTTACAACAAAAAAGCCCGCCACCAAGGCGAGCTTTTAAAACTAAGTCGTTCTGACGAGGGGAGTTCGAGGGGTGGCCCCTCGCGTTGCAAAAAAATCTGCGTCAGGGGGTTTTAGGGGGTTCCCCTATGCCGGAAATTTTGCAAGGCAAAATTCCGGAGGGGAGTTCGAGGGGTGAAACCCCTCGCGTCATATTAATATTTCTGCTTCAGCACTTGCGGGCATTCCACTTCCTTGAAGGTGTGCTCCGGGTTACTTGCGGCATTCATCCATTCTGCCAAGAACAAGCAGCCTTGCTGAGCTTGCTTGTCGCTTCCGAAGGCGCTGAGGCACTTTTCCTTGAGGCAGGACTTGGTTTTTGATGCGACGTAGTTGGCTTCCTTTTCGCAGGTGGAGAGTAAGCCGCCATAGCGTTCTCCCTGGTTGCCCCATCCCATTTTGGAGGAGCAGCCGTCAAAGATGCCGAAACCACCGCCCGGGATCATCACGTCAAACTGGCCGCCTTGAACGTCGTGACCGATGTTGGAAGCCATGACGATCAATTTTTTACCCTGGGTCTTCAGTTTCTTGGAGTTGTCGTTGGTGCTGTTTTTCTTTTGTCCGTTTTCGTAATAACAAGCTGTACCGGTGAAGGTCAATTCGTAACAGTGCCCACACTGGCCACCCATGTTGCCGGGGACTGCGGCGAAGGCAAAGCCATAGGTATCGCATCCTTCGATGGTGAAGGGAACCTGGCTCAAGCAGGCGCCTGCAGGGCCGCCTTCGCACATACTGCCCTGGCCGTTGTCAATGACGTTTCCGCGGTTGTCGCAAGTTCTAGCGCTTCCGTTGGAAGCGCAGTGGGGCTTACAGCAGTCCCAGTAGCGAGAGGCGTAGCCGGAACCGCTGGCACCGCCGTTTACATACTTGATGACGGGGCAATTGCCTGTTGCTATGGCGCTGGAGCTAGACTGAGCTACGCTGCTGGAAGATTTTACAGAGGAACTGGAGGACGTTGCAGAAGAGCTAGAGGACTTTGCGGAGGATCCGGGAATGTTTGCTGAGGAACCGGGGGTGTTTGCGCTAGAAACGCCGGGGTTGCTTCCGCTGGAGCCCGACACGGAGGCGGAGGAAGCATTTGCGGTAACGGGTTTCAGCGTAGAAAGGTCGACGCCCTCGACCATCATGATGCTGCCGTCGACGGTGGTAATGTTGCCAACGGTGCCTGCCGTGGGGTTAAAGATGCCGACCACGTTGCCCTGGGCGTCGGTTACCCAGTTGTTGCTCTTGTAGATGACGAGGTTCTGGCCTGCGTTCAGGACCCAGCCGTCGCCGGTGACGATGGTGGGGGCCACAACTTCGAGCTTGGTGAAGTCCACGTCAGTGGCGATGACTTCGGGGGTGCTGCCCGTGTTGTTGACGATGTATCCGGTTGCGATATCGGCAATACCGATCTGCGTGCCCGTGGTGTCGGAGACGATACCCTGGGTAGAAATCAAGTAGACGTTGTTCTTCTTATCTACATAGACGTAGGAGGCTTCGGCGACAATGTAGTTTCCCTTAGGATCATGGGAAACCCTGCTGACAGTATCTTCGCTACAGCTGCAGGCTAAAGTCAGGAGGCTTGCTACCATTAATGTCTTAAAAAACGGAAATTTCATAAAAGTCCTCGGAGTCTCCTAAAAACACCGCACTAAAGATAGTTTCTTATAGACGTTGCTTGTGTAAAAACGAGTTTTCATTTCTATTTTTTCGTTCTTGTAGTGTTCTCCGTCAAATCGACGGGGAATTTTGGTTCCAGCAAATTGTAAATTAATGTAAATTTTTATTTTGTAAAAAATGTTTTACAAATGCGTAAAATGTTGATTTGGAACAGGTTGCACATCAGTACTTTGAATGTTGACGATGTGTTGATAAGTTGGACTCATCTGAAGAATAAAAATGGCCAACCTTTAAAATTTCGCTAAAAACGGCGTTTTTCAGTTTATGGAAACAGGGGAGGGGTGATCCCCCTTCGGGCGGTTGCCGGAAATGTTGAAATGTGAAAAAATTCGCTTTTTTCGCCAAAAAACAAAGAAAAATCCTTGAAATATTTCTTGACTTTGCTAAATTTGTGCAGCAAAATTCGTAGAGTACCGCTTCCTATGCTCTCACGAAATCACTGGAATTGCGTTCTAACCCGCGCCGTTCCTATAACTCGAAGCGATAAACCTTCTGCTGAAGAAGAGGAAAAAATGGCAAAAGAACATTTTGACAGAAGTAAGCCGCACTGCAATATCGGCACCATCGGTCACGTTGACCACGGTAAAACCACTTTGACCGCTGCAATCTGCACCACCCTCGCCG
>JAKSIE010000026.1 GCA_024398995.1 Fibrobacter sp.
TACTCTCAGGTTCGGTAGCCCCTATGCTGCCGTCACAGTCTTCAACAAGAAAATATACCGAGAAAAAGTTGTTGTTACGCATGCATTTTCCGCCGGGGAAAACGCTGGTAAATTCCAGGAAGCCGTCAGATATGCTGGTCAACACATGTCCCATTGGCTGGCCACCATCATCGATCATGGTCATAAAGTACCGACAACCTTCCTTATTTTCCGCAGGATGTTCCTTCATGATTTTGGCTGTCATTGGAAAACAGACGGAAATGTCATCTCGATTTATCTGGAACAGCGGAGATTTGCGAACCATGTCCGTGGGAGAAATTCCTGTTTTTGCGTAGGCGTAATCCATGCAAGCCATTGAGGCCGTTCCGTTGTAGGCAACCACGCGATTGTCAAAGGAAAGCTGTTCTGCATTCGGAACATATTGTAGAATGTAGTTTTCAAGAGTACGGCTACTGTCAATGGAAATTTCCTGATTGTTGGTTGTGCCACAGTTTTCACAGATTTCAGGAGCATCAATTGAACTTGATGAACTTGAAATATCATCCCGTTTTGATGAAGATGAAGGCGATTCAAACTTTCCTGTTGATGACTGCGCATCCTTTGCCATTTCTGCGCAACGATCGGCTGCGACATTACTAAAGTAAGAAATCAACATTGAAATAGAGTCCGATTCGACCTGGCTCATTCGACAAGCTGCGTCAAAGTTTCCATTTTTACACCCATCGCTAATACTGAAGAATTGACTATTCGACTTTTCTAAGCAGCCAGCCTTAAAGGCCGAGTAAGATGAATCACAAGAACCGTCAATTTCAGTTCCCTGTAATGTGAAAATCGCGAAGGAGCCGGAAATTTGGATAGTCATTGCAAAAGTTGAACTATCCGCGATACATTCTGCTCGCGCGCCAGTGCCGTCATTCAAAACCGCTATCCTGCCCCCATCTATTTTTGCATAGGCTGCTTCATGTAATCCCGTTCCGTACTTATACCACTCATTAAGTTGATCAACGGAAATTGCATTTTGATCTTCAATAGAGCCACCATCAGCAACTCCATCCGTATCTGAACAAGAAACGAAAAACAGAGCAAGAAATCCTTGCAAAAACAGGAATAGATTTTTCTTCATTATTAGCAAACCTTAAAGGTCATTCCAAAAGCATTATATTTTATCACAAACTAATCCATGTCTTGTATCACCAACACACTGTTCACCAGGCATTACATTTTCTTCAGGAAGTTCAGCGACAAATGTTTCACATTCACTTTTCAGACTATCCGCTATGGTTTCTAACTTAGTGTTAGCAGAGACCTTTGTCACGCAAGTTGCTTCAAAGGATCCTGCGGAACAACCCCTATTGTACATTTTATAAAGACCACCATTTTCATTGCACGTTTTAACAAAGGCAATACTATCTGCTTCGCAGCGTTCAACCGCATTTTCAGAATACAGCTTGAAATGACTTTCAAACTTATAAAGGGAATCCTCATTTTCACGAAGATAAACTAAAGCATCATCGCTATCTTCCCCAGGGTTATCTCCTTTTACAGACTTGGAATAATATATTCCATTTTCTTCTTTATAAACATTCACCCAACAGCTACCTGTTGATCTCAATTCACTGAAAGCTGATTCCGGTTCGGTCTTGAAAGAATTTACAGCGGCAGGAGAAGCAGAAAGAGATCCTCCTTCCGTCGGGACCGCATCATCCAAATTCACGCCATCAGAAACAACTTGGCTATATCCAGATTCACCAAGCATTGTTTTCATAAAACTAACGTCTGCATCAGACAATTTTTCAGAAGAATCTTTTGCTTCCGCAGATGCCTCGACTGAATTATTGTCGGAACAAGCGTCTAGAGCAAAAATCATAGCGACTATGAGTAGAAATTTCTTTTTCATGTTATGACTCCTTTTTTAGAGCGTTTCTATTTTCAAACTTTTTCAGTTAAGGGAAACAGTTGTAAATTCAGTCGATAGACGCGATTGCCACCCTTCTTTGCTGTCGCTATGGAAATAATTCTCTTTCGGCAGGCGTCAAGCTCTTCAATAATTTTAGCGTAATCTTCTTCATCGATTCCGATGGTAACGCCAGAAAAATTTCTTTCGTTTACGGGATATTTTTCAATAGCTTCTTTTGCGAAGTTCGCCATTTCTTTATGCATTGAACGAACTAGCATGGGTAAGGCGGTCACAGATACCTGGAGAGATCGATCTTCTTGCTCATACACATCCTTCGCCAACTTCTTTAAAAATTTAGCCCTCGTCAAAAAGGCTAGTGCATCACGAACTTCTTCGGCAGAAAAAGAACCCCCACAAACCTTAGCCATATCGCTAGGTTTCGCACCAGGCATCATGGGAGCCAACTCACGAAGCATCGGATATTTCCAAGATTGATAGAAAGATATGGATTCACCTTCTAGAATGCGAACTTTTTGGGTCTTAGCGATTTCCATCATTTCTGCATAAGCAGAATTTCTAACATTTTCCTTCTTCGCTTGACCAAACCTAACAAGCTTACGAAAATATTCACGTTCCGCTCCTATAAGGTCCATCGCCTCCGCAACGTGTTCAATTCCAGGCTCAGACAAGCCGCTCTTTCCATCACAAACGACCTTCAGATAGTTAGGCGATGTAAATCCACTATTTTTCGCGAATTCTCGCCATGAAAAAGCAGAAGTTCGCTTTTTCCACAAGTAGTAATCGTTCATATAGGAACGATAATCATCATATTCAAATATAGATTTCATTTCAAAACAAATATACTCATGAACTTCTCTCTAAAGAATCAATTTTCCATACAAAATCTGAGCTTTCAAACGCGTTTGTATCATAAAATGTATAATAAAAACCGTGGTGAAAATCACCACGGTTTTCTAGCAAAAAAATAGTTTCAAGTCTAGCTACGGGGTAAGAAAAATCCCTTAATGCAATTCATATTACGGAGGCAAACCTGAATATGATTCTTCTTACGGATTTCTGAACCTTTATAAGCAACGTCACCTTCATAGAATGCTCCACGAACGGAATCATATCTAATGGGATCTTCAGCCTCTTCAAAGGATTTATGCAAATACTCAATGACAGCGCAATCAAGATTGTGCATGCCATTCTTATTCTCTAGTAAACCACCTTCATAATCAATTTCAAACGATTTAAAGCCTTCACTCAAAAGATCTATAAAATGAGAATCAGTCAAATCAAGACAATTTCCCAAAGTATACACCACACCAATAACAAATGGATCTTTTAACGGTTTGGGCTTATGATTTTTCGCCCAATCCCAAGCACGCTCCTGATTGTTTTCCCAAACATAAAAACCTTCGCCTAACCATTCATGATTAGCAGTACTCAAATTCACTTGCTTTGGGTTGTTAACCAAATTGAGTCCGTTCTTTTTTTCACATCCATGAAAGCCAATATAAAGATTCGGACGTTCCAAATACAGATTTTGCATGCATACCCCCAAAATAAATTTATTTTGATGCTGCAACTGGACGGTAATTCTTGCTCAGTTTACCCGATTTGGTTATAATACCCGCTCTCAAAAGGCGCTGACGTGCAGCATCCTTCGAATGATCAAGCGATCTAATTGCCTTGAGCGATCTTTCAATGATATTTTCAGCCATAAAGGACCTCCGTCGCCACAAATATACACAATTTTTCCAAAAAAAGGTTGAACGAGAGAAAGAAGCAGGGCGTTGCGGGGCGGCGTTTGAGCCCCGCAGAGGGGGTAGCGGAAGACCCGACCGGGTGGGTTTCGGAACTTTATTCCCGAAGGGAATGATTATAAGGGCGGGGCCGGGGCTGGAGCGAGGGGGAAACCTCCCCCCCACCCGCAAGCTTACCGACGAAGAAAAGGCTGAACTGAAGCTGTACAACAAGTTGGCATCTGCCGGCACTCCGCTCACCAAGGGCATGAACGCCGAATACTCCAACATCAACAGCTACGACAGCATCCAGGTTCACGGCGGTTCCGGCTACATGCTGGAATACGCTTGCCAGCGCCTCTACCGCGACGCTCGTATTACCTCCATCTACGAAGGTACTACCCAGCTCCAGGTTGTTGCTGCCCTTCCGCACATCACCACCGGCACCTACACTTCCATGCTCGACGAACTGGAAGCAGCCGCTGTTGCACCGGAATTCGAAAGCCTCAAGGCCCGCGCAAAGGCTATGGACGACAAGTTCAAGGCAGCCATCGACTACGTCAAGGCCGCTGAAAACAACGAGTTCCTGGACCTCTGCAGCCGCCGCCTGTACGAAATGGCCGGTAACTGCGTCATGGCTCAGCTCCTCATCCGCGACGCTTCTGCAAACGCAGAACTGTTCGGCAAGAGCGCCAAGGTTTACCTGAACCTTGCTGAAGCAGAAGTGATGAAGCACTCCAACTTCATCATGAACCTGACTGCAGAACAGATCGCTGACTACAAGGCTTAATCGCCGGCAGATTCCGCGCGGTTAATGGATGTCATCCCGGACTTGATCCGGGATCTCCCTTAAAACTTAAAAGACCTCGACTCGTGTGAGTCGGGGTCTTTTTTTTCATCTTGATGATGAATACGGTTTCATAACAAACTGCCCAAAATAGTTCATCTATTTTAGGTAGAATGAGTTGATTAACAGCGTTACTTCACTTTACTTAGGAGTGCCTGTGCGGCGGCGCTGGCGGCGGCCTGCTCACGCATGCGCTTGCGGGCGCGGGAGCCGGGGCGGTTACGGCCGATGGTTCGGCGATTCAGATTGTCACCGCGGCCTTCACCCAACTGAAGATTTTCGCGGGCTTGTTCTGCAGCACGGGCGTTGCGCTTGTCGGCCTGATGCTTACGCCAGTCGAACTTTGCTTTCGTGGCCTGCGAAATTTCGTTGCGGTCGGCGACATCGCGGCTGTCCGCGCGACGGTCCGAACCTGCACCAGACTGACGATTATCTCGGCCTCCTTTCTGACCACGAGGCATTCTACCGCGAGCATTTCTCAGTTCACTTTCAAGAGTTTCCTTCTGCTGTTCAGGCAGTTTATCATAAATGGACTTGTCACCCTCGGGGATCTTCACTCGGGTCAACTTCTCGATACCGCGAAGATCCTGTTCTTCATCGGGAGCGCAGAAGGAAATGGCAACGCCTTCCTTCCCTGCGCGGGCGGTACGTCCAATGCGATGCACGAAGGTTTCGTGTTCGTTGGGCAGGTCGTAATTGAATACGTGGGTCACGTCGTCCACGTCAATACCGCGGGCAGCAATGTCTGTAGCCACCAGCACGCGAATCTTTTCGTCCTTGAAATTTCCGAGGGCTTCCTGGCGGCGATTCTGGCTCTTGTTGCCGTGAATGGCGGCGCACTTGATGCCAGCCTTTTCCAGAACGCGTACAATTTTATCTGCGCCATGCTTGGTGCGGCAGAAAACCAGCACCTTCTTCATTTCTTCATGAGAAGAAAGCAGCTCCTTCAAAAGGGCGCCCTTGCGGCGTTTGTCAATGTGGTACAGTTCCTGGCGTATGCGTTCAATGGGTGTGCTCTGGGGAGCCACTTCCACACGAACCGGATTTGCACTCAAAATAGTTGCGGCCAGGTCGGAAATTTCCTTGGGCATGGTAGCGCTGAAGAACAAGTTCTGACGCTTGCCCGGCAACATTCCCACCACCTTACGAATGTCATGAATGAAGCCCATATCCAGCATACGGTCGGCTTCGTCCAGCACGAAGAATTCCACATTCTTCAAAGTCACAGCCTTCTGGCCGATCAAATCCAGCAAACGGCCCGGTGTAGCAACCAAGACATCCACACCGCGGATCAGCACGTTCTTCTGCTTCACATCGCTGACGCCGCCGAAAATACAAGCAGTAGAAATGGCGGTGTACTGGGCGTACTGCTTAAAGCATTCTTCCACCTGGATAGCCAACTCGCGAGTGGGCAGCAAAATCAGGGCGCGGCAAGTTTTCGGCTGACGGAACTTCCCGGAATCCAGCAGGCGCTGCAAAATGGGGAGCGCAAAGGCCGCAGTCTTGCCCGTTCCCGTCTGGGCGATGCCCAGCAGGTCCTTACCTTCCAGCAAGCTGGGGATGGACTGTTCCTGAATGGGAGTGGGGTTTTCGTAGCCTACAGTGCGAACGGCGCGCTGCAACGGTTGTGCCAAAGGAAGTTCTTCAAATTTCATATTGAGGCCAAATTTAGAAAAGTGAGGAACCCATTTAAAGGGTATAAAAAAAAGAGATCCCGGCTCGGAGGCCGGGATGACAATGAAGAAAGGCCGGGACAATACCGACCTTATTTTCCATTAGTTACTTCTTTTTGGTCAACTTCTGCAGCATCTTAGCCAATTCTTCAAAACCCTTCTGGGCTTCGTCGGCGGCAATGGCAGCACCAGAAATCACACCCTGCACGAAAGTCTTGCAGAGGAGGGTTTGAATATCGGTGTCATCAATTTCATCCTGTTTGAAGAGGGTCTTGATATCTGCCTGAACAGCCTTGTAGTACTTGCTCTTGAGAGCTTCATCCACAATGTTGCCCATGGCACCGCCACCGATAACTTCGATGCCGTTGTCCTTGGCCTTGGGGGCGGCCTTCTTTGCAGCGGGTTTCTTGGTAGCAGTCTTCGGTTCGGCCTTCTTGGCAGGGGCCTTGGTAGCCTTAGTAGCAGTCTTCTTTACAGCCATGATAATCTCCTTTGTTGTTAGTTCTCTCTAAAGATACTCTTTTTTAACAACAAATGCCCATTTTTATGGAAAAAGGACTCCAAACCATCAAATAGATCAATATGAAGCCCACATCCATTAACGAACCAAGTAAAAAGGCGGCCACCTAACATTAATTTATATGCAAAATAAACTCCATTTTCACCACCAAAAGACATATAAAAAAATCCCCGACGGTTGTTCACCTATCGGGGACTTTTATTATCGCGACACTTGCCTTGCGATTATTTCTGCAGATTCAGACTTGCGTTAGCAGCGCCGTAGAGGCTAATGCTGTAATCCTTAATGATGTACACCGGGATCTTGTTCAAGAGCGGGCGAATGTTCGGGTTGTAGTTCTTTTCGAAATACTGCATGAACAAGTTGTCGCGTTCCAGCCAGCGCAGGTCCTTCTGCACGGTACCGCCAGCCAGGTAGAAACCGCCCAGCGGCAGGAACAAGGTAGCGGCATCGCTAGCGAAGCGAGCCAGCATCTTCACGAAGAGGCGCATCATTTCTGCAGCAACGGGATCGTTGTCGCTTGCGCGGGAAATGTACTTGGGGCGATCGTTAGGTTCGGTTTCTTCGATCTTCTGGAAGTATTCGTTGTTGGGAACGCCGCGGGTTTCCTTCCACCATTCGTACATGTTACGCAGGCCCATGCCGGATACCAGCGGTTCTACGCCGGGAACGGTGCCCAGCTTCTTTGCCATGTAGTCATGGAATTCCTGGGAGTCCTTGTCGAAGGGAGCGAAAGTAGAGTGGCCACCTTCAGAGGAAGCGGGAATGTACTTTTCGCCGTCAAAAGCCAGGAAGCCAACGCCCATGCCAGTACCCGGGCCAATCACAGCCTTGGTAGCAGCCTGGGGAGCCGGAGAAGAACCGTCGGTGTGGATCAGCTTGTGGATCTGTTCCGGATCGTCCACGTCGAGAGTGGGGATGCCGTAGCTGATAGCCATGAAGTCGTTGATGACGAGAGTGGGAATACCGGTAGCTGCGGTGAGAGCGTCGCCATCCACGGACCAGGGCAGGTTGGTCATGACGCACTTGTTGTTAGCCACGGGACCAGCAGCGCTAATGCAAATGTGGGAAGGCTTCAAGTCTGCGCGAGATTCGGCAGCAATCTTCAAGGTTTCGCGAATGGGAGCGTCCAGACCGTCGATGTCCTTGGAGGGGCAGACCGTTTCAAGAATCAGGGTGAACTTGCCATCCTTGTAGCCTACGAGACCCAGGTTGGTGTTGGTACCACCGATATCGCCAGCCAAAACAAGACGGTCAAACTTTGCGTCGGGATTTTTCCATTTAATTTCCATAATAAAACTCCGAGTTTACGGTAAAAATTTACAGCATTTAATCTAGTATAATTTTTGTCTTTTTTAACAAGGTCCTATCTGCAAAGTCCTAAAAAAACTATGCTCAAAATGGGTTTATTCATTATACGGTGATGATTCCAGTTCCAAAGAAACTATCAGCACCAACCAATATTCCGAAGCTTTAGTGTCCATGCTAAACTCTATATGGGAATTCGCCTAAACTGTCTGGATTTTCGCGGGTCTTTTTTGACAATTTTCTCTTTTCTAACGATATTATTTATGGAGAAAGGCTTTTTTAATCGTATATTACTACTATGCTACACTTAAAATTTGCGCTGAACCTTGAGAATATCGTCGACGAAATCATCGACACTATTTCGTCCCATTGGACTTCCCCCTTCAATGCTCCGGTGGTGATTTTTCCGGACCCGAAACTGGAACAGTGGTTTAGACTCCGCTGGATCCAAAAGAAAGGTGTCCTTGCCAACCTGAACAAGAAAACCATTGACCAATTCCTGTTCGAGATCCTCATTGGCGACAACAAGAACAAAAAGAAACTGAACGCAGACCTGCTTCGCAATGTCATGATTTCCTACCTGACACAAAAGCCCGCAGGTTCTGACAAGTTCAACTACCAGCTTTTAGGTGATAGTGTCCAGTCCTACCTGGAATCCTACGATGAAATATCCAAGGAGGCCAAGCTAGACGAAAACCGACTTTTTGACTTTACCAGCACCATGGCAGGCCTTTTCCTGGAATACGAAACCAGCCGCCCCAAGGGTTTCTTCTTTGATCCCGAAACCCAGACGGACGCCGTGGGCATTCTGGACTGCTGGAAACAATCCGGCCTGAAGGACTTCTTTATCACCAAAAACGGACAGGCCAACGAAAAGGAAGAATGGCAGCGCAAGCTTTACTCTGACCTGTTCCATGCCAAGGGCGACCAGTCCTTGCTGGATTCCGTTTTCAAAACCTTGGGCAAGAAAAGTGGCAACGAGGTCACCTACCTGACTCTCCCCTTCCTCTTCGAAGACTGCAAGAAGAATAACGAAATCCAGTTCAACTACGAAGGAAACCTACCCGTCTTTATTATTGGCCTGGGTGGCATGGGCCAGTTCTACCGCGTCATCCTTCATGAGTTCGCCAAGAGTCACGATATTTTCGCTTTCGTCCAAAACCCCTGTATGGAATTCTGGGAAGACTACAGCGCCGAGACTTTCAAGCCACAGTTGCCCAGCATTTCAACCGAAGCCGATGACGAATCGGAACCGGGTCTCAAGGGTTCCGAAAACGACCTTCTGCGTTACTGGGGCAAGGCTGGCCGTGACAACATCAAACTTTGGAGCATGGCCTGCGACTACAACACCGACTTTAAGGATGTCCAGGACCAGTCCGCCAAAAACATGGCCACAGACTCCCTGCTGCACCAGGTCCAGTGGGCGGTAGCCAACCGTCAAAACCAGCTGCCTTCTGCAGGTAACATCCAGCCCGACGAACAGGGCAACTACTTTGCCAACGATTCCAGCCTGCGCCTGACTTCGGCTCCCTCCAAGATCCGCGAAGTGGAAGCCATGCATTCTCATGTGTGCAAGCTGCTGAACGGAACTGCCACTGCCGACTGCAAGCCCGCTAAAATTAGCGACATCCTGGTGGTATCTCCCAACATTGACGACTACCGTACCGCCATCTACCAGGTGTTCGACCAGTCCAAGGAACTTTCCGCCGATACCAAGACGGCTCTACACATCCCCTTCTCCATCGTGGATTCCCAGGCCAGCAACTCCCTGGTAGCAAGCGCCCTCAGCACCCTTTTTAAACTCCGCGAAAAGAAAATCTTGAGCCGTCCCGACTTCTTTAGCCTAGTTCGCAATCCTGCAGTACAGCTGGCCCGCGGCATCGACCCCACCGAAGTTTCCTCCTGGGAAAAGTGGATTGCGGAAATGAACATTTTCCGCGACAAGGACGGAGACTGGCTTCACGGTGTCAAGCGTTTACTGATGGGCCGATTCTCCAGCGTAAGCGTAACCATTGGCGACACCGTCATCGCACCTTACGAAGACTTCGAAAGCGGAGATAACGGTTCACTCTATCGCTTTGTAAACTGCGTTGAATCCCTGGAAAACTGGATGAGCGAAAGGCAGTGGGGCGAACTAATTGACGAAGCCCAGCTGGATGACATCATTGAATTTTTGGACAGTTGGCTCTTGATCCAGAATCCTCCCACTGGCTTTGGGGGCGAAAGCATAATTTACCAGTCCGTATGCGAAGCCAAGAAGGACCTAAAGTATTTCTATGCGGCAGGCAGCAGGACCATTACCTGGAAGATGATTTCCCAGATGCTCATGACGGCAGCCCAAGGCTCCGAATACAGCTGCGGCAACCTGTTCGTGAATGGCCTTACCTTCATGAAGTTTACGCCCAACCGTACGCTCCCCGTCAAGTACCTGTTTATCCTAGGTATGGACGCGGGTAGTTTCCCCGGCATCAACAAGACTAGCACATTGGATTTGCGCAAGTCCGTGCGTCCCTGGCCCGGTGACGACAGGCCCATCACCAAGAACCGCTACGCCTTCCTTTGCCAGCTCATGAGCACTTCCGAAGGTTTCTTCGCAAGCTATGTCAATAAGAACCTCCAGAAGGACGAGGACTTCTACCCTTCTTCTGTAATGAACGACCTCCGCGCTTTCCTGAAGAACAGCCTTCCTCAGGAAACAGAGCAGGAACACGTCTGGCCCGCCGCCAAAATCAAACTGAGCGAAGACCGTAGTTGGGGCGAACTGTTCACCCAGCGTGAAATGCGCAACAAGATGACCTTGCAGAAATTCCATACCTCCGACTTCAAAAAAACGAACTACAGTCATCTGGAAGTGAACAAGAACGAATTCCCCAAGCAGGTGAACGCAAGCAAGTTAAAGAAATTCCTGGAGGAACCCTTCCAGTTCATCGTTTCCCAAAGTCTCTATATTGATGGAGACTACCAGGACCAGGAAAAGCTGGAATTCGAACCCATCGGAACAGAATTTCTGACCCGTTACAACATGAAAATCAGCCTGTTCTGCATTGCTCTAGGCGTCCCAGAAAATGACGAAATCCAAACATTGGAAGATTTCGAGAAAATGATTCAGAGTGAAGGCATCCTCCCTGCCGAACCGTTCCATCAAAAGGAAGCGGAAGCTATTCTCGGCGGCATCGACATTGTCTCCCAGACTGTGGAAGGCGAATATCCTAAGGAAAATTTCAACTATTCCCGCAAAGATTTCTCGGCAAACCTGCTGAATACCGTTACAGACAACAATGGCAATTCCGCAGACATCCGCTGGACAATTTCTGGCACCGCCAAAATTTTCATCGAGGACAAAGCAAGTAAGAGTGCCACTTTCATCGACTTCTGCGTGGGAGGCGCCAAGCCCAAGCATTACATTAACAGCTACATCAACGCCCTGATTTTCCGCAGCAACTTCGAATCGGAATGTCCCGACACCTTCATTCGTATTGTGTCCTTCGGCGGAGATATGACGGAACCTATTGCAGTGACCCGTACTCCCGCAGAAGCCCGCGAGATTCTGCAGGAACTTTACCAGAGGGCCTATATCGATAAGTTCCAGAAGGTTCTGCCCATCGACTACATTCCCGAGAATCTGGATTACTGGAGCTACATGCACGCCATGAAAAATTTCGACAACATGTCCCACGCTCTCAAGAGTTCCTGGATGTACTTTGCCGGTAAGAACCTGTTCGATATTGAAAAGGTCTGCGGCTACACCTACAATACATTCGCTCACGACTGGGCCCACGATATTCAGTGGCAAGGCAGCCTATTCCCTGAACTCGCCAGCATTCTTGGACTGAACCACAATGAAGAGGCTGTCTAATGAAGAACTTTAATATTAACGATTACCAGGTCAACCAGAACCTCTTTATTGAAGCCTCCGCCGGAACAGGCAAGACATTCACCATCGAATTGCTGGCCGAAAAGTTGGTCAACAGCGGCATTCCCCTGTCCAAGATTCTCATCGTGACCTATACCGAAAAGGCCACCGGGGAACTTCGCGATCGTATCCGTCAAAAGATGGAAAAGTGTCTGGCCGAAAAATTGAAAAAGGGCGAAGACGCCTCCCAGTTCCGCAAGGCCATGCAGGACGTTCACAGCGCACCCATCTACACCATCCATTCCTTCTGCCAGAGCACCCTTCGCAGCTTCGCCTACGAAGCCCAGGCTCCCCTGAACCTCGAGGTGGTTTCCGACAGCGGAATCATGAATCTGATCGAAAAGAACATTCGTGATTCCTGGGCAGCCCTTCCGGAATTCAGAGACATTGTCTACGATCCCACCTTTGATATGGACGCCTTCAAGGAAAAATGCCAGAATGCGGTCACGAAGTACGCCCTCTCGGACAATATCCAGCTGGACATGGTTCAGTACCATACGTTCCAGGACTTGATAGACAACTATCCCGGCTTCAAGGAGAATTGGGACATTGTCAAGGCCAACGAAGATAAAGTCAATGTTAAGAATAAGGCCATGAAACAGTTCGTAGAAGCCCTTGAAAGCTGGACCTCCACTAATGGAAAAATTTTCAATGCAAAGACCTTTAGCAGTAAGGTTTGGCAAGGCGTGTGGAACGAGCCCGAAGTCAATGCGGCCATGGATTTCTTCTATGATATGCAAAAATCCTTTGACGCAAAAAAGGAATCCCCCTCCAATTCCGAAGTGTTCATCTTCAACCATTTGGATGAAATTTTCCAGGAATGGGAAACCTACAAGAAGAACTCCAAGCTGCAGTCCTTCAACAACATGATTCATTCCGTCCGTGATGCCGTCCTGCAGGAGGACAGTGAACTGGTGAAGCGCCTGAGAGAGACCTACCGCCTCGCCATCATCGACGAATTCCAGGATACCAACCAGAACCAGTGGGACATTTTCCGCACAGTCTTCCAGAGCGGAGGCCAGAACAACCTCCTTGTGGTTGGCGATCCCAAGCAGTCCATCTTTAGCTTCCAGGGCGCGGACCTGAACGTATACCAGAAGGCCATCCAGTCCTACGACGAAGATTGCGGCAAGGAACTTCAGGAAAACAACCGTTCCACCGACGACATGATTCAAGCTTGCAACGAAATTTTCAAGCAAGATTTCTTTGTAGGCCAGGGTTTTACAGAAGCCGCTCTTCCTCCCGCCAATCGCAAGAAGCTACCCCCAACTCTCAACGGCAACCCTGTAGAACCTTTGTGGGCTCTTTACAGCGAAACTGAAAATGGAGTGGAGTTGGAAACCTTCGCCAAGTACGCCATTACCAAGATTTTGGAATGCTGCACTGAAGACGAAAATGGCCATACCGCCCTTCAAGTCTACGACAAGGACAAGAAGGCCCTTGTGGACGTCCGCTTCTCCGACTTCGCCATCCTGGCAAGAACACGATCCGAAATGGAGGAGATTGAAGCCTTGATGTCCAAGGTGGGCATTCCCTATACCCGTTACAAGGACCAGACCCTCTTTTACGGTCACGAGGCCCTGCACTGGATATCCATCCTTTCGGCCATCGACGCTCCCGACTTTTCCGGCCACAACAAGAACCTTTACAACCAGGCTCTGCTTTCGGACTTCTTCAGAATTCCTCTGGAAGACCTGAGCAGAATTGACTTTTCCAACCCGCAACAGGAACCCATGTCCCTGTTCATCCAGTGGCGTAAACTGGCCCGCAACCGAAAGTGGGCCGAATTGCAAGAACGTATCTACCACGACACCCGCATTGACGAATTCCTGGGCAAGCCCAGCACACTGCAGTCCCTGGCAAAAATCCGACAGATCGGTTCCTACATTTTTGACTACCTGTACAACAACCGCGTTTCCCTGGAAGAAGCGGTAAAGCATCTGAAGGGCATTTCCTCCTTTAACGAAAAAGCCGAAAATGATGACGGCGCCTACATCGCAAAGGATGGCGACTTCGATGCAGTCCAGGTCATGACGATTTTTGCCTCCAAGGGTTTGGCATTCCCTGTGACCATTGTGGTGGGCGGACGCAAGACCCACAATAACCGGATCGAGGGACCCTACCTGTATAATCGCGATGGCGTGAAGCACTTGGGTTTCCAGCCGCGTGCAGAGTCCTTAAGCAAGGCGGAAACGGAAGTTGAATGGCGCCGCCTGATTTACGTGTCCCATACCCGCGCCCAGTCCCTCATGATCTTGCCCCGCTACAAAAGAAGCGACAGGGTTACCCATCCGTTCCAATTCCTTGATGCAAGAATGGACGCCATGAAGGATTCCAAGTACATCCGTCCCGACCAGAAGTTTACAAACGATGACTGGAACCTGAAAAAAGCCATACTTCAAGCCCAGAAAATCTTGGCCGATTTTGCCAAGAAGGACCAGCAGGAAGACTCCACCATAGACCAGCAAAAGGATGTCGTGGAGAAATTGCAGAAGTCTCTGGGTAGTCTCAGTATTTTCCAGTATTCCTACAGTTCTCTTTCAAACAAGAAGAAAGCCAAGGAAGCCAAGATACAGAAGGTCCAGGACATTCCGGAAGATTCGGTCGATGACATTTCCAACAACGACGGCAGTCGAACCAACAAGGAAGAATCCTCCGGCACCTCCAACGTCAAGGTGATGACCATCGACATCGATGACGCAAGCAAGGTAGTGAAGCCCTGCGAACATTACGACAAGAAGGCAACACTGCGTAAGCTGTCCAACTATCCTCGTGGAGCCAAACTGGGTAACGCACTGCATGAATCCTTCGAGCATGTGGACTTCGTCCGATTCGGAAACATCCCTACCGAAGAGGAGGCCATCAACGATGCAGAAACCAGAACGCTCATTGAGGAACGTTTTGTAGGCCAGTCCTTCCCCATGAACCGCCATAGCGACTGGACGGACCTGACCGCCAAATTCGTCTGGCACACTTTGAACGCCAAGCTTCCGGAAATTCACGGTTCCAGTGCCACCGGCGCGGAGTTCTGCCTGAACCAATTGGAAGAAAAAGACCGCAAAGCCGAAATGGAATTTCGCCTAAATGCCCAGTTCAGGGACTGGCTGAACCGATTCTGCAAAGGATTTATTGACTTGCTCTTTGTACGTCACGATCAGGCTACAGGCCGTGACTACTACTCCATTCTGGACTGGAAATCCGACGTGCTAGAAGACGAAGGCTATTCCGATGGCAAGGCAGTCTTTGAAAAGGTCACCGAAGAATATTCAGTGCAACGAGTTCTGTATTCCTATTGTCTTATTCAATGGCTCAAGCAGTTCATGCCCGAAAAGTCCGAAGAGCAGATTTTCGAGGATCACTTTGGTGGCATCTACTATGCTTTCGCCCGTGGTTGCGAGGCGGGCACCTGCAATGGAATTTACGCCCAGACCTGGGAAAATTACGCGGCCCTTGCTGAAAGCTACAAGCATGTTGTAGGACTGATGGGTTAAGGAGTTTGAATATGAATAATGAATTGATTGGCAAAATCGACGGTTCTGCAGAAGAACTGAACGTCCTGCTTCTTTCCATGAGAGGTATCTCCCCCATACGCGAGAAAATGCTGAACATGCTGGACTCCTTGCAAGAGGATCCCAAGCTGAGTGACAACGCAAAGAAAGTGCTGTACCTGTACTTCTCCCTCATGGACGATGGCAACACCCGCATTTCCCTGGATCCCAAGATTCTTCTGGAAAAGTGGTCCGTCAAGTGGAACGGCCTGGTGGTACAAGCCAAGACCAAGGACGAAATCAACGGCGTCAAGGATTCCCAGTACTTTGAAGCGAAAGACTTTGCAGCAGTCATCAAGAACGGCGTGAAAGACCTGGCAAGCGCTCAGTACGAAAGCATCATTGGCGAAGAAAATAAGCCCCTGATCATGAAAACCTCCGAAAAGCAGAAGCACCTGTACACCAACAAGTTCTTCGAAGCCAAGACAATCATTGAAGAGCAGATCAATAACGTTTTCAAGAGAGCCTCCGTTCAAGTCAAGGCAGCCATTTCCGAAGAGGATGTGAAAGCCCTTTCGGGATTCAAGGTGGAAGCAGAGCAGTTGGAAGCCATTAACCGCGGCCAGCACGAAAACCTGATCATTACAGGGGGCCCGGGCACCGGCAAGACCACCGTGGTTCTGTACATTCTGTGGTTCCTGCTGAAGAACAATCCCGAACTTATTAACCAACGTATCTATCTTGCAGCGCCCAGCGGTAAGGCCGCCGACCGTATGCAGGAAAGCGTCATGGAAAATCTGGGCAAGTTGAATAAGGTCGTGGTCGCCGAAAGCGAAGAGAACCAAGTTATTTACAACAAATTAATTGACTTGGACAGTTCTACGCTGCACCGCATGCTCAGCTATAACGTCAGCACCGGCAAGTTCTCCCACAACAGCAAGAACAAGTTCCCCGACCACTCCATCTTCGTCATCGACGAAGCCAGTATGATTGACGTCTCCATGTTTGCCGCCTTTTTGCAGGCCATTCCCGAAACCGCCCACGTGTTCATCCTGGGTGACGTAGACCAGTTGCCCTCTGTGGACGCAGGCGCCGTGCTGGGTGAACTGCTGAACGCCAATCGCAGCTACAAAGTGACCCTGAAGACTTCCCGTCGCTTTACTGCCACCTCCGAAATCGGCAAGCTAGCCCGCAAGCTGCAGACCAAGCAACCTCTGGAACAGCAGTTCGGCTCCATGAAAAAGAATCTGGACTACTGGAAGGACGCCTTCGCCACTGGCGATGACGAGGCAAACTTTGTGGAGTACATCCAGGTGGAAAAGGATGACGACGGAAAGAAGCTGAACAAGAAGCAGGAATCCGAAATAATATCCTCCCTGCTTTCTGCCTGGGTCAAGGACCTTTACCATAAGGATGGACTTTCCATTAGTGATCTGGCCCAGAAGATCGACCCCACCAAGACTACCGCAGAAGAAATCAACCGCGAGGAACTGCAGAACCGCAACATCCTTTGGGACCTGACCCTCTCTGCCCGCATCCTGGCAGCCCAGCGTAGCGGCAACCGCGGCGTGGAGGAACTGAACAAGACCATCTCCAAGCTGATTTGCGGCAAGGACAAGAATATTCCCTCTGACGGCAAATACTTTGCAGGCCAACTCCTGATTCTGACCCAGAACCAGAATATGTACAAGTTGTACAACGGCGATACCGGCGTGGTGGTTTTCCACGAAGGACGCCCCTTCCTGATGCTGAAGAAGAATGGCCACTTCACCTTTACGTCGCTGTCCATCCTGCCAGCAGACTCCATCGAGCCCGCCTTTGCCATCACCATCCACAAGTCCCAGGGTTCGGAATACAACCATATCCTGATGCTGCTGCCCACCAACGTAGGCCATCCCCTGCTGACCAACCAGATTGTGTACACGGGCATTACCCGCGCCAAGCAGACGGTCACCCTCATTGCCAGCTACGAGACCTTCAAGGCGGCCTGTTGTACTGTTACCGAACGAGAAACCGGTATTGAGTTGTAAATACAAGACATCAATTGTCCCCGCAGAGGCTCTTTCATCACAAAAGCACGTATTTGCGGTCATTGATTTCGTCAAAAATGTTAAAACGGGGTACTAAATGGTAATTTTACGCCAATTTAGTAACCCCATTTTTGAACATTTCAGTAAAATCCTCACTAATTCATAGGAAAAGTCAGTCGATTAGGTTACTAAACCGATTTTCCACCCTACTTTAGTAACCTTTTTCTCTGCAAACAGAGCAAACAAACTAATAAAAGGGTTACTAAACACAACCTTGAAGGGATTTTAGTAACCTATTTTTACAAAAATCCCTCAAAATACGTTCCAAAAAGGAGCGTTGAGAATTGGTGTTGTAAATTAGGCAACGGAACTTCAACGGCCGGGACGAATTGTAACATTTTTTTATCTTTGGGTATATAAATTATAGATATGCCTGAAGTATTAGAATACCTAGAATATCGCGAATTTTTGAGAGACTGGTTTGTCGAGACTAAGAAGGACAACCCTTTCACCTCTTATCGCTACCTTGGACAGAAAACCGGCGTTGACCCCGCCTGGCTGGTCCGCGTATTCCAGAAGGAAGGCCATCTGAACGAAAGCACCCTGCCGGTGTTCATTCGCCTTTGCGGCCTGGACGACCGTCGCGCCGAATACTTCAAGACTCTTTACCGTTTTAACAAGACCAAGGCAAAGCAGGCTCTTTCCGAGCTGTACTACCGCCTTATGGAACTGCGCTCCCTGGAAACCCGCGTGCTTTCTACCCCGGAACTTTCCTACTTCGGTAGCTGGGCCTGCGCAGCCCTCCGTGCCCTCATCGGCATTACCAAGGATACCAGCGACATCAACAAGCTGGCAGCCAACCTGAACCCGGCAATTTCTCAGGACGAAGCCCGCAACGCACTTGGCGTTATGAAGCAGCTGGGTCTTGTGGTTCCCGACGGCAACGGTGGCTGGAACATCACCGACCAGATCATCAGTACCGGCGGCGAAGTCAAGAGTACCGCTGTCCGCGATTTCCATCGTCACACTATGGAACTGGCCCAGGAATCCCTGGACCGTCACAAGCCCGAAGACCGCGATATTTCCAGCGTAGTTTTCACAGCCGACGAGTCCGACCTTCCGGAAATCCGCCACCGCATCGAAGAATTCCGCCGTGGCCTTCTGCAATTTGCCCGCAAGAGCGAGCGCGCCGACCGCGTCTACGCACTGAATATTGCCATGTTCCCCCTCTCCAACAAGGTGGACGACCCCTGCACGGGTTCAGAACCGCCTAAAAAGGGGGAATGATGAAACTTTTTCGTGATTTTTTATATCTTTCAAGTATGCTCAAAGCTAACGGAACATCATCCCTGATCAAGGGAGTTTCTGCGGCAGCCGTGGCCATGTCTTTTGGTCTCGGTCTTTCTGCTTGTTCCGAAAGTCAAGTTGCAGGCGGCGGTCCCTCCGGTACCGAAGCTGGCAACGCAATTACAGCACAGATTTTGACTGCAGACGCACAACCCGCGGCTCTTGCCAAGGTTCGTCTCACCCCACGCCAGGAACTGGACAACGAAGGTTCCTACACTGCCGAAACCGACAAGGACGGCAACGTTTCCTTCAATGATGTGACAAAGGGAGAATATATCCTTGAAGCAGCCCTGGATGGCAACGCCCTGCAAATGAATGTTTCCAAGGACAGCGAAAAACTCGATCTTGGCAAGAACAACCTTGCAAAAACCGTTTCCGTTAGCGGCGATGTGAAGGGTGAAGGCACCATCAAGGTCCGCGGTTTAAACCACTCCGCACCTGTCAAGAACGGCAAGTTCCAGTTAGATTCCCTGCCCGCAGGCCACCTGGACTTGGTGTTCATTCCCAAGTCTGCAGATGAAGACACTGCCAGCAGCTATGTGCTGGTAGAGGCCGGCCATAAGGCAACCGCAGGCACCTTCGCAAACGAAAGCAAGTCCCTGCTGCTAGACGACTTTGAAGACGGTGACAACCAGCATCGTTTCGCACCTATGTACTTCGGACCAAGCGAAGGCGGTTGGTGGTACGTTTCTCACAGCAAGTCCGTAGTTGTTACCGAGGGTTCCCAGATGATCAAGGGTGCCTCTGGCGAAGAAGAAGTCCCCAGCATGACAAAGGACGAAGACGGAAACACCGCACTCCATCTGGTTTTCGACTACGACTCCCTCAAAGCCATGGACTTTGACGAAGAAGGCGAAAGAACAGGATGGCAGTGGGCCAACACAGGCTTCGCCATTGGAAGCAATGACAAGTCCATTTGTTATGACTTGAGCTCTGCAAGCGCAGTTCGGTTCAAGGCCAAGGGTTCTGGCAACTTGAACTTCATCCTTGTCGATGAAACCCACAAGACAAAGGACTTTGACGGTAAGTTTGCAACAAGCAACCTTACCCTCAAGGAAGAATGGACTACCCAGACCATCGATTTGAATGAGATTGTGGACGAAAGAGCCGGTAGCCTGAAATGCGTCACCCTTCTCTCCTGGGAAATTGTAGGCAATACAGACCTCTGGATTGACGACGTAGAACTGATTGACGCCGATCGCAACAGCATTTGGCAGACCGAGCCTTGGAAAAAGTAATGGCCGACAAACAGGCGGCCAATACCAAAAACTCCAACGCAGTCCATGCGGTAACGTCTAACCAAGACGATCTCTACAAGCATTTAGATGAAACGGTTCGCAAGTATATTGCGACCCGTTTTTTGCGCCCTATCGCTGACCACACCCGAGAAGCTTTTGAAGAAGCGAAACGATTTGTTCTGCAATGTCATTGCGAGAAGCGAAGCGACGAAGCAATCGAAGCGGAGTCCCGCCCGCTTGACGTGATTCTGGACTCCGGCTGCGGTGCAGGCGAAAGCACGCTCCATCTGGCCAAGCGTTTCCCGAGCATTCCTGTCATTGGCATCGACAAGTCCGCCATGCGCCTTACAAAGGCGGGCAACGTCCATCAACTGGAGGCAGCGAATTCGGGTCGAATTGAAAACCTGACCGTTCCGCAAAACGCCTTCTGGGTTCGTGCAGAACTTTTGGATTTTTGGCGTTTAGCTCTTGATGAAGTTCGAACAGGTCGCTGGAACATCATTCATCACGCTGTATTCTACCCCAACCCATGGCCCAAGGAAAGCGAAGCAGGCAGGCGTTTTCACCTGCACCCCATCTTCCCCACCCTCATGGCGTTGTGTCCTGTAACCGAGTTGCGAACCAACTGGGAAATCTACGCCAAGGAATTTGCCGCAGCAGCGCAAATTGTTTGCAACGAAACAAGCGACGACAACCGCGCGGTAACCATCTCTTGCGAACCCTTTAATCCGGAAATCCCCGAAACGGCCTTCGAACGTAAATACAAAGAAGCCCGCCAGCAGTTGTGGCGGGTCCTCGTCAAGAAATAATTTTTAAGATAAATAGCGCGGCAAACAACGCGCAATTTTTCTGCTTTACCGATTGTTGCTGCGATCCTTGAGCCAGTTCACAAAAGCCTTGGTGCTGCGAGTGAACTTCACATCAACCTGAGCTCCGTCGCGAACAATGAACTCAGAGAGACCATACTTGCCACCATCGGTGCGGCCCCAGTCGTAAGTGTAGCCCAAGCGAGTCCAGATGAAACCGTTTTCGCCTGCGGATTCCGCACGGGTCTGATCGAACCAGTTTTTGAACCACATGGCGCCTTCGCTGTTGTCATTTTCAAATTCACCAGAGAAGGACGTATTCATCATATTGCTATTCACATCGGTTTCAAATGCCGGACGATACAGGTCCTTGACTTCAGCCCAGAACACAGTAAAGTGGGTTCCCGGGAAATCCGGAGACTTACCCAAGAGCTGTTTCAAGCGCAAAGGCCAGTTGGTTACCTTTTCATAATTTTCGTTATACCACTTTACAAATTCCTTGTCGGTGTAGGCCCAAAGAACTTCGTTCTTCAAAGAGACAACTTCACCATCCTTGAACTTATCCGGATCGTTGTGCCAAGCAACAAGAATCACCTGGGTGTTGTCACCACTCATGGCGGCATAATCTGCACCAGGGCCAATGGAAATCAACGGCTCAATGTTATCGCTAGAAAGCTCTGCGGCAGCCTTCTTGGCGTTTTCATACTTAACCGCATTAACGGAATCCCTGTTCACAAAGGACACGGTGTTGCCCTTGGAATCAATCACATCACAATACGGAAGACTTGTCACATCAACAACCACACCATTTTTCTGGAAATGGTCTTTCAACAAATCTTCGTTATGGGAGAACAGATTTTCATTTTCCAAGAAAGAAATCACAATTTTGCAGAAACCCTGGTCAGGAACCTTCACTGCAACCGGGAAAGCCTTCTTGCCGGTATCTGCGGTATCCAGCACCAGCTTGGTTTCTTCGCCAGCGCAGGTGTATTCATAAGAATAAAGCTTGGCCACGCCGGGTTTCATAGGGCTCACAAACAAATTATCCTGTTCATTGCTAAAACCAGGCTTTACTACGACAGAAGAATCACCCAGTTGAATGTAGTGGGGAATGTTGTCCTGGCAATAGAAAGCAGCCTGGCGGAACACGCCAATAATACCAGTCTTATTATTACTGAAAGTTTCAGGATTCTTTCCCATCAAATTCTGCTGGGCACAAGCAAGCAGCATTGCGCCAGACAAGGCCAAGGTAGCCGATGCGGCGAGAAATTTAAACTTTTTGTTCATCTTGTTCTTCCTTGTAATTCCGACGAAAATATAGAAAGAGGGCTATGCAACTTCGTTCAACATTATCCCAACAAAAGCCGATTCAAAGAAATAATACCCTAAATTTCTGAAGGATTGTCATCCCGGCCGCAAATGCTGTTTTTTTTGTTACGAAAATCTTGCAAAATCTTGCGATTTGTCTATATTAAGAACAACAACTATTACTTATCAATGGATTTTAAAGGAGACTCTTCCATGAAAAAATGTTACCTAGGCTTTGCCACCATCTCCCTGGTTGCAGCATTCGGCCTTGCCGCCTGCGGATCCGACGACAAGCCCAACACCCCCAAGGACGAAACCCACTTCAATACCTTGGACGAAGCACCCGAATGCACTTCCTACAACGAAGGTGACACCATTACCGTAGGCAAGAACAACATCCAGTATCTTTGCGAAGACAATGAATGGGTAAAGCTTAAGGCTCCTTCCAGCAGCAACAGCAATGGCGACGATCCGGCAAGTTCCGGCAGCGAAGATGATAACCAGACCATTTTAACCGAAGGCAGCATGCCTAACGGCCTCGCTATCATTGGTAATCAGGTCTGGGCAGGCAAAAACCTTGACGTCGAAAAGAACTCCGACGGTAAGGAAGTGGGCCGCTGCTACAAGGATAGCGAAGAAAACTGCAAGACCTTCGGTCGCCTCTACACCTGGACTGAAACTTTCCAGATTGACGAAAAATGGGCAAAAGAAGAAGCAGAAGCCAACATCTTTAAGAAGAACCACCAAGGTCTCTGCCCCGAAGGTTACCACATCCCCACCGGTACCGATTGGAAGAATTTGGTCGAATACGTGAACTCCACCAAGGCAGCCCAAAAATTTGCTGATGAACATGACGATTACGAAGCAGACCTAGTCAGCGGGATCCTCCTCCGTTCCACCGTCTATGACGGAAAAGAAAATAAAGTTTGGAATGACGACGGTGTAGACATTCCGGGTATCGACGCATTCGGTTTGATGCTGGTCGGTACTGGTTACGCAGACTCCTACGAAGATTGCCAATATGACGAAGATAAGGAAGAAGACGTTTGCACCATCAAATGGGATTATAACGATCTCATGGGACAAGCATTCTATTTCGTTTCATCAGGCGACGACGAAACTGCTGTCACTTACGGAACAAAGTCCAACGACTCGTCTCTCCGTGACGACTGGGCTCGCAAAACAACAGCACTCCCAGTCCGCTGCATCATGAACATGACCGCAAAGGAATACAAGGAAACCGACGAATATAAGAAAATGGTTGAAGAAGCCAAGAAGTAATTCTCTGTTGAATTGAAACTAAGAAGTCTCCTGCAATCGCAGGAGGCTTTTCTTTATTTCAAACTTGCGAAAAAACTTTGTAGTGCCGCAGAATCCTCGGGAATCCAAAAGCCTTCGTTTTCGGTGAAGCCTGAAGGCAGAATGGAACGTTTCAGCAGAACCTTGAATTTTCCGCCATTCATTTCCCACAATTCCATTTTCGGCGCATTGTCTTTGAACAAAGTAACAATAACGTCATTTTTTGTAGGCGCCCTGTCGCTCATAGCGAAAGTTTCCAAAGAAGAACGCTTCAACAGGCCTGCGAGAGTTTTCATTTGGTTTTCATCCAAAGAGAATTCTTTTTCTGCCTTGGCAGCCATACTGGAATCAAAGAAAACAACCTCCACGCGATTCCAATGGGCAATTCGTTCCGCTAAAGGTTCCCCAATGGCAGTATCTGCGGGCATGATCATTTCAGACAATGCAACCAGAGCATTTTGGGATTCTCCTGCCAACGATTCGGTAAGAACTACGTTTTCGGAAACCGCTTTTTCAACGCTATCAAGAGCCGCATTGCGCTCCTCATTCTTTTTAGATCTGCGGGCCGCGCCAAACTTAGGCATGGTAAGGACTTCTCTTTGCTGATTGCCGTTCACCACCGAGCTATCTTCAACAAATCCTTCTTGCACATTTGCTTCCGGGCAAGCAACAAACTGGATTGCCTGATCCTTCAGGAACTTGTTTACCTTGGCCATATGGCGAGTTTCCCAGACGCCAGATTCACCGTCTCGGCCAATGCGATTTGTAACGCGGAATCCATCCACCAAAACGGTGTCGCGGTAAAAATCCAGCACCAAGCCTTCCTTGCAGTCGTCCGTGAAAACGTTCTTTTCATTCAAGCGTCCATTGGTCTTAAGCAACTGCACAAAGTTCTGGTACAGTCGACCACTAATAACGCGGTGACGTTCTTTTTTTCCAAGGCCCACCGAAGTGGCGCGAACCATATTGGCGCTATCCGCAACCTCATAAAGAGACATTTCCGTTTTCTGTTTCTCAGTTTCTTCCACGGAATTTTCCAAGGAACCTACCATCAAAAAGAGAACGCAGGCAACACCAACAATTACGAGTAAAGCAGCTGTAATCAAAATCTGTTTCATACAAATACAAAATAACAAATATTACCCCAATATAGGCCTCGGTCGCAAAGTCTCCTCACAGCGACACCACAACAATTTCTATTTTTTACACCGTATAAAATTCTACACGAGGTCAATTATGACATTTGAAGAAATCTACGCTCTCGTTTGCGAACGCAAGAGAACCATGCCCGAAGGCAAGAGCACTACCGAACTCTTTAAGAAGGGTGCTCATGGCATCGGCAAGAAGCTGGTGGAAGAAGCCGGAGAAAGCTGGATGGCCGCCCGTTACGAAACCCGCGACGACCAGGCTCTGGAACTTTCCCAGGTGCTCTACTATGTTGCCTGCATGATGGCAGAAAAAGGTCTCACCCTCGAAGAAGTGTACGCTAAACTATGATTAAGGTAGCTCTCCCCAACAAGGGCATGCTCTTTGAACCCACCCAGGAACTTTTGAAGGCCTGCGGTTACAAGGCATCCAAGCCCTACAAGACTTTGACCCAGATCGACACCAAGAACGGTATCGAATTCTTCTTCCTGCGTCCCAGCGACATCCCCATGTACGTGGGTCGCGGCATTATCGACGCAGGCATCACCGGCATCGACTTCAACGCCGAAGCCAAGAGCCCGGCTGTTAAGGTTCTGGACCTGCCCTTTGGCGCTTCCAAGATGTGCGCCGCAGTTCCTAACGAAAGCCCCATCCAGACTCTCGACGAACTGAAGGATTCCACCATCGCCACCTCCTTCCCCAACATTGTGGAAGGTTTCTACAAGAAGCCCATGAACTTTGTGGTTCTGGAAGGCGCTGTGGAAATTTCCGTGAGCCTCGGTGTTGCAGACGCCATCGTCGACGTGGTGGAAACCGGTACTACCCTAAAGCAGGCAGGCCTTCGCATTATCGGCGAACCTCTGTTCCGCTCCAACGCAGCCCTCTTCTGCAACCCCCAGAAGACCGACCTTGAAGAAGTGAACACCCTGATCCGCAGAATCCAGGGTAAGCTGGTGGCCCAGTCCTACATGATGATCGAATACGACTGCCCCGCCGACGTGCTGGACAAGGCCGTAGCCCTCACCCCGGGTCTGGACGCTCCTACTGTTGCCAAGCTCCACGGTCGCGACTGGTACTCCGTAAAGGCCATGGTGCCCCAGGAAGATGCCAACGCCATCATGGACAAGCTCTGGGACGCAGGCGCACGCAGCATCCTGCTCTTCGGTATCAAGTCCGCTCGTATCTAATCTCGTACTAACCCTACGATGGAATCGATAGCTTACTTAGCTCGCCAACCCATCCTCAATCGCGATGGGAAGATTTTTGCCTATGAACTGCTGTTCAGGGACTCCCCGACCAGCGATACGGCGGTTATTGCCAGCGACCTGTTGGCAACAGCCCAGGTGTTAGAAAACGTTCTCAACAGCATCGGCATCCAAAACATTGTCGGCACCAGCAAGGCGTTCGTCAACTGCAGCCGCAACATGCTTTTGAACAGCATGTTCAAGTTGCTGAACCCCAAGTACTTTGTGCTGGAGGTGCTGGAAGATGTTGAAGTCGATGGCGACGTTGTGGACGCTATCCAGAAGTACAAGGCCCAAGGGTTTGAAATCGCCATAGACGATTTCATCTTCAACAGCCAGTTCATCGATCGCTTCGAGCCCCTGTTCCCCTACGTCAACTACATCAAGATGGACGTTGTGGAAAACAGCCCCGAGGAAATGGAAAAGGCAGCCACCTTCTTCAAGGCAAAGGACATCAAATTGCTTGCCGAAAAGGTGGAAGACGAGGAAACCTTCAAGCGTTGTGCCGCAGCCGGCTACGATTTATTCCAGGGTTTCTTCTTCGCACGTCCCGAGCTGGTCACAGGCGAAAAGATCGATGCGACGTCCTCTGCGATTTGGCGTTTACTTAAGCTGCTTCGCGAACGTACAACTTTTGACGATTTCTGCAAAGTCCTTGAAAACAGTACTGAAGTCGCCGCCAACCTTTTGAAATTCGTAAATGCAGACAGTCAAACCCATTGCCACGTAAACAACGTGAAAGACGCTGTGGCCTGGGTCGGCATGCGCCACATGCAGGAATGGCTCATGCTTATGCTTTACGCCCGTCGCCCAGAAAAACCGCAACGCTAGGTCCATTGTATGAACGTTGAACCGCATAGCTTGGAAGCACTCATCGGCGAATTTTCAAGCCTACCTGGCGTGGGGCAAAAGACAGCCCGACGCTTGGCCTACCACATCCTGTCGCTAAGCAAGAGCGACGTGGCCCGCTTTGCAGAAAACCTGGTCAACGCATCCACCAAGGTTCATCCTTGTCCCTGCTGTCACGCATTTACCGAAGACGAAACATGCCACACCTGCCTCGAACGCAGTGGCGCCAAGACTCTTTGCGTCGTTGAAAAAAGTTCCGACATCATTCCTTTTGAACGATCCGGAATTTACAAGGGACTTTACTTTGTTCTTGGTGGGGTCATTTCCCCTTTGGACGGAGTAGGCCCGGAACATTTGCACTTGCCTCAGCTGGTCAACCGCATCAAGGAAGAAGGCATCGAGGAATTGGTCCTCGCCCTGGGTTCCAGCACCGAAGCAGACAGCACCGCCTTGATGATAGACCGCATGCTTAACGGCGTAAACGTCAAGCGCACCCGCCTGGCCCGTGGCATTCCCATGGGCAGCGAACTGGAATTTGTCGACGAAATCACCATGCTCCGAGCATTCGAAGGAAGAGTAAGCCTATGAGTCCCGAAGTCAAAAAGAACGGTCCGCAGAACGCCCCCGAACGTTTGGTGGGTAAAAAGGCTCGCCCCCTGAAGGAGACCGCCCAGGCAGAAGTCACCGTCGGTGGCTACAAGATTACTTCCGTGGAATTCGTCAAGAGTGCCGTAAGTCTAAGCGGCCTGCCCAAGGAACGTTTGCCCCAGATTGCATTCCTGGGTCGCTCCAATGTGGGTAAGTCCTCCTTGATGAACGCCCTTATGGGCCGCAAAAACTTGGTTAAAGTCAGTTCAACACCGGGAAAAACCCACGAGCTGAATTTTTTCCGAGTCAATAAGGAATTTTTTCTAGTAGATTTACCAGGTGTAGGGTTTGCTAAAGTCGGCAACTCCTTGCGCGACGAAATGTCGGTCTTTATCCGCGACTACGTGGAAAAGTGCAAGGATTTGAGAGGTCTGGTCTACCTGGTGGACATCCGCCATGGTGGTCACGCCATTGACATCGAAACGGTAGAAAGCATTCGCGAAACCGGATGCCCCGTGTTGCTGATCGCAAGCAAGCGCGACAAGGTAAATCAGTCTGAACTGGCCAAGGGCTTGAAGCTTATCCAGCAGAATTTCGACTTGGAAGAAAAGCCGCTCTGCGTAAGCTCCGTAAAGAAGAACGGGTTGGATCAGCTGTGGCAAGATATTCTTTACGCCATTAGTCAAAAGAATGAGAAACGAGAAGGACTTTAGAAACTGGCAACGATTGACTCCAGCAGGGAAAATTTTCCACAAGCTGGGTCTTTTTCTGCTGCACCTTTCACTAGGTCAGCAGATTGCTTTGTTTTGGAACGCAGTCAAAAGCCTCTTCTCCTCCAGCCGTAATTTTAAGACCGACACAAGAAACATCATCTCGCAGACCTTCTTTACAGGCGTAGAAATTTTCCCCACTCTATTCATCGTGGCTACGTTGTTCGGAACCGTGGTGATTATCGAGGTTATTTCCTTAATGGGGAAAATGGGCCTTTCTGACGTGGTCGGAAGTTTGATCGTGGTTGTGATTATTCGAGAACTAGGCCCAATTCTTACTGCATTCTTGATTGCAGGTCGAAGCGGATCATCCCTAACGACCTACATCGGAAGCATGGTTATTAATTCCGAGGTGGACGCATTGGCAACCATGGGCGTGAATCCAATCCGTTACCTGGTAATGCCCGGTCTCTTTGGTGGATGCATCGCCTTGTTCTTCATGAACATTATCTTTAGTGCCAGCGCTATTTGCGCAGGCTACCTTTTGACCAAGGGCATCATTCTTCTCACCGGAAACATCATCAACATTCAGTTGACCTGGTCCTACCTGAGTCATGAAATTCTCAACGCCATCACATTGACCGACTTCGTATTTATCGTAATCAAGCCTTTGGTCTTCGGAGCTATCATTACCACCAACGCCTGCTACCAGGCTTTGAATATCCAGCGCGACGTTCGTCAGGTTCCCAAGGCAACATCCCGTTCCGTGATTATTTCTTTCCTCTACATTGTTTGTGCCGACGTGGTTCTCTCTATCTTCTACTTTGTGGATTACATCAACAACATCAATTCGCTTATCTAATGCTAGACGAAGCCTTAAGACTCGAAAACGTAAGCCTTGCCTATAATGATTTGGTCGGCAATATGTTCTCCCAGCCCCAAGCTGTGAGTTTTTTCAAGGATCGTGAAGAAGACGAACAGAAAGAATTGATGCGCAATGTGAACCTGCAGGTAAAGCGTGGTGAAACCATTTGCATCGGCGGCGGTTCCGGTCAGGGTAAGAGTGCCCTTTTAAGAATCATCGCAGGTCTTGTCCGCCCATCCCGAGGAAACGTTTACTATTTCGGCGAATACATCCCGCCTGAGCGTTTGACCGCATTGGAAGTAGCAAAGCGTCAGGTGGGACTGGTCTTCCAGAACGGAGCATTGATTTCCAATCTCCGCGTCATTGACAATATCGCACTGCCCCTCCGTTACCACAAGATGGGTAACGAATCGGAAATCAACGAAAAGGTTAAAATGGCAATGGACTTGATGCGAGTCCGCGAAGAAGCCAGCCTATTCCCCCATCAGCTTTCCGTAGGTATGCAAAAGCGTGTGGCTATTGCACGATCCTGGGCAATGGACCCGAAGATTCTTTTGATGGACGAACCTACCGCAGGTTTGGACAACTACAACCGTCGTAACTTGCTGCCGCTGATCGACAACATGCGTAAGCTGTTTAAGACCACCATCATCATCGTGACTCACGACTTGCTGATGACCCGTGAACTGAATTGCGACATTTGCTTCTTGCATCGTAAAACATTAACGGAGCCCCACTCCTTTGATTACTGGTTGAATTCCGACAGCGAAATTTCCCGCGAGCTGTTCCGCGATTTCAACGCAAATCAATCCCCGAATTTCTAGCACTTATTGAGGCCTATTATGTTCCTGCCTTTACCTGATGATTTTCACGCACACCTCCGCCAGGGCGAATTGATGCCCGGCTACGTCCGCGATCTTGTAGCCCAATTTGGCCGTGCCATTATTATGCCCAACACCATGCCCGCCATGACTTCCGCAGCATCCATTGCGCAATACAAAAAGGAAATCCTGGAGGCCGCAGCAGCTGTACGTCCGGACTTTGAGCCCCTTATGACCTTCAAGCTGAATCCCAACTACACGGAGCAGGATTTGAAGGATATGATGGCAGTTGGCGTTGTTGCAGGCAAGTACTACCCCGCTGGCGTTACCACTAACAGTGCCGACGGCATTAGCGACTTTGAAGCTGTATTCCCTGTAGTGGCCATGATGGAAAAATTGGGACTTGTCCTTTGCGTTCATGGCGAGGAACCGGGCGAATTCTGCTTGGATCGCGAACCCGCATTCATTAAGCGCGTTGAAATCTTGGCAGAAAAATTCCCCAAGCTGAAGATTGTGTTTGAACATCTTTCCAGCGCTAAGGCTGTGGAAGCTGTAAAGCGTTTGCCCACCAACGTGGCAGCCACCTTTACGGTACATCATTTGATGATGACTCTGGACGACGTCATTGGAGACGCCCTCAGGCCGCACCATTTCTGCAAGCCCCTCCCGAAGAGGCCTGAAGACCGTGCCGCAATTAGAGAAGCCGCCTTCAGCGGCAACCCGAAGTTTTTCCTCGGCACGGACTCTGCCCCGCACCAGCAGGGCAAAAAGGAATGTCCTTGCGGGGCAGCGGGCGTCTACAGCGCACCCGTCGCCATCCCGCTTCTCGTACAGGAATTCGACCGTGCAGGCGCCTTGGATAAGCTTCCTAACTTTATCGCAGGATTCGGAGCGGACTTCTATGGCCTTCCCCGCACCACCAAGCAGATCGAAGTCGTGAAGGAAAGCTGGACTGTGCCCGCAGTAGTGAACGGCGTTGTGCCTCTGGCCGCAGGCCAAACCCTGGAGTGGATGGTTAAGTGATGCAAGGGGGCTCCACCCCCTTGGAACCCCGGCCTGAAACTCACTCCGTTAGTTTCTAGGGTGTAGGGGGCACAGCCCCCTTCAACCTACCCCCGTCAGCATAATAGAACTGCCTTGTTCGCCATAGGTTTTGCTAGACGACTAAGTGATGCAAGGGGGCTCCACCCCCTTGGAACCCCGGCCTGAAACTCACTCCG
>JAKSIE010000027.1 GCA_024398995.1 Fibrobacter sp.
GAAAGTCAACAAAAAAGGGTGGCGAAGCCACCCACACATGTTGATGAAGAGCCTAAAAAAGGTGGGAAAAAGCCCACCTGGAAAGATCAATTTTATAAGGTTGTGTAAGCCAGTTCTTCGCCGGATTCAAGATGAAGGACGCTGAACTTGGGGCCTTTTTCGTTTGCCACAGGGCTTTCGTAAAGTCCGAAGGTGGGCGGGTTGCCGCCTTTAGGCAAGCTGGTGGAACCGGGATTGAACATCTGGACGCCCTTGAAGTTCTTTTTGACGTCAAAGATGTGGGTGTGGCCGTAAAGATAGGCGTCGATGGTTCTGCCTTTTTCGCCTGCGGGTTCCAACTGGTCCAAGGCATTGGCGGGGAAGCATTCCGGCATAAAGATGTGGCCGTGGCTTAAGAACATGCGGTATGTTCTGCTTTCGCCTTCCGGAGTTTCGAAGGTGTCTTCGACCACAGCGTATTCCTCGGCGATAGGAAATTCCAGCATCATCAGGTCTACATCGGCGTCGCAGTTCCCGCGGACCGCCACAATCTTATCTTTATAGGGGAGTAGCGCCTCGACAACGCCCATAGGGCCATGGCCTGCGGGTAGCGGGTTCCGGGGACCGTGATAGAGGGTGTCGCCCAAAATAAAAATCTTGTCGCAGTGGAGTCGCTCGAAGTGGGCGAGGGCTTTTCGGGCTGCGTCTGCAGAACCATGAATATCAGAAAGAATTAAAGCGCGCATGGGAATTAATTATGAATTACGGATGATGAATTGTGAGAAAGTTGTCCGGCGGTAGAATGCAATTATAATTTATTTAGGCGAGTAGGGCAACGATGCCGCTGATGGCCATGTACACGTACACGATTTTCTTGAGAACCTTGTGGGGAATCTTCTTGAACACCTTTCCGCCGATTGCAGTCCCGATGATTACCCCAACGATGCCGCAGCCGTAGGCGATGCCGACCGCTGGCGTCACAAACCCGTTTCCCGCCCTGAAGAATGTCATCATCAGGTTTCCTAGGGCGAAGTACACCTGGCTGTGGGCGATGTACTTCTCCTTGGTTTCGCAGGAAGCCAAGAAGTAGAGCAGCGAGGGCGGTCCCTGCATGGCGAAAAGTCCGCCCATGATGCCGGACAATGTTCCCAGCCCGACCTGCGCAAGGAGGCTCGGTTTCAGCTTGATTTTTTCACTGATAAAGAAGAAGTAAATGCTGATGACAATGAGGATCGCCCCGAGGATATGCTTCAGGAACTTGTCGTCGAAATTTGCCACGGCACCTACGGCAAAGAAGCTCACGACGGTAAAAATGCCGAGGAGGGGGAGGACCTCCTTCCAGACGATGTACTTTCGCATGCGGAAGGCCACCACCAGGGACATGGAGCAGGCCAGCATTCCAGACAGAGCTGTGGCCTCGCCATAGCTTGGCAGCAGGTAGGGGAACATGGTCATGACAAAGATGCCGAACCCGAATCCGCTGACCCGCTGGATAAAACTGCCCATGCAGCAAAATGCTAAAAGTATTGCGACGGTCCCGATTTCCATTTTCTTGCCGGATGTCCCGGATTTGCCCTTTGTTGTCATCCCGGCCTCCGAGCCGGGATCTCCATTTTCGCGCCCAAATATAGGATTTTACCCTTTTTATGGCTATAAATCCCAGGTTGGGCTGCCGGCGGCAGTTTGCCCCCTTTTCAGTCTCATCTAAATGTGCTATATTTAGGGCGTAAATTTTTCAACACCTTATTAAGGAAGGTAAAATCATGGCAAGAAAGAAGATTGCACTCGTTGGTGCTGGTCAGATTGGTGGTACTATGGCTCTCGTCCTCGCTCAGAAGCAGCTGGGTGACGTGGTCCTCATCGATATTCCGATGACTGAAGGTATGCCGAAGGGTAAGGCCCTCGACATTATGGAAGGTCGTTCCGTTATGGGCACTTCCTGCAACCTCTCCGGTTCTACCAACTATGACGATATCGCTGGTGCAGACGTCGTTATCGTTACCGCTGGCGTTCCCCGTAAGCCGGGCATGAGCCGTGATGACCTTCTTGGCATCAACTGCGGCGTCATCAAGGACGTGGGCCTCAAGATCAAGGAAAAGGCTCCCAACGCATTCGTTATCGTTATCACCAACCCGCTGGACGCAATGGTGTACAACATGCAGAAGGTTACCGGCTTCGATTCCTCCAAGGTGATCGGTATGGCTGGCGTTCTCGACTCTTCTCGTCTCGCTTGCTTCGTTGCAATGGAACTGGGCGTTTCTGCTGAAGACGTTAAGGCAATCGTTATGGGCGGCCACGGTGACACCATGGTTTCCCTCTATGACTGCGTTTCCGTCGGTGGCATTCCTCTGCCGCAGCTCATGAGCAAGGAAAAGTTCGACGAACTTGCTGCTCGTACTGCTAACGCTGGTGGCGAAATCGTTTCTCTCCTCGTTCGCGGCTCTGCATTCTACAGCCCGGCAACTTCCGCTATCAAGATGGCTGAAGCTTACCTCCTCGACAAGAAGAGCGTTCTCACCTGCGCTGTTAAGCTGAACGACGAATACCAGGGTAAGGGCAAGGGCCTCTACTGTGGCGTTCCCTGCGTGATCGGCGCAAACGGTGTCGAAAAGATCTTCGAAGTGAAGATGAACGACGCTGAAATGGCTGCTTTCGAAAAGTCTATCGAAGCTTGCAAGAAGAACGCTGAATGGGTTGACGCTAACACTTAATTCTAAGTGCTAGTCGCTCTCGCAATTTAAAAAAGTCCTCGGTGATGAACCGGGGGCTTTTTTGATTGTAATTAAAAATTCATCATATTTTTTTATGGTTTTCTCCTTTTTTCAAAAATCTTGAGGTAGATTACTGAAAAAGGAGTTTTTTTATGACTGCTGTGATGATTATTCAGCTGTTGATTGTTTTGGCTGCTCTTTACGTGGGTTCACGTTATGGTAGCCTAGCCTTGGGTGCGATTTCGGGTATTGGCCTTGCCATTCTGGTGCTTGGCTTTGGCATGGCTCCGGGTAAGCCGCCTACCGATGTTATTTACATCATCATTGCCGCTGTGACCTGCGCTGGCATTATGCAGGCCGCCGGTGGTATGGATTGGCTGATTCAGATTGCCGAAAGACTTTTGCGTAAGCACCCGAACCAGATTATTTTCCTGGCTCCGCTTTGCACTTTCTTCCTTACGGTTCTTGTGGGCACAGGCCATGTGGTTTACACCTTGATGCCCATTATCTGCGACATTTCCCTGAAGAAGGGCATCCGTCCGGAGCGTCCCTGTGCCGTAGCATCCGTCGCTTCCCAGGTGGGCATTACCTGTTCACCCATTGCAGCTGCGGTGGCATCCTTCGTGGTGATCTCCAACGCCAACGGTTTTGAAATCAATAACCTGCAGGTGATTGCGGTGACCATTCCCGCTTGCCTTTGTGGCCTGATGGCTGCCGCCGGCGTCAGCTACAAGCGCGGTCTCGACCTTGAGAAGGACCCGGTGTTCCAGGCAAAGCTGAAGGACCCGCAGCAGCGCGAATACATGTATGGCAACACCGCTTCTGTGCTGGACATGAAGGTTTCCAAGGAAGCAAAGCGTTCCGTGTACATCTTCCTTGCTGCCCTTGCTGTGATTGTGATGTTCTCTGTGTTCCAGATTGCTGGCCACGACATTCGCCCCACCGTTCCCACCGGAAAGATTGTGGATGGGGTAGCCCAGGTGAAGCCCATCGGCATGAACATCATCATTCAAATTGTGATGATTTCTGCGGCCGCCTTCATGATTATCTTCTGCAAGGCTCAGCCCAAGAAGGCTGTGGCTGGCGCTGTTTGGCAGTCCGGCATGGTGGCGGTGGTTGCAATTTACGGTATCGCATGGCTTGCTGACACCTACTTCGCCAACTACATGGATGTGATGCAGGGTGGCCTGAAGGATATTGTGCAGCATTATCCCTGGGCAATTGCCTTTGCCTTCTTTGCTGTTTCTGTGCTGATCAACTCCCAGGGCGCCGTGGTGGTGGCCATGCTTCCGCTGGCTTACAGCCTGGGTATCGAAGGCGCTGTGCTTCTGGGCGTGCTTCCCAGTGTCTACGGCTATTTCTTTATTCCCAACTATCCTTCCGACATTGCCACGGTGAACTTCGACCGTTCCGGCACCACGGTGATCGGTAAGTACCTGCTGAATCACAGCTTCATGCTGCCGGGCCTTACCAGTGTCATTGTTTCTACCATCGTGGGTAGCCTGATTGTGAAGGTGTTCTTCTAGAACGTATCAAAAATTTTTATAAAAATCCCTTGGTCATTCCGAGGGATTTTATTTATTATATGGACATGGAAAAGAAGAAAAAAGTTGGTATTGCATTAACGGTTGTTGGCATCCTTGCGGTTGCTTTCTTTATTCGCGACTGGTATGTTTTTTACAAGTGCGGTGCGGTGGAGCAGTGCCTTGTGGATTCTAGCCATTTTCAGAATTACGCCAAGTTTGCTGTTACAACCATCGTTACGATTGTAGCCCTAATTATCGGCAAATCCGCCCTTTGCAAACGGGACAAACGCTTTTTGCAGGCGGGATTCATTATGGCGCTTTGCGCGGATTTCTGCCTAAAGATTTTGCACAACGCCACAAGCCTTTTTGAGCATAGCTCCGATTACACCTTGTTAGGCATTTGTTTCTTTATGGTGGTGCAGGCTCTTTTTATTTTTAGGCACTCCCGTATAAGCGATACCGACAATAGCGTTCCTTGGATCATTTGCATCCCCTTCGTGGTCATGTTCATTTGCAACGCACTTCACCTGTTCGGTATTTTCGAAAGCCCCACCATTCCCATTGTGGGCACCTATGCGACCTTCTTGATTTGCTCTGTGGTGGTGGCTTGGCAGGCTCCGAAGAAAGGCTATTTCCCGGCGGAAAACGCCAAGGATATTAAGCGGGGCATGATTTTGTTCTTTTGCTGTGATGCCTGCGTAGGAATTTCCCTGGCTACGGGCCCGGATCACAGCACCCAGGAGATTGTGGCTACGGTTGCCAACAATTTTGTGTGGTACTTCTATACCCCGGCTTTGGTGCTGCTGGCATTGAGCGGGTACAGGCATAAGTCCTGATTTGCTCTGTTGCCGAGGCTATCAAGATTTTTTAATTTTGGGTCATGATTAAAGTCAATGGCATTGACATCGAAGCCGATGGAACCGTGTTTGCTGGTAAATCCGTAGCGGACTATTTGGCGACTACAAATTATGACTGCAAGCGTATCGCTGTAGAATTAAACGAAGATATTGTTCCTAAGGCAAAGTACGCAGAAACCTTGCTGAAGGATGGCGACTCCGTCGAAGTGGTCAGCTTCGTAGGTGGCGGCTAATGATCCCCTCACAGGTTGAACTTCGTGAAGCCCTGGTGAAAAAGCAGGGGGAGGAAGTTGTTTCCAAATTGGAAAAGGCTACGGTGGCTATTTGTGGCTGCGGTGGCCTGGGGTCCAATATTGCCGTGAATCTGGCACGCGCCGGTGTGGGCAAGTTGATCCTCATCGATTTCGACTGTGTGGATATTACCAATTTGCAACGTCAGCAGTACAAGGCCAATCAGGTGGGATTGCCCAAGGCCGAAGCTTTGGCTTCGAACCTCAAGGAAATTGCGCCCTATCTGGAAATAGAAACACATGTGGCACGCATCGGGGAGGATAATGCAATTTCCCTGGTGGGGGAGGCTGACGTGGTTTGCGAAGCCTTTGACGATGCCGAGGCCAAGGCGCTGCTCACCAACATGGTTTTGGAGTTCAATGGGGGACAGCCCGCAGAAAAGCAGAAGTACCTGGTGGCTGCCAGCGGAATGGCTGGTTTTGGCTCTGCAAACGATATTAAGACCCGCCGCGTTACAAAACGTTTCTACCTTTGTGGTGACGGCGTCAATGACGTAGACAAGTGTTTTGGCTTGCTGGCCCCGCGAGTAATGGCTTGCGCCGCCCATCAGGCATTAACTGTAATCCGCTTGATATGCGGAATGGAAGAATGATGGAAAACGATAAACTGGTTCTTGGCGGTCATGAGTTCAACTCCCGCTTTATTCTTGGTTCTGGCAAGTACTCCCTGAAGCTGATCGAAGCTGCGGTGCAGTACGCCGGTGCAGAAATTATTACCTGCGCCGTTCGCCGTGCCAATACCAAGGAACACGAAAACATTCTGGATTACATTCCCAAGAGTGCAACCCTGTTGCCCAATACTTCTGGCGCCCGCAACGCCGACGAAGCGGTTCGCATTGCACGCCTTGCCCGCGAACTGGGCTGCGGCGATTTCGTGAAGATCGAAATCATGCGCGACTCCAAGTACCTGCTGCCGGACAATTACGAAACCATCAAGGCAACCGAAATCCTTGCTAAGGAAGGCTTTGTGGTGCTGCCTTACATGCACGCCGACCTGAACGTGGCCCGCGACTTGGTGAACGCAGGTGCTGCAGCTGTAATGCCTTTGGCGGCTCCCATCGGCTCCAACCGCGGCCTCTCTGCCAAGGATTTCATCCAGATTCTTATCGACGAAATTGAACTTCCCATTATCGTGGACGCCGGTATCGGTAAACCGTCCCAGGCTTGCGAAGCTATGGAAATGGGCGCTGCCGCCGTGATGGCCAATACGGCTCTCGCTACTGCTGGCGATTTGCCCCGCATGGCTGCTGCCTTCAAGTCCGCCATCGAAGCTGGCCGCAACGCTTACCTCTCCGGCATGGGCCGCGTCTTGGTTCGTGGTGCCGCCGCCAGCGATCCCCTTACAGGATTCCTGAGAGATTAGTTTTTAGTAGACAGTGATTAGTGGTTAGTAAACAGGGGATGCAGGTAAAGAACGTTTCCGACATCACTAACCGTCAATCACAAATCTCTAACCACTAGCCACTAACCACTAGCCACTATTATGAACTACAACGACGAACGTTATTTTATTGATTCCGACACTTTGTCGCCGGAGGCTTTGGAACGCAAGCACCGTATCGAGACTGATCCTTCCGCCCGTTCCAATCACATGGAATACATGAAGGGCATGGAAATCATCAAGTCCGACATCCACGACAAGGTCATGGGTCATGTGGATTCCGTAGACTTCAGCAAGTACACTGCCCGGGATGTGCTGGCCGCATTGGATCATCACACTTGCACCGTAGAAGATTTCAAGGCCCTCCTTTCTCCTGCCGCCGCTCCTTTCCTGGAAAAGATGGCCCAGAAGGCAAAGCTTGAAACCAGCAAGCACTTCGGTAACACAGTTTACTTCTTTACTCCGCTGTACATCGCTAACTACTGCGAAAACTACTGCGTCTATTGCGGTTTCAACTGCTACAACAAAATCAAGCGCATGCAGCTTTCCATGGAGCAGATCGAGCACGAAATGAAGGTCATCGCCGACAGCGGCATGGAAGAAGTGCTGATCCTTACCGGCGAAAGCCGTGCCAAGAGCAGCGTGGAATACATCGGCGAAGCCTGCAAGATTGCCCACAAGTACTTCCGTATGGTTGGCGTGGAAGTTTACCCCATGAACACCGACGAGTACAAGTACCTCCACGAATGTGGGGTAGACTACGTGACGGTCTTCCAGGAAACCTACGACAAGGTCCGTTACGAACAACTTCACCTGCTGGGTCACAAGCGTATTTATCCGTACCGTTTTGATTCCCAGGAACGCGCCCTCATGGGTGGCATGCGCGGCTGCGGTTTCTCCGCTTTGCTTGGCCTTTCCGACTTCCGCAAGGATGCCTTGGCCAGCGCACTTCACGTGTTCTATCTGCAGAAGAAGTACCCCCATGCTGAAATGAGCCTGTCCTGCCCGCGCCTCCGTCCCATCGTGAATAACGACAAGATCAATCCTCTGGACGTTCACGAAAAGGAATTGTGCCTGGTGCTTTGCGCCTACCGTATCTTTATGCCCTTCGTTGGTATTACCGTCTCCAGCCGCGAATCCAAGGAATTCCGTAACGGCATTGTAAAGATTGCCGCCACCAAGGTTTCCGCAGGCGTTTCTACCGGAGTGGGCGACCACGAAGAAAAGTACAAGAAGGACGACGGTCAGGTTTCGAAGAATTCCGAAGTGGATGAAAGTGCCGGCGGCGATGAACAATTCGAAATCAACGATGCCCGCAGTTTCAACACCATGTACAAGGACATCAGCGACGAAGGCCTCCAGCCTGTTCTGAACGATTACCTTTACGTTTAGTATGTCATTGCGAGCCCGGAAGGGCGTGGCAATCGAAGCAGAAAATGCCTGAAAATAAAAGCTTCGTTTGCTTCGTCGATTCTCTCCTCGCAAAGACATTGTATTTCTTAAGCTTAGAGTTTTTATGCAGTTAGATACAACACTTTATTTCATTACCGATAGTTCTACGGTTCCCGCTGAAAAGTTCCTGCCTTCTGTGGAGGCTGCCTGCAAGGGTGGCGCCACCATTATCCAGCTTCGCGAAAAGAACAAGTCTACCCGCGAGTATATGGAACTTGCCGCAAGTGTCCATGAAATCACCAGCCGTTACAACGTGCCCCTGATTATCGATGACCGTGTGGACGTTGCTCTCGCCATCGGTGCCGAAGGTGTCCATGTGGGCCAGACCGATATGCCGGTTTCTACAGCCCGCAAGCTCATGGGACCGGATAAGATTATTGGCGCTACCACAAAGACGGTGCCCCAGGCTCTGGAAGCCTACGAACAGGGCGCGGACTACTGCGGTGTCGGTGCCATTTATCCCACCACCACCAAGGTGGTCACCATCCTCACCAGCGTGGATACCTTGAAGGAAATCGTAAAGGCGGTTCCTATTCCTGTGAATGCCATCGGCGGGTTGAACAAGGACAACATCCATGTTCTGGCTGGTTCCGGCATCAAGGGAATTTGCGCCGTGTCCGCCATCCAGAAGGCTGCGGATCCCGAAGCCGCCTCCCGCGAACTGAAGGCAGCCTTCCTGGCGCTGTAAAAACTATTTACTTCCTTTTAATCTTTGACCAACTCGCAAGGGTTGGTCTTTTTTCAATCCGTTGATTCTGCAGACGGCGTCTTCGGAAATGTAGAAGTAGTTGGCCACGTCCTTCAAGGTATCGCCCGCCTTGACGATGTAGAAATTTTCCTTCTTTAATTTGTTCTGGATGTTGTAATGGGCAGAGACAATTTTCTTTTTTGACATGCGTTCAACACCGGGCTGAAGTTCCCATTTGGGGAAGTTGATGACGGTTGCCGGGTTGATGTTGATGTCCTTGTAACGAATTTCAAAGTGAAGGTGTGCGCCAGAAGAACGGCCTGTGTTACCAGCGAGGCCCACAATGTCACCTGGGAAAACCACGTCTCCGACACGAACTAAGCGCTCTGCCAGGTGCCCGTAAAGAGTTTGCAAACCATCTTCGTGGTCAACGACAACGTAATGACCGTAACCGCCCTTGTTGTATTTCGAAACGGAAACTCGGCCGGGGTAGGCAGCCAACATGGGTTCGCCTTTTTCTACGTGAATGTCTACGCCACGGTGCAAGCGATGATCGCGAATGCCGTAGGGTGAGCCAAGCCTTGCTTCATGTGTTACAGGGATGAGCATGGTGGAAAAGTCAAAATATTCGTCCTTGTTAAAACCAATCTTCGGGACTTCTTTCTTGAGCTTGTTTACGTCAACGATTTCAACGTCAATGCCTTCCTTTTCGTAAAGGAGAGCCTTGGTAAAGCCTTTGGGATCGTTGGATGTAATCACAACCTTCTTCGGTGTTGAGTCTGCCGGGGCTTGGGAAATGTATTCCTTTGCCGGAGCCACGTCATCCACTTCTAATTCGTCTGCGGCAGTGTTGTCGTCCGGAATTTGCTTTAAATTCGAATGGGGCTTTTGGGCCTTGGATGCTTTCTTTTTTTTAGTTTTCGCTGGAGCTTTTTTCTCAACGTTCTTTTCAGCTTTTTCTTTTGTGGATTTGGCCTTTGGCTTTTCTACCGCTTCCTTTGAGGGCTTTCCCTTGGCAGGAGCACCCAGCACAGGACTGCTGCAGCACAACAGTGCCGCAACAATTGCTATGAGGACGAACCTCCATTTATTTTGCCCGAACAAACTCATGAACTATTTCAGGAAGGCGAAGAACACGGCGGCGATAATCAACAGGAAAGCCACGATGTGGTTCCACTGCAAGGTCTCGGTATGGAACACCGTTACGGCGATGGTGGTGAAAATGGTCAGGGAAATTGCTTCCTGGATGATCTTCAGCTGCATCAGGCTGAAGGGGCCACCGTTGATCTTACTGCCGATGGAGTTGGCGGGAATCATGAAGCAGTATTCCAGAAGTGCCAAGCCCCAGCTGGCAAGAATCACGAGGATCAGGGGCCAGTCGGTGCTGATATGCATTTCCTTGAGCTTAAGGTTGCCATACCAAGCGAAGGTCATAAAGACGTTGGAACAGCAGAGAAGTAAAACAGTAAAAATTCCGGCACGCATATTAAAATCTGTAGTTATTAAATATCGGGGTTTAAAAGGCTTCGATTGCTTTGTCGCTACGCTCCTCGCAATGACATGTTGCGCAGACGGTAGGGGCGTCCCGTGCTATGTTGGTAAGCCAGCCTTGCTCGGACTTGTTCAAGATACTTGATGTAGGTTTCGCTTTGGTAGTCCCGGTAAGTCCAGTCGAAGGCGTGAAAATGACCATCCTGGAAATACAGGGTAGGTTCTACAAAGATGCCCCGCTGCATGTACACCCGCTGCCGCTGGTCCTTGGTGGTTGCCAAAAAGAACTGCCCCAAGGTCATGTAGCCCGGGTCCAGGTTCACCGGGCGAAGTCCCGGGGTTCCTGCGGCTTCGGCGATGGAAAGTTCCACGTCGTTGGTCCAAAGCTTGATATCTACGATCTCTTCGCGATCCACCAGCTGTTCGTAACTGAAAAAGGCGCGGACCGGGGTTGCCCCGATTTCGTCTTTGTAGTAGTTTGTGAAGGTGAAGGGGAAGGGGGCGAGATTCAGGTCCTCGTCGCCGAACTTTTGGCGCAAGGTTTCGCGCACAGCCTCAACAGCCTCAGCGTCCTTTGCCAGGATGCCGACAATGATTTTAACTTTAGCTGGAGTGCGTAATTCGCCCATGGGTGCAAATCTAGTATAAAATTTCTAATTTGATGTACGTAACTCTAAAATACTCAACGATTTATGAATCTACGTCTTGTAAGTTTTTTGTCAGTTTCGGGGGCTTTTGAACATGGGTTTTAAAGGTGTTTTTGCTGCATTTTTGCTGTTGCTTACGATTTCTGCCTTTGCCGAGGCGCCTCACGTTGTGCCTACAATCGTGGATTCTATTCCCCATGACCAGAGTCATTTTACCCAAGGTCTCTTCTTTGACGGTCGCGACCTAATCGAGACCACGGGACTTTACGGCAAGTCCGGCATGTATCGCTATGCCATGGACGGCAAAACCCTCAAGATGCTGGATTCCGCCCGACTGGCGGACCGCTACTTTGGCGAAGGCTCCATTGCCGTGGGCGACGACATTTTCTACCTGACCTGGAAAGCCCACAAAGCATTTATCTATGACAGGCGTTCCTTTAAGCCCAAGGGCGAGTTCAATATTCCTACGGAAGGCTGGGGCCTGACCTATTGGCGCAGCGCCCTGCTTATGAGCAACGGCAGCAATTCCCTGCTGCAAATCGCACCTGGCGGCTATTACGTCGTGGGCGTGATCCCCGTGCTTGACGGCGGCCGCGCCGTTACCATGCTGAACGAGCTGGAAATCGTAGGCGATACTTTGTATGCGAACATCTGGCAGACTGGCCTTGTGGCGGTAATAAGCCTCCCTTCGGGCAAAGTGCTGAAGTACCTGGATTTCTCCAAGAAAGTCATGGAACTTTTGGACAAGTACCCCAATATGGATGTGCTGAACGGCATTGCCTACGACGGCAAGAACCTGTGGGTTACAGGAAAACTCTGGCCCTGGATCTACAAACTGGCTCAGTAGATTGTTGTAAAGCTGGACTATGGCGTGATTTGAACGGAGGGTAAATCTGAACTGACACCAAAAAGTTGGACATTTTAAAATTAGGATAAAACAATGTCTAGAGTCTAATGCAATGAAAAAATGAAGCTGCACTCGGTCATAACGTCTTGCGCGATTCCTTTAATTTAATTCCCGAATGTCCAAACGATGCCGTAGGCGAAGCGGATGCCTTCAGGTGTGTATCCCGGTTCCGGCATATAGATGCTGTGGTTGAAGTTCTCGATTCGGGTGTACAGCTCGAATTCAAGGATTTGCATTCTGGCTTCGAAATCCAGCGCCAGGTAATGCTTCATCAGTTCAAGTTCTGGCTTGCCATTGTTGACGGTGCAGTCGTAGCGGTCGCCGAACCATTGCCAGTCTACACGGACGCTTACACCAAGGCGGTCGAATACGAATCGGTTCTGCCAGTGGATGCTTCCCTTGTAGTAAAGGGTGGGCGTGTCAATGAGCTTTACTTCTCTGCCAAGATTCTGACCGCGTTCCAGATAGAACTTCCAGTTGCCCAGGCGGAATCCAACTTGCATCATCCAATCCAAGGAATTGACTTCGGAAATGTTCGTCCATTTGAAGGCTTCTTCGATGGATGCGGTGGAGTCGACTCCTTCCATTTTGACCCAGTTGGGCTTAATCAGGTTCTCGACGTTCTCGAAACGGAATCCCAGGCTGTAGAACACGTCACGCTTTTGCCAATTCAAGTTCATGGCGGCGCGGTTGCGTTTTTCGAAGTCTAGATCCGCATTAGGAAAAGCAAGTCTTCCAGTTTCCTTAATCTTCAGCTGGCCCACATCCGGGAACTTGTTGTCGTGGCGCAAGGAGGCGTACAGATTGAAATTGTTGGGGAGCAGCGTCATGACATCGGCGGAAAATGCCGGGGAGAATTCTACCACATCAAGCAGGGAGCTGTTGCGCTGCAAACCGCCCTGCGTGCGAAAAAGCATTATTCCGAATAAAGTATCGGAAACTTCGGCGTAGCCGATTTCTCGGTCCTGGAAGTATTTTCTTTTCGCAGTGCTGTCGCCGGCAGCCTCAGTATTCAGGAATTCGTAATTGAACTTTAGTGCCGGATTTAAAAGGGCATGATAGGTGATTCCGAAGCTGCCCAGGATAGATTCGTAGTTGATTCTACTCTTTGAATCCAGGAAGGTGGAGTCGTATTTGGGAAGAGAGTCTTCCTTGACCGTGTGGTTGCCGTAGTTTACTTCTGCGCTGGTGACCAAGTTCTTGACGGGGTAGAATTCTACACCTGCGCCATAGGTGCTTGTCTTAACTTCTGTGGTGTAGTAGCCCTTCTGGAATCTGCGGACGGCAAGGTCCAGGGAATCTACGATTACCTTAGCGTTTGTCTCGTCGGCATTCTTCAGGCTAAGGAAATTCACTTTGGCGTAAGCCTTGCCGAAACCGAATCGCCAGGTCAGCACCGGCTGAATATGCATGCTGTTCATGGCAATGTTTCTGCCGCTAAAAGGAATCTGGCTGGAGTCGCGGCCCAAGGCAAAGAACGGTGAGTGGGTCACGTTCTGGTAGCTGTAATCCTTGGAGTTCACATTGGAATGGCTGGACACGCCCAAATCCAAGGTAACGGAGTCGGTAATCAGTCTGCGGAAATCGAGACGCAGGGCGTTGCTGCTGAATGCGGATCGTTCCCAGTTGATGTCTACCACGGGGGTGTCCACAGCTACGCCCTTAGGCTCTTCAAATAAAATTCCGTTTTCGCCGTTCAGGGTCAGGGTAGTTCCGTCGTAACCAAGGCGGGTGGTGTAAAGTCCGGCCAGTTTGCTAGGGTAGCGTCGTGTTACGGAACCCATTCCCATGGCAAAGGGATCCAGTTCCGGATTGCCGAGTACGGAAATGCCTAAAACCCATTCAGCTTTCTGTCCGGACATGTCGTAGGTACGTTCCATGACTTCGGTCAAGGGCATGGACCAGCGGCCGGCATCGGTTTCGCGGGGAGCGGGGTCGATGAACCTGGGAGACAGGTAGACGGAATCCTGGGCATGGGGCTGCTTGTACTTAGCGGGCTTGATAACTTCGGCGAAGGCGCTTGTTGCGAACAACAAGACAATCGTTGCAAAAACTGCCAATTGAATTTTGCGGATGCCGACGCTCATGACGGATTGAACCATTGAGAATTAGTACCATTCGGCACGGGACTTTTCGCGACGTTCACGCAAAGCCTGCACCACGGTGTAGGGCATCTTGGTGCAGTTGGGTGGGTAGGTGCCGCTCTCGGTGTGGAAGTCGGAGCCGCCGGTGCCCACCAGACCGTAGTGCTGGGCCATTTCCTTGTACTTGCGACCCACGGCGCCCTTCTGGGACGGGGTGTAGATTTCCATGCCCTGTACGCCCCATTCCACCATCTGCTCGATGAACTCGTCGCTGACGCCGGACTTGTAGGGGTGGGCTAGCACTGCAATACCGCCAGCGTTTTCGATGAGGCGGATGGTCTGCTGGGGATTGAGGCCCTTCTTTTCGACGAAGGCCACGCACCCGTCACCCAGGTACTTGGTGAATGCCTCGGAGAAACTTCCGATATATTCCTCATCCACCAGTGACATGGCGATATGGGGGCGTCCGATGACCTTGCCCTTGCAGTAGCTCAGTACTTTTTCGAAGGTGATGTCGATACCCAGGGCGTTCAGTTTCTTGATAATCGCCTTGACGCGGGTAATACGCTGCTTAGCAAAATCCTGGAGCTCCATGTTCAGGGCCAGGTTAGTGGGGTCGCAGTAGTAACCCAGGATGTGAATGTCCTTGCCCTGCCAGACAGACGAAATCTCGATACCGGGAATGATTTCCAGGTTCAATGCCTTGGCGGGTTCCACGGCCAGATTGTAGCTATCCAAGTTGTCGTGGTCCGTAATGGATATGCAACGGAGGCCCTTGCGCTTGCACAGGGTCAGCAGTTCCTCCACTTCCAGATTTCCATCGGAAAGCTTGGTATGCAGATGCAAATCCGCATAACCGCCGTTTTCGGTGATGATGGTGGAGAAACCTTTCTGCATTACTTGACTCCGTAGTATTGACTAAGGAGGGCCGCCTCGGAGGACTTGTCCGGGCGGAGGCTCAAGTTCAAGAAAGGATAGCAGGCTTCGGTGCAGAATCCGATTCTGCAGGGTGCACCGCTGACCTTGGCTAGGTAAAGCCTCGGCAGGAATGCGTCGCCAAGGTAGATGGTCACCTGGGGGGCGTAATCCTTGATTTTCTGTTCGATTTCCAGGAACACTGGCTCGTCATAACGGCACTCCAAGTCGCTAAAGTAGATAGCCTGGGCGCGCTTGGCACTTACGAGGGACTGGAGGGATTCATGGGCCAGGAGCAGGCATCCGTTGAAGAATGCGTCGGGCATGGCGTGCAAAAATCTTGAGGTGTGCTCCATGTCGCGGGGGAGGATCACCAATGTCTTGGGATTTCCTTTCAACGCATCGGGAAAACTGAATGCCCCGGATTCGCCACCGGCTTTTTCCGCAAACCACTTGAACAACGATTCTTCTTTGCTGAATCGCTTAAAAAAGTATTTAAAACGGTCTGTAAAATACAGTGAAGGCTTCACGGGCGTTCCTATTTAATATCGGGGTAAATATATTAAATTTGAGTTATGGCAAAACAAAAGTTTTACGCGATAAAGACCCCAACCGAAAGCAAAATCGTAACCACATGGGATGAATGTGAAAAACTGACCCATGGCGTTAAGGGTGTACTGTTCAAATCCTTTGGATCCAAGGCAGAAGCAGAGGCCTGGATCTCTGGGATGGTTGCTCCCGCCCCAGGTGGAATCCGCGTGTTTGTGGATGGTTCATTTACTCCGGGGTATCCTTATTCTGGCTGGGCTTTTGTTGTGACGGAAAACGACGAAGAAATCGCCCGTGGAAACGGCCTGACCGCCTTCGAGGCCGAAAGCCGAAATATCGATGGCGAAGTGATGGCTAGCTACCAGGCCATGCGCTGGCTGGATGCCCACGACAAGAATGGCGTAATTTGCCACGACTACGAGGGCATTGCCCGCTGGGCCAAGGGAGAATGGCAGGCCAAGAGCCATGTGGCCAAGCAGTATGTTGCCGCTTGCCAGCCTTACCTGCACCGCGTCAAGTTCGAAAAGGTTGCCGCCCACACCGGTGTCAAGTGGAACGAACTTGTGGACCAGTTGGCTAAGGAAGCCATTGCCGCCGGAAAGAAGCTGCCTCGGGGATAATTTTCAAAAAAAAACACGTTTTTTACGGGAAAAATGCTCCCAAGACTATGTGTTTTCCCGTAAATCGTTAGTTTGTTCAAACTTTCTTTGCTTGATTTCTCAAAAATCAGGTGAAAAAAGGTTGAAAATGAGACGAATGCTCTCCATTTTAATTTGAAATGGGGTACTTTGTACCCTTTTTCGCTCTTTTTCTGTTACTTTGTTGTAGATTTTACGGGAAAACTATGCTCTGTTTGATTCATTTTCCCGTAATTTTAGCCCTTTTTGCGAAATTATCTCCGGAATGTGCTTTAATCGCACTTCTTGCGGTTCTGCCAGGTGCTGTCGTTAAACAGCTGGCCTTCGCTAAGGCCGTACTTTTCCTGGATGCCGGCCTGCTTGATGGCTTCATCGATAGAAATCTTTCCTTGGATGGCCTGGGTGTAAATCAGCACCTTCTTGCGGACGGTTTCGGCGTCTTCGTTCAGCATTTCCAGGCGGAAACGGTTGACGCCTGCGGTGCGGAGCTGCGGCAGCAACTTTAATGCGGATTGCGGATGGCCTACGAACAAAGTATTGCGACATTCCGCGTCGGATTGCAAAAAGTGGCGTTCGCCCTTGTGGTCCTGAATTTCAACCTTGTGCTGGGTGCAGATCTTTCCGCATTCCGGGAAGCGGCGGCCCGTGGTGAGGCTGCGTGCGAATGCGCAGTATTCGGAATGGAAGGCGGGCATGTACTGATGGAGCGTCAGTTCCAAGCGGCTTCCGTCGATGCTATCCAGCAAGTCGAAAAGCTGGGTGCTGTTCAAGTCCCAGGAAGGGTGAAGCGTTGTGAGGCCTTGGTCCAGGAGCCATTCGTAACTGGCGGAGTTGGCTGCATTTAGGCTGTAGTCGCCGGTGAGCGGAATCCCGCTGTCCTTAAGGACTGAAAGTGCTCCCAGGTTTCGCACCAGCGCGAAGTCGGGGCAAAGTTCCAGAATCTTTCGGAGGTAATGGTTTTCGCCGGGCTTGTGCACGCGTAAGGTGGCCATGCCTGCGTTAAATCCCAGGTCGCGGATTTGCTGGAGAGGCTCGTCGTATTTGACGCCCCAGTCAAAGTCCATGATTACGTTGTCGATGGCAAGGCCCTTGAGGGCTGCGATTTGACTCGGGTTACGGACAAGTACCGAAATCACCGGCTTGGCGGTCGGTCTCTTTTTAGTTTCAACAGCGAACTTTGCAGAGATGTTTTGCAGGAACTTGTGGCCTTCGGCGGCGCTGATGTTCAGCGGCTTCCACTGCAGCTGTGCTTCTTCCAATTGCTGTACCGCGGCCTGGCGTAGGTTGCGCAGCACCTTCCCGTGAATAAAGGGCGAGCTGTTGATGTGCATGACGAAGGAACCCAACTCGTATGCCGTTGCGGAAAGTCCGCCCAGTTCCTTCTTTGCCAAGGAATGCAATGCAGCGGGGTCAACCACGTTCTTGGCGGTTTCCAGAATCACGTCGCTCTGTACTGTCGCATTGACGCGGGCTCCGTTAGAAATTGTCCAAACTTTCAAAGTCAAGGGCTTTCCCACGTCTCCTGAAAGTTCCATGTTCAGGGGGCGTTTCTTTTCTTGATTGCGGTCGGTAAATGTCTTGCGCAGTTCCTTTTCTAGGGCGGGGGAGTCGTTGCGGAAAACGTCCATGTTGCGGCCAATCTGGCGCATGTCGAAATCGCGTCCAAAGTCCAGTCGCAGCACGGGGCCAATGCCTCGCATGCCATCGCCACGCTTGCTGTGTGCGTTATGGATAAGTTCGGCGCCGTACAAGCGGCTGCCGCAGCTAACGCCAAAGCGATAATCTTCAAAAAGGATGCCGTCGCCGTTGCAGGGGAGGCCTACCACAGATTCGTCCAGGGCCACGAAAACAGATCCGCGGTCCACCTTTGCAACCTTACCCAGGTACATGCCGTGGTGATTGCTGAAGGTTCCGTTCACCAGTTCCTGATGGTTGTCGCCATCTAGCCAGCCGGTGGTTAAACCGCGGGAGAACAGAACTTCCAGCGGCTCCAAGTCGGCGCTTTCCAGGCCCAGGTCCGCGCGGTTCTTTCCGCTGTCACCTAAGTTATCCAGAGCCTTGCGGTAGGCGCGCGTTACTGCGGCTACGTATTCGGGGCTCTTCAGGCGGCCTTCCACCTTCAGGGATTCCACACCGATTTCCGCCAGTTCCTTCAGCTTGGGCAGGGCGCACAGGTCGCGGGTGCTGAACAAGTATTGCGCGTCGGTTTCGGTGAATTCCTTGCCGTCTACAAAAATGCGGTAGGGAAGGCGGCAACTCTGGGCGCATTGGCCGCGGTTTGCGGAACGTCCGCCAAAGTTTTCGCTGGTGAGGCACTGCCCGGAATAAGAAACGCAAAGGGCTCCGTGGACAAAGACTTCAATTTCAAGGTCGGTGCCAGCCTTGACCGCGGCAATTTGCTTCGCAGAAAGTTCGCGGCTCAATACTGCGCGGTTGAATCCGATGGGCTTCACCAGGTTTACGCCCTCGGCGCTGGCCAAGGTCATCTGGGTGCTGGCGTGTATTTCCTGCTCGGGGCAGATGGCGCGAATCAGTCGAGCAAGGCCAATGTCCTGGATAATGAATGCGTCTGGCTTCAGTTCAATGATCTTCGCCAAGAATTCCGGCAAGCCCTGCAGTTCACGCTCGAACACAAGAACGTTCATCGCCAAAAAACTGCGGACACCATGGGCGCGGGCGTAGCGGATCATAGCCCCAACGTCTTCGAAAGAAAAGTCCTCGGTGCGGCCGCGGGCATTCCAGTGAGGCACTCCAAAGTAAACGGCGTTGGCCCCGTTCTTCACGGCGGCTTCCAGCATGTCCCAGGTTCCCACAGGCATCAGGAGTTCTTGTTCTTTCATATCACGTATTTTCGCAAAACAATTATTTAACCGATGCAGTAAAGATAAAAAAACTATATTAGTTCAAGCTTTTGTGGGGGAGTGGCCCGTGGGCAAATTCATGGAGGTTGAAATTGAAAAGTCCAATCAAGAAATTCCTTGCTAAAACTGTTTTTGCTCTGAGTGCCTTTTTCTGGGCCGGTTGTAGCGATGACGCTGGTTCCAATGTCTCCAAGGATGTTTCTCTTCAAGGAGCCAAGGTCGATGTAGACGAAGCTTTGGCTCGCCTTGAAGCTCCGGATACAACAGGTTTGCGAGGTCAGATCGTTTCGGCGCAGGAGTACTATGATGCTACGTGCGAAAGATATTCTAATCGTGATGCTTTAGATAAGGCGGCCGGGTTTATCGATGCACAGAAAGACAAATTTCTGAAAAGTAGCGCTGCGGCCAATGTCTCTCAACAGCAAAAATCCTGCCTGGAAGATGCTTCTGTACTGACCATGTTTGTTGCCATGTACGGCGTTCCCTTCTATACAAACACGGAAGACAAGGTCATTGACCAAACATATATCGATGCTGTTGTGAAAAATTACAACGATTTTGTTGATGACGTGAAATACGCCCTAGATAATTACAACAAGCATGTGGATGAATGTGATGAAAATGGTGAAATCTCTAATCCAGAGTAGATATTACCTGGTTTATCACCTTTTCCCCGTTCTAATTTCTATTATTTGAGGCATGAATAAAGTGTTCCTGCCTCTTCTTTTTTTGTCCCTTGTTCTTTCTGCATTCGTATTTGCTGGCTGCTCCGACAAACAGGCCGAGGCTGAAATTGCCCGCCTGACCCAGGAAAACGCAACTCTCCAGAATTCGGCAGATTCCCTCCAGCACACCTTGGATTCCCTGAACAGGTATGCCGATTCCGTGAAAAAGTCCCTAGAAAAGCTGGACATGGGTCGATAATCCTTGACCACCACCCCAAGTCGAACCGATTTGGGGATTTTTTGTGAATAGTCTTGGGATTAATCCCCGAAAATTATCTATATTGTGCCCCGTGACTGCAATGTCCGTCGCTCCGGCGAGGACTTTAAACCCGCTTCGCAGGCCTTTGCCCGAAGCCCTGGCCGTCAAGCCTTTTAGAAGGCGCATGTCTCCCAGGAGACTTTTAAGATGGCCCCCTTAACTAACTAGAATGCAGTCACCCTGCCTACGGGTTTATTTCCAGCCTGTACGCATGGTCAACCCTTACTTATGAGGTGCCCCGAATGGAATACATCGCAATCGCACTGTCTCTCGTAGCAGTGATTCTGTGCATTGTTATCCTTTCTAAGGTTAACAAGCTCCTTACTATGCTTCGTACCCCGATTTTCAAGAAGCTCACACCGGACATGAACTTGAAGCCCAACTCCCGTCGCCCGATCAGCGCACAGGAAATGGCTCAGCGCGGTGAAAAGTCTAACAAGGAAAATCGCCAGAACAATAACGGTAAGGACCGTCCTGCAAAGGACAACCGCGAAAAGGCCGCTCCTGCTCAGCAGCAGCAGTCCGCAAATCGCAACGAACAGCGTCAGGATCGCAACAATCGTCGCGACCGTCGCGAAGGCCGTCCCGAACGTCCTCGTCGTGAAAACAACGTAGAAGCCCAGGCTGCAGCACCTGTTGCCGCACCTGCCGCACCTGCCGCACCGGCACCTGCAGCTCCCGTAGCTGCTGAAGCCCCCGCCGCAGAACGCCGCCCGCTGGCTCCGCGTATCCCGGTTGAAACTCCGGCCGCTCCTGCAGCAGCACCGGCTCCCGCAGCACCTGTTGCTCCGGTTGTCGCTGAAGCAGACGTCGCTCCCGTTGAAACCACTTTCGATCCGTCCAAGGTTCGCTACGGCCGCCGCAACGTGATCAAGAAGGCTCCGGAACTTTCCGACGAAGAAGCATAATTAGCTTAAAGTTTAAAGCTTAAAGCTTAAAGAAAAATCCCTCGCAGAAATGCGGGGGATTTTTTAATTACGAGTTATGATTTATGAATTACAGAAAAATGAATCTTAAAATTCAATCAGGCCCTTTTCAGCGTCGGCGAGAATCACCTTGGTAGCCATGCCGATAAAGAGACCGTGACCGACGATACCCACGATGTGTTCCAGGTCGCGGGCCAGCTTGTCGGCGTCGGAGATGGGCGGGAACTTTGCGTCGGCGATGAGGTTGCCGGAATCGCTAATGACGGGGCCGTCCTTACCGGGGGCGCCCATACGGACCTTCAGTTCGCCACCCAGCTGCTTCACCTTTTCGGTAACCACGGCGATTGCGCCCGGGATGATTTCCAGAGGTACGGCGAACTTGGTGCCGAGAACATCGACCTTCTTGCCGCTGTCAGCGATAATCACATAGTTGTCGGTCATGGAAGCGACGATCTTTTCAAGCAGGTGTGCTGCACCGCGGCCCTTAATGAGGTTGCGGTTGTCGTCGATTTCGTCGGCGCCATCGATGACCATGTCCAGATGAGAAACTTCACCCATTTCCTTCAGGGGAATGCCCAATGCGCGGCACTGCAAGGTAGTGCTCCAACTGGTAGAAACGCCAACAACCTTGATGCCTTCGGTCTTAATGCGTTCGGCAAGGCGATTCACCATATGGGCCGCGGTGCTTCCTGTACCAAGACCGACGGTCATGCCGTCCTTGATCATGTCTGCAGCCTTAACGCCAGCTGCCTTCTTCAGTTCGTCCATGGATGCCATTAGCGCCATCTCCTGTTGAAATTATCGGGGTTGTGTCCGAAGTCGCTGCCGAAGGTGTCGGCGTCGTCTTCAAGGTCGTCAAATTCATCGCCACCCTTGTCCGGGAAGCCTGTTTCAAGTTCTGAGAAGGAGGGCTCCTCGATTGCCACTACCTTGACGTCGAACGTCAGGTCCTTGCCGGCAAAGGGATGGTTTCCGTCGACAATGACGGTGTCCTTCTTGATTTCCTTGATGATGTAGATACCGTCGGAATCACCGTCTTCGCTGTTGGCTCCGTCCTCGTTTTCATCGCTGTCCAGGTTCAGACCCGCAATGAAATCGTCGGCGTTGTCCGGTAGTTGGAATTCCCTGATGTCGTCGTCCTGGGTCATTTCCAGTTCCATTCCCAGCCAGATTTCGCCGATGTCGCTAAGCTCCTCCTTGGGTACTTCGAGGATCATGTCTTCGCGGAAGGGGCCGTAGCCGAGAATGCAGGGGATATCTACACTAAAAAATTCGTTGAGGTGACGACCGCACAAGGCATCTTCCAGTCCGGGAATGATGTTGTTGAAACCGTGAATATAGGTGAAAGGGTGCGATGCGGGCACTTCTTCCAGAATTCTTCCGGTTTTTTCCTTGAGCGTGTAGGCAATGCTGACTTTCAGCTTGTCTTGAATCGTTTCCATACGAGCCCAAAGATAGAATTTTAACCCTGTTTTTTTGGGTTGAAGGACTTAATTATCGGTCAAATTAGATTAAAAAATCAAATAAAACACAAAACAAACTCTAATAATTTATAATTCATATCTCATAATTATATAAATTAAGCCCATGTTATACGGTATTTGCTCTGATATCCATTCCAATGCTGTGGCTTTTGAGGCTGTCTTGCAGTCCATGAAAGACAACAACGTGGAAAGGAAAGTTTGTCTTGGTGATTTAGTTGGTTATGGCGTGGACCCGGATGAATGTGTCCGTTTGGCCCGCGAGAATATGGATGTATGTATTATAGGCAATCACGACAGTGTGGCCATCAAATACGAATCCAGCACTGGTTTCAATCCCTATGCCAAGCAGGCAATCGAATGGACGCAAAAGAACCTGTCCAAGGAATCCGTGGACTTTATGCGATCCCTTCCGTATATTCACGAAGAAAATGATATCTGCTTTGTCCACGCATCCCCTCTCAGTCCTGCCGACTGGGTCTACGTGACCGAACTTGAGGATGCTCTGGATGCCTTCGACCACTTTACCGGTCGTTACTGCTTCGTGGGCCATACCCATAGCCCTGTTATCGTGGCTAGCCGCCCCATGGCCATTCCCAAGATCCTTGACGAATACGAATACACCATCGAGGACACCGAACGTCTTTTGGTGAACGTAGGCAGCGTGGGCCAGCCCCGCGACCGCGATCCCCGCTCCTGCTGGTGCCTGCTGGATACAGAAACCAAGTGCATCCGCCTGATCCGCGTGGACTACGATGTCTACGAAACCCAGGAACGTATGCGCAAGGCCGACATGCCGAACTTCCTCATCGACCGCCTGGCAGTAGGAAGATAACGAACAATGTAAAGGAGTGGTTAGTAAACAGTGGTTGGTAGACAGTATAAATATCGCGCACCAGCGCGTCTCTATAGAAAAAACTTCCCAAATCCAGCTTTTTACTAATCACTAACCACCAACCACTAATCACTATCATGAAATGGGTTTTAGCAGTTTTTGGTAAGGCAGGTTCTGCCTACATCGCCGACGAAGTGGACAAGTACGTCAAGCGCCTTCGTGGGGGAGCCATCCCTCTGGAAGTCGTAGAACTGAAGGAATCCAAGTTGGACGACCGAGTTCAGTCCCTTGCCCAGGAAGCTACGTTGTTCGAAAAAAAATTCCCCAAGGGGGAGTTTAAGCGAGTGATTCTTTCTGAGGAAGGCAAACTGATGGATACGGTGAAACTTTCCGACACGCTTCGCGATCGCTTTCCGGGCAACGTAGTTTTCTTGATTGGCTCTGCCTATGGCATTGACGAAAACCTTAAGAAATCCGCGGATATGCTTTTGAGCCTGTCGCCTCTGACTTTTACCCACGACCACGCCCGCATCATTACGGCGGAACAGCTGTATCGGGTACAAATGGTCATGCAGAATCATCCTTATCACCACCGCTAATGCAATATTTTTTTTGCAAGTCATTTGTCTGTAATTTTGTTAATATTTGGTCATGACAAAAGAAAATTCTAAAATCCACTATCTTCATTTTCTTCGCAAGAACGAACTTCGAGTTAACCGTATTTACAACTACATTCTCTGGTGCTGCTGCTTGCCGGGCCCCTTGATTTCTATTGGTGTTTTTTTCAAGGCTTTCCCAGAGATTACCTATACATCCTGCCTTCTTGCCTTTGTCATTACTCTTGTCTTTGCGGTTATCCACACGGTGTTGATCCGTCATAAACCCAAGAACATTTATACGAAATATCTTGGTTTTGTGGGCTGCCTAATTGCGCTTTACTTTATGTGTATTAGCCATATGGGCATCTACCTATGCTATTTCTTTGTTCCTATGACAAGCCTGCTTTATTGCAATCGCAGGACTTTCTGTATTGTAAGCGCTCTGTCTTACATCACCATGGTTCTTTGCAACTGGAGCATTTCCGCCTACACTGCAGGACTTCGCGTTGATATTGATCAGGTGCCCTGGTTTGCTGGTATTATCGGTGGTGAAACTATCGAGTTTATCATGATGTTTGCTGCTGGCTTCTTCATCATCAAGCTCATGGAAGAGCATCTGGACTCCATGTACAATGGCGAAATCAAGATCGAGGCCAGCGAACTATCTTCTTATACGGATCCCCTGACGGGTCTCTGGAACCGCCGTTATCTTGAAAAGGCTTACGATAAGTATTTCGTGGTGCAGCGCAATACCGGTGCCATACTTGTCATTGATCTGGACAATTTTAAGGGTGTGAACGACAACTTTGGCCACTTGGAAGGCGACCGCGCACTCAAGCTGATTAGCGAAGCCATGAAAAAGTCCTTCAAGTCTTCTAGTGCCTTGACTCTTTGCCGTTTCGGTGGTGATGAATTCCTGGTTCTTTTACCGGGCGTAAGTAGCTTCGCAGATCTTTCCTCAAAGATCAGCGTCCTTATTTCCAACACCGAAGAGAAACTTGCAGGCGAGCCTCATTTTAAGGATGTGACCCTCTCCATTGGTGCAGCATTCATGCGAGAAGACGATGCAGATGTTCTGGATGTCTTTGCCCGTGCAGACCAGGCTCTTCTTCGCGTCAAGCGCGATGGCAAGAACAGTTTCGAGGTTTATTCCGAAGACTAGTGAAGTCCTGCTTTCGGCTTTTTTTTCTAAATTTTGCGGCGTATGAATCCAGAAATTTCTAAACGTCGCACTTTTGCTATCGTCAGCCATCCTGACGCTGGTAAGACTACTATTACTGAAAAATTCCTGTGGTATGGTAACGTAATCCGCGAGGCCGGTCACGTTCGTGCCAAGTCCAACCGCAGCTACACTGTTTCCGACTGGATGAAGATCGAACAGCAGCGCGGTATTTCCGTTTCCAGCTCCGTGCTGAACTTCCCCTTCGAAGGTTGCATGTTCAACCTGGTGGATACCCCGGGCCATCAGGACTTCTGCGAAGACACCTATCGCGCCCTCACCGCCGTAGACGCCGCCCTGGTGCTCATCGATAGCGTGAACGGTGTGGAAAAGCAGACCATTCGCCTGATGAATGTGTGCCGCATGCGCCACACTCCCATCATTACCTTTATTAACAAGATGGACCTTGATGGTCGCCATGTGTTGGACCTGCTGGATGAAATCGAAAACATCCTGAAAATCAAGGTTGCACCCTTCACTCTGCCCATTGGCGTGGGTAAGCTGTTTAAGGGTGTGTACTCCATCGCTGACAACACCTTCCACACCTTCAACAAGGAAGAAGGAGAGCAGCAGCTCATCCAGATGACCGGTCCCGATGACCCGCGTCTCGTGGAAATGTGCGGTGAGAACTGGGTGGAACAGTTCAAGGAAGAATACGAAATGGTCACTGGTGCCATGGATCCCTTCGACCACGAAAAGTTCCTGAAGGGCGAAATGTGCCCTGTGTTCTTTGGCTCTGCCGTGAACAACTTCGGTGTGCGTCAGCTGCTTAACGCCTTTGCCAACCTGGCCCCGCCGCCGCTGGTCCGCGAAACCGACAAGCGCCCTGTGGACCCCGGTGAAGAACCTTTCAGCGCCTTCGTCTTCAAGATCCAGGCTAACATGGACCCTAAGCACCGCGACCGTACCGCATTCTTGCGTATCTGCTCCGGTAGCTTTACCCGTGGCGAAAAGGTTTTCCATGTGCGTACCGGCCGCGAAATCCGCCTGGCTGCACCTACCGCATTCCTTGCCAAGGATAAGGAAGTCATCGACCACGCCTGGGCTGGCGACATCGTGGGCATTAATGACCCGGGCCTGTTCCGCATTGGCGATACCTTGACCGACGGCGAAAAGATGAACTACACCGGCATTCCTGACTTTGCCCCGGAACACTTTGCCCGCGTCACCTTGCTGAACCCGCTTAAGTCCAAGCAGATGGCTAAGGGCCTGGCTGAACTTTCCGAAGAAGGTGCAACCCAGCTTTACGAACCTATGAAGTCCGCTATCCCCGTCATTGGCGTGGTGGGCGAGCTGCAGTTCGACGTGCTGAAGTTCCGTCTCCAGAGTGAATATGGCGCCGACGTTTCCCTGGACCGCGTACCGGCCCACGGCATCCGTTGGGTGAACGGTCCCGAGAAGGATGTGGCCAAGTTTGCCGACGAATACGCCATGGACTGCATGTTCGACAAGGAACGCAACCTGGTTTGCCTGTTCCCCAACGAATATCGCTTGAATTTGGCCATGAAGAACTATGAAAACCTCACTTTCGCAGAAACTTCCCAAGGTTAAATAATCCGCTATTATATATATTTCAATTAACTAACAAAAAGCCAGGGGGCGACTGCGCCCTCAGGTTAAACATCAAAGGATGAACATGAAACGTCTCTCTATTGCTGCTATGGCTATTTGCGTTGCCGGTCTCGTTGCTTGCAACCAAGCTTCCGCCGGTGGTTCCTTCAACCAGCAGGCTCGAATCGACCAACTGGAAAAGAAGGTCGCTGAACTTGAATCCAACGTGGAAGCTGTTGCTTACATTCTTGAAAAGCGCGCTGGCATGTCCATCGAAGATGCCAAGAAGGAAATGGAAGAAGCTAACAAGGTCTGGGACATTCCCGTTGACGAATCTCCGGTCTTTGGCCCGGAAAATGCTAAGCTCACCATTGTAGAATTTACCGAATTCCAGTGCCCGTACTGCTCTCGCATTGCCCCGGTTGTTAAGGAACTCATGGAAAAGTACCCGAACGACATCAAGTTCGTCTACAAGAACTTCCCCCTGTCCTTCCACCCCAATGCACGTCCGGCAGCCGCTGCAGCAATCGCAGCCCAGAAGCAGGGCAAGTTCTGGGAATACCGCTACGCTCTGGCTCCGCATAGCAGCCGCCTCGGCGACTCCATCTATGTGGAAGTTGCAAAGCAGGTTGGCCTCGATATCGACCAGTTCAACAAGGACCGCGTTCTCGACGATGCTATGAACGCACGTATCCAGAAGGACTTCGACCTCGGCGCCAAGGTTGGCGTTCAGGGCACCCCGAACTTCTACATCAACGGCAAGCGTCAGGATCGCTTCAGCCCGGATCTGGTCGAAAAGCTCCTGAAGGAAGCCAAGTAATTGGTTCAATCTGTGTACGCGAATCCTTATCGCGTACGCATTTTTTGCATTTAAAAGATTTAATTTAAACTCAAACTAAACATAAACAAAAGGATGCGATATATGATGAAGCGTACATTGACTGCTGCTACCATCGCTGCTCTCAGCTTTGGTGTCACAGCTACAATGGCTCAGCCGAAAGCACCTCGCGTAGTTCCTTACAAGTTCTTCGACGATTCATATCGTCCGGGTGGCTTTGACTACGCATACGGCGGCAAGAGCAAGGGTATCACCGTTACTAAGGAAGGTGGCTACAAGTCCAAGTCCGCATTGAATATTAAGCTGGACCCCAGCGAATATTCCGGCGCTTCTGTTTGCCTTTACAATGAAACCTTCGACCTGAACAAGTTCATGCTTGACTCCAAGCTGGAATTCATGATCAAGGGTAAGAAGGGCGGCGAAACTGTTAAGATCGGCCTTATTGACGAAGAAGTGACCGACGGCAAGAAGACCCAGGTTGTTCTTCCCATGAACAAGTACATCCAGGGTGGTGCTGTAACCACCGATTGGAAGAAGGTCTCCATTCCTCTCGTTGACTTCCCGGATCGTGGTCTCTACTGGGACAACACCCGTAAGTCCGAATTCCCGGCTCGTATTGACTGGGACAAGATTGCTGAAATCCGCTTCTCCATCGACAAGAGCGGCGAAAAGGATTTCGAAGTCTGGGTTGACAATATCGAAATCGTGAAGGGCAACAAGAAGGCTGCTCCGAAGAAGAAGATTATTTACTGGGACGAAAACGAAGACGTTATTGACGGCCCGAAGAACGCAGAAAAGCTTGACGGTAAGGTCAAGCCGGTTGCCAACGGTGTGTTCTACTCCGACGGCCTCAAGGGCTTCTCCTACAGCTACGGTGGCCTCTCCGCACAGCGCGAAGCTGTTTCCAAGACCCCGGGCAACAAGAACGTTCTCGCTCTTTACATCGATAACAACGACTGGTCCGGTGTGACCTACTCTCTGGGCGAAGGCAAGTACATTGACTTGTCCAAGGTCCGTAACAAGGGTGGTCTCTACTTCTGGATCAAGGGTAAGCTCGGTGGCGAAAAGGTATACGTTGGTATCCTGGACAACCAGGGCAACGATATCAAGAGCCAGACCAAGATTAGCCTCAACGACTGGATCGAAGGCTCCAAGGTCGGCACCGACTGGAAGCTTGTCAAGATTCCTCTGAAGAAGTTCGGCGACAAGGGTAAGGCTTGGGATGCTAACAAGCAGGCCGAAGTTGCTAAGGATATCCAGTGGAACAAGATCCAGGAAATCCGCTTCTCTGTTGGCAAGGGCGAAAACCAGGGCGAACCGGGTAAGCCGGCTCCTGTGACCATCTTCGTTGACCAGATTACCTTCACCGAAACCATCGACTGGGTTGACCCGGATATCAAGTGGGACAACTGGAAGTCTAAGGCTCCGGACATGGTTATCTCCGACTTCGAAGGCAAGTTTGCTAAGGATAAGTGGGAACCGTCCTTCGGTCCGAAGTCCAAGGCTGAAATCGAAATGCCGTTCAAGTCTGCAAAGCTCGATGGCAACTCTCTCTTCATCAAGCACTTCGAAATGTCTGACTGGGTTGACTTCGTTCTCGACTTCACCAAGAATGGTGCTGCTCACGACGCTAAGGGTCGTGACTGGACCAACCACTGGGGCATTATGTTCGACGTCTACTCTGAACGTGCATGGCAGTCCATCACCGTCCAGATCGGCGACGCTGGTAACGAACTCTTCGTTTCCAACACTGGTGTACCTCGCGGTCGTTCCACTGTGATCGTTCCGTTCCGTACCTTCAGCAAGTTCCCGTACTACCAGCCGCCTACCGCTAAGGAAAACGGCGTGTTCGACCTGAAGGGTGTTGTTTCTCTCGACTTCAAGCCGGGTGGAGAAGGCTCTAACGGTTCCTTCGAAATCGACAACATCAAGCTGACCAACCAGAAGGAAGTCAAGGCTGCAGAACGCCCGGCTCTCGTGAAGGTAGAAGTTAAGGGTACCTCTACCGTTCTCAACCCGGAAATCTCCGGCGGCCTGTTCGGTATCAACGCTGCACTTTGGGATGGCGACATGCTCGACAATCCGAAGTTCAAGACCCAGACTTGGGAATATGCAAAGCGCATCAACCACGGCATTATCCGTTACCCGGGTGGTCTCCGTGCTGATGACGACCACTGGAAGGAAATCCTCGACAACCACGACTGGATGGTCGATACCGACGAATTCCTCGCTTGGTTGAAGAAGACCGGCTCCAACGCTATGTTCACCGTGAACTTCGGTTCCGGCACCGAACAGGAAGCTGCTGCATGGGTTAAGCATACCAACATCGACAAGAAGGCCGGCATCCTCTACTGGGAAATCGGTAACGAAGTCTATGGTAACTGGCATCCGTACTACGAAAAGTATGGTAAGGACGGCGGTACCATCTATGGTAAGCGCGCTCGCAAGTTCATCGAAGCTATGAAGAAGGTTGACCCGACCATTAAGGTTGCTGTGCTCGGCGTTCTCGATGGCG
>JAKSIE010000028.1 GCA_024398995.1 Fibrobacter sp.
CTGGTAATTATAATTTCTTCAAAAGAATCAATTTAAGCATGAAGATGTTTTGCGTCAGGCCTGCAACCACTTAGCACTTTAGTGCTTAGTGGGCCATGGTCCCCCTTTAGGGGAGATAGTGACCCCTTGGGGACAAGACTCGCGGAGCGAGGCTTGGTTGCAAGAGCCGCGCGGGCGTGACGCAGGTGCGCACGGGTGGCCTTGCAATATAGCCCGACCCACACGATAGTGTGGGGAACGCCCATAATAAGCAGATTTCGTGGCTACCTTGAAGTCATTACTCCGGACAGCGATGCAAGGCGAGAGCAGTGACCAGTTGACCCGCGTGTACGGCACCTGCTTTGCCGACAAGGAAGGCGATTACCGCCTAAGGCGAGTGTTGCGGACAAATTTATTTGTCCATAACCGAGCCGCCGCGGGAAGCACACCGAAGGTGTGCCCAAGGGCAGCATGACCGTCGCAGAATTCCTGGCTATGACCGAAGACGACCGCAAGGTTGTTCGCTAAAAAAGGTGATCCCGGACCAAGCCCGGGACGACATTGCGACAAATTAAAAAGGCAGACTCGCAAGAGCCTGCCTTTTTGCGTATAACATAACTTCACAAAAACGCGACCCTCGTACCTCAAAAAAAAATCGACGCCATCCGAAGACAGCGTCGACTTTTCTCTCTCAGTTTTAAACTGAAAATTTATCCGTAGATAAGACCAAGGGCAATTGCAATGGCCATGAAGACAAGAGTCTGTTTCAAGATATATCCATCATGTGATTTCATATAGACCTTCCTGTTGTCTTGTTTTTTTTCTGCAACTGAAAATACAAACTAGGGTCAAAAAAAGTTCGTTTTGTAAGAAGATAAAAGTAAATAAGTGTTGTAATGTGAGTTTCGTCAATTTTGGCGTTGTAACTTTTTCATTTTTCTCAACATTTACTTTCATTTATAGTGAATAATTGACTTTTTTGTTTGTTTTTATGCGATAAAGAAAATGCTATATATGTGCCATGGCAAATTTAGGCTACAGTTTCTTGCTCGTTTTAGCGGCTTTTATCTGGGGCACCACCTTCGTGGCCCAGGCAGAAGGTAACAGCGCAGGGCCATTCGTTTTCACCTGCGTCCGCAATTTCGTAGCCACATTCTTGCTGTTTGGCCTGGCCCGGATTCTGGATTTTGCAGGCAAGAGCCCGCGCAAGCCCAAGAATTCTGCAGACACAAAGAAGCTTTGGAAGGCAGGCATTCTTTGCGGCATCGCCCTTGCTTTCGGAACAAACTTTCAGCAGTTGGGACTGTACCTGGGGACATCCGCCGGCAAGTCCGGATTCTTGACCACTTGCTACATCGTACTGGTTCCTGTATTGAGCGTATTGATCGGCAAAAAAATTTCTCCCAAGAACTGGTTGTGCGTGGGCTTGACTCTAGTGGGTCTATACCTGCTCTGCATCAAGGAAGGTTTTTCCATTCAGCTTTCCGACGGTGTACTGCTTCTTTGTGCGTTGTCCTTCGCCACCCAGATTCTCATTGTAGACAAGTACGGAACCGAGGTTGACAACGTTCGGCTTTCCGCCATCCAGTGCCTGGTGGCTTGCGTCATGAGCGCCTTCCCCATGTTCCTTGTCGACATGAAAAGTTCAGTTGAAGGCCTCGCCAGCGCCGTAGAAGTTTACTCCCACGCAAAGGCATGGATTCCCCTGCTGTACGCCGCGGTGCTTTCAAGCGGCGTCGCATTCACCTTGCAGATTGTGGCTCAGAATAAAATAAGGCCCACCGTAGCTTCGCTACTGATGAGCCTCGAATCTGTTTTCGCCGTTCTTGCCGGCTGGGCTGTTCTTGGAGAGCGTTTAAGCACTCAAGAAGCCCTGGGCTGCATTATCATGGCCGTGGCCGTTGTACTTGCCCAAATCAATTTTTCTTCAAAGGATTAAAGTACACCTTCTTTTTCTTCATGATGAAGAGGCCGCCCACAATTAGGACAACACCCAGCGCCAAGGAAATCAAGGCGCTGCGGGTTACACCGGCCACAATGAAGGATATGAAGCTGATTCCCGCCACACTCAATGCGTAAGGCAGCTGGGTATTCACGTGATTCACATGGTTACACTGGGCGCCGGCGCTTGCCATAATGGTGGTGTCGGAAATCGGTGAGATATGGTCGCCGCAAACAGCACCGGCCATACAGGCAGAAATGGAAATCACCATGAGCTGGTAATCAACACCGCCAAATGCAGCCACCACAATAGGAATCAAGATTCCAAAAGTTCCCCAGGAAGTTCCTGTTGCAAAAGCAAGGAAAATCGCAATCACAAAAATCAGGGCTGGCATAAAGTTCATAAACCCAGCTGCGCTACCGGACACGATTCCTGCCACAAATTCCTTGGCGCCAAGAGCATCGGTAGAGCCCTTCAGGCTCCAAGCCAAGGTCAAGATCAAGATTGCGGGAACCATAGCCTTGAAACCATCGGGCAAGCATTCCAGGCACTTGTTAAAGCTAAGAACCTTACGGCAAATGTACCAAAGCACAGTAATCAGGAAGGCGGCAAAGCTACCCAGCACAAGACCTACAGAGGCGTTACAATCGGCGAAAGCCTGAACAAAGCCCACATGAGCGTCACCCGTAGCAAAAAATCCGCCGGTATAAATCATGCCAATAACGCAGAACACAATAAGGCAAATAATGGGGAACACAAGATCAATGACGCCGCCCTTGCCTTCGGGCTTGCGCACTTCCTTCATCTGGGCGTCCAGAACCTTTTCTGCATCTTCATAGCGACGCATGGGGCCAAATTCCACGTTCAGCAAAATCAAGGCAAACATGGCGACCAAGGTAAACAGAGCATAGAAATTGAAGGGAATGGCCTTCACGAAAAGTCCAAGGCCGTCTTCGCCATCCACAAAGCCTGTCACTGCGGCAGCCCAGGAACTGATAGGTGCAATGATGCAAATGGGTGCTGCAGTGGAATCAATTAGGTAAGCCAGCTTTTCGTGACTCACCTTGAACTTGTCGGTAACCGGTCGCATTACGCTGCCCACAGTCAAGCAGTTGAAATAGTCATCCACAAAAATCAAGATGCCCAGGCAAACCGTCGCAATCTGAGCCCCAACCTTCGTTTTAATATGCTTTTTAGCCCAGTTGCCAAATGCGGCAGAACCACCAGCCTTGTTCATCAGGGCCACCATAGTTCCAAGAATCACCAAGAAAAACAGGATGCCTACGTTGCCCACGTCGGTCACCTGCTTGATCATGCCGTCCTTAAAAACTGCATCCAAAAAGGCCGGGAAACTGCCCTGGCTAATAAAGAGCCCACCCATGACAACACCAAGGAAAAGCGAAGAATAAACTTCCTTGGTAATCAAGGCAAGAACAATAGCCACAATGGGTGGTACCAGTGCCCAGAAAGTCCCGTGGGCGAAGATCCATGATTCAACTACAGTCTGTTCCATAGCAAGAAATATAAAAACAAGTGATAAAAAAATGCATTACAAAAGGACACACCTGTAAACAAATTCCAGTTTGTTTTCACGTGAAAACACTTTGTATTCCCAGCACTATACCCTGTAGCCTATTTTAGGGCTAGATTTTAACTAAACAAAAAAAAGGTGTGTATATGAAGATTTCTAAAACCATCGCAAAGGCTCTAACTATTTCCGCAATTGCCACTCCGGCACTGTTTGCAGCCACCGCATTCCAGAACCAGGTTGGTTACTTGACAAACGGTCTTAAGCAAATGGCCGTCATTGACGCCGCTGGCAAGGACGTTGTTTTCAAGGATAGCGAAGGAAATGTTGCCTTGACCATTACCGCCCCCGAAGCAGAAACCTGGATTCCTGCCGGCGATACTGCAGCCTCCCTGGTGGATTTTTCTGAAATCAAGACTGCAGGCACCTACCAAGCTTATGTTGGCGACGAAAAAATTGGCCATCCCATTGTTATTGCCGACGACGCATTGGAAGGCGTCACCAAGGGTGCTTTGAAGTTCTTCTACTTCCAGCGTGCCTCCACCGAGCTCCCCGAAGAATTTGCAGGCAAGTATGCACGCGCCGCAGGCCACCCGGACACTGCAGTAAAATACCATGCATCCACCGGCCACACCGATCTTGATGCAACAATCAGCAGCCCCAAAGGTTGGTATGATGCTGGTGACTACGGTAAGTACGTTGTAAACTCCGGCATTTCCACCTACACCCTTTTGCAGCTCTACCAGCACAACAAGGACTACTTCAAGGACCTTAAGCTGAACATCCCCGAAAGCAACAACGAGATTCCGGACATTCTTGACGAAATCAAGTGGAATCTGGACTGGATGCTCACCATGCAGGACACCGACGGTGGCGTATTCCACAAGCTCACTACAAAGCAATTTGCAAGCAACGTAATGCCAGAAAAGGCAACTTCACAGCGCTACGTCATCGGCAAGGCCCAGGAAGCAACTTGGAACTTCGCTGCAGTCATGGCCCTTGCTTCCGAAATTTATCAGCCCTACGACGAAGAATTCGCAAAGAAATGCATTGTCGCCGCAGAAGCAGCCTACAGATGGGCAATAGCAAACTCTACCACCTATTTCGTACAGCCTAGCGATGTGGGTACCGGCAGCTATACTAGTGCCGTAGAATGGACCACCCGAATGTGGATGCTCGCCGAAATGTACCGTATTTCTGGCGAACAGCACCTCCTTGACTCCCTCAAGAAATGGCCCATCACCCGCAAGAAGGCCGCACTTCAGAGCTGGCAGCACAACTACATGCTCTGCATGTTCAGCATTGCAACCAATCCTGACATTTTCGAAAAGGATATTGCCGATACCGCTAAGAGCATAATCCTCGATATGGCAGATGGATACATAAGCAGCCTCGATACGAATGGATACGGAGTTCCCCTGGTTAAGGAAGACTTTATGTGGGGTTCCAACGGTATCGCTTCCAACAAGGGTATGCTCTTGATTCACGCATACATTTTGACCAAGGACGAAAAGTACCTTAGCGCCGCCATCGGAATCATGGACTACATCCTTGGCCGTAATCCCCTGGATTTGTCCTATCTCACTGGCTTTGGCGTAAACCCCATCATGAACCCCCATCACCGTCCGAGCCGCGCCGATACTGTTGTGGCTCCGGTCCCGGGTATGATCGCTGGCGGTCCCAACTACAAGTCTACCGACTGCTCCAAGTCCTACAACAATCCTAATGCCGCTGCAAAATCCTACTACGACAACTCCTGCAGCTACGCCACCAACGAAGTAGCCATCAACTGGAACGCACCCTTCGCCTATCTGGTTGGCAGCATCCAGGCAATTGCAGCTACCGGCAAGTCTTACGACGTTACCACCAAGCCCGAAACCCACTACCAAATTGCCTCGATCCCCTTTGCTAAGGGCAATTTGAGAAAGGCCTCATTCCAAGAAAGCCAGCGCCTGGTTGTTCGTGGTCAGGCTATCCAGGTAGAACTGAAGGACAGAAGTGGAAACAAGAGATACTTCAACCTGAAGGGCAAGCAGATCCACTAACAGGCAAGATTTCTCCTTCATACAATCCCATCAAAAAAAATGCAGTGCCTTCGGGCACTGTATTTTTTTAAATGTCAAGCGAAGTTTCGCCGTCGTTGATAATAAATCGCAAAGGCTTATTCAAAAGAAGAGTTTTCCAAACCTTAGGATCATCCTTTAGACGCTGCAATTCAATGCGACGAAGTGCATCTTCTGCTGAAAGGTGACGTTGCTTAACGAGGCGGGCCAGGCGAACTTTTTCGGGAGCCGTAACAATCCAAAACTGGTCCATACGCTCCACCATTTCGGGAACATTTTCGAAAAGGGCCGCCTCAACGTAATCTGGATTCTGTTGGACTACAAACTCCGTCAAGGCTGGGTAAACCAGATTTTCTAAGCGTTTGCGGGCGGATTCATCCTCGAAAATCAAGTCCGCAAAAAACTTGCGGTTCACTCCGTCTTCGATTAAAGATTCTGCCCCGAACTCCACGGCAATGGCCTTACGCAAATCGGTATCACAACAGTACAGCTCATGTACCGCCTTGTCCGCATCCAGCACCTTAAAGCCACGATCCCGAAGGATTTGACCTACAAAGGATTTTCCTGCACCAATTTGACCTGTAATTCCAATCATCTTTTGTAACGTTCCTAAGCCTTACCTATAAACTAGCCTTTTCCGAGGGCAATAAGACAGAGGCCTGTAATAATTCCGAATAAAGCAGCCCACTTGAGGGCACTTTTCTTTTCCTTAAAAATCAAAAGACCTGCCACAAAGCCAATCAACACACTGGAACGGCGGAAAACTGTAATCAAAGATATCAAGGCATCGGGATCGCTTACGGCAAGGAAGTAGCATCGGTCGGCCACAATGAGCAACACAGCCACCAGCAAAAATGTCCAGCGGAACTGGAAAGGAGTTGTAGTCTTTCGCTTGGGGAACCAGGTAACCGCGGCAATAATAAACTGCAACAAAGCCATGTAGATACTGAACCAGACCTGAACGGTCAAAGGTTCAAAATCCATGCGCTGCAAAATAAACTTGTCGTATACACCGCTGCAGGCTGCCAAAACGGTGCCCAGCAACATACAAATCACCCAGCCGTTACTAAAGAAATGTCCCATTTCCTTACGGCCAGCCATACTCAACGCCACGTAGGAGCAGATGCAAATTGCCACACCAGTCCACTGCATGGCAAAGGGGCGTTCCCCCATAAAAGTCACGGCAATAAAGATGGTAAAGACAGGGGCTAGCGCACGAATGGTAGTGGCAATGGACAAGGGCAAATGAGCCAAGGCATTGTAGGTCAAAATCCAACTACCGCCAACGATCAACGCCTTACCAGCCAGGTACAAATGGCTTTGTAAAGGTAAATTTTCACAATGGCCCGTCAAGAGAATGGGCGACATCAAAAGTGCGTAAAAAGCGCTGCACAGGAACAAAACCGGACGTACAGCGTTGTCCTGCACGGACTTTTTTTTAGCAAGATCGTAACAGCCTAGAAAAAAGGCGGAAGCAAGAGCAAGAATCAACCATGACATAGCGCACACAATTTAGAAATACCACTTGCAAACCCCAAGGTTTAATGTATTTTTATGCCAAACTCAACAAAAGGAGCCCAAAATGGGTATCAAAGGTAAAGCAACATCCCTTCTCGAAGAATTCAAGGCCTTCGCATTTAAGGGCAATATCGTCGACATGGCTATCGGTGTTATCATCGGTGGTGCATTCGGTAAGATCGTCACCTCTTTCGTTAACGACATCGTAATGCCGTGCGTTACCGCCATCATCGCTATGGGCGGCGGCAAGGACGCTGGCGCTGGCCTCAAGGAACTGGCTTACACCACCGAAGCTGGCGTTGCTATTCCTTACGGCAACTTCATCGGCGGCATCGTTGACTTCCTCATCGTTGCAATCGTCGTCTTCCTCGTCATGAAGAAGTTCCTTGGCTTTATGCAGAACATGCGCAAGGCTGAAGAAGCTCCTGCTGAACCTCCTGCACCGCCGGCTCCTCCTGAACCGTCCGCAGAAGAAAAGCTCCTCACCGAAATCCGCGACTTGCTTAAGAAGTAATTCTTAAATGACGCAGAGGGGTTACCACCCCTCTGGACTCCCCACTCACAAAAGTCCGTGCTTTGCCCGGACTTTTTTTCGTGTCTGAGTGGGAATAAATTCCCTACTCAGGGGGCCCCTACCCCTATTATATTAATTTTATTTCAGCATCAGCCGTAAAGGGCAGGTCTTCTTTTTGCGGGGTGGCAATCACCACCTGGCACTGCTTTTCGCGAATGAGTTTCGCAACTGCATTACGGCGGTTTCTATCCAGTTCCGCAAAGATATCATCCAGCAGCAAAATAGGCTTGCTCAAGTAACGGGAGGCCACGTCCACCGCGGCGAAACGCATGGCGAGAGCCGCGGAACGGCACTGTCCCTGACTGCCTACGGAACGCATTTCATACCCGCCAATACAAAGAGCCAGGTCATCTCGATGAGGGCCCGCCATGGTCATCCCAAGGGAACGCTCTGCGCGGTCCAAGCCAGCAAGCTTTCGTGCAAAGGCGTCGCGAAGAGCGGCCTCGTCAACAACGCCGTCTGCATCGGCACCGCTCTCGTTAGCAATTCCCTCAGAACCGGCGGTGCCGTTCAATTCGTCCAACTCATCACTGCCCAAAAATTCGGCGCCGTCCAAAGCGTCCAACTCTTTAAGGATAGAACTCTTGTAAGCGCAGGTGATTTCGTCCACCCCCTCAGAGAGTGAGCGATAATAGCTTGTAATAATAGGCGATATTTCTGTAGACAAGGCAAGCCTTGCCGCCCAAAGTTTCGCGCCCAAGTCAATCAGTTGCGACGTCAACACCTGGAACAATTCTTCGCCACCTACGGGAGCATCGCCCATGCTGCTACTTTTCTTGTACTGTTTCAGCCACTGGTTACGCTGCTGCAGCACCCGCTTATAGCGCCTCAAAACAGAGGCGTTTGCCGCCGAACGATAGCAGAGAATTTCGTCCAGCCAATGGCGACGAACATCCGGAGCACCACGCAAAAGCTCAATATCCGAGGGTTGCATAATCACTGCAGGGCATCCGCCAAACAGCGCCGTAACCGACTTCAAGTTTTCGCCGTTTTCCTTAACCTCGTTACCGCGGCGAGTCACACGGATTGCACGCTTTCGGGCCCGTCCAGACTGCAGGCCAGAGCCATCCTCAAAGTTCCCTCGAACGATCAACTCATCCGACTTCCACGCAATCAATTCCTTCAGGTCCTTCGCCCTAAAAGAAAATCCCTGCCCCAGCAAGTGGATGCACTCCAGCAGCGTCGTCTTACCGCAACCATTCGGTCCGTACACTACCGTAATCCCGGGCCCGAACTTCTGTTCGAACCCGTTCAAACTGCGAGCACCGTTTATGGAAATATCAAGAATCAAAGAAGGCTTCCGCGTACACTAATGCTAACAGGAGTCCAAAGTCCTGCACCACTTTCATAAATAATAGCGTAGTTCACATCCAGCGGATACGTTTTCTTGCCTACGCGTAAATGGAACTTGTAGCCTGCGCCAAGAGTCCAGTTCAAGTCGTCCATACCTACACGAAGCGTTCCGTCAGGAATAACTTCGCATTCAAAGCCCACACGCCCAGTCCAAAGATGTCGATCAGGATCAAAGGCAAGAAATGCATCTGCCACCTGGTAATCAATGGCTTCCATCCAGGCATACACAGGCTTGCCCATAACTTTGGAACGATAGCCTAGGCCCACCTGTAAAATCTTGGGGCGAATACCTTCCGTACTAGACACAGAATTGTTGGTGCTGGTATTCTTGGTCCAGCGGGCAGAAAGATTCTTGCTGAAACTCAAGTTGCGGATTACCACAGAGCTAGACCACTTTTCGTTCCATTGACGAATCCAGCCCAAGTTGATGGTCACAGGGCTACGGTAGTCATCCACCAGCTTTTCGCTTTCGAAGTATTCCGAAACATCCAGGTTGTCGTAGCTCATGGAGAGCGACAAGCCAAACGCATCACGACGAGTGGCACGATAGGCAAAACCCAAATACATCATGGTAAAGAACGGAGTGGCCGAGCCCAAGGTCTGGTCATCGTCATCAATCACATCGAAGGCGACATCACCACGATAAAGCATGGCAAAGCCCACGCCCATACGCTTGCCCACCTTGTTTTCAATACCCAAGGAACCGCCCATTCGATCCAACTGACGGCGTTCGCCGCTAATCGACAAATTCAGATTTTCACGGAAACCTAGAATTGCCGGGTTCCAATAAGCCGCAGGCATGGTGGCCGTATCCGCCGTACCCGTATTACCGCGGCCCAGTTCCCTGGAGCCCGCACCCATACGTTCTACAAAGCCATCAAAGCTACCAAGGGTGGCCTTCTTCTGGTCCCAGGCAAACGCCGGCATCGCACTAGCGAGAGTCATAAAAACGACGGAAAGTGCAAATACGCAGAAACAATTTTTTATTGTCAATTGTCCTTTGTTCATTACTTGCTACCTCCCACAGTCATAACCTTGCCCCAACCTACGTGGCCATGGTTATCCTTGACGCGGACGTAGTAAACGCCCATGGTACAAGCTCTCTTGTGCTTATCGTAACCATCCCAGAAATCCACACGGGAATCGGTACTGCGTGAAGCATCCGCATCGCGGGGCGCATCCTTCACAATGGTCTTCACATGCTTCATGTCGTAGCTGTACACGTCAATGGTAATCTTGGATGCCTTGCTGACCTTATAGGAAATAAGGGACTGGCCTCCAGCGATAATCACAGAAGGAACCATACGAACAGTACCAAGGTCGTTACCCAGCTTGGCGCGATTCAGAATCGGATTCCAAGTCTTGCCGGAATCTGCGGAAACAGAAATGCCGTTACCAGCCGTAGCAATAGCAAGGCCGCGGATATTCTTGGTCAGCGGGAATGCACAAATGGACGTAATGACAACATCACGGTCGGTAGCCCTGGATTCAAAGCCATAAAGCCAAATGTTCTTGCCATTGTCATCCATGTCTCTTGCACGAATACCATCGGAATTCAACTTGAAATAACCACTTACATCGCCGCCTACGGCAGTCACGCCCACAAAGGCATTCTCGCCAACGAAAGCCACGTTACTTACCGTAAAGTCGCCATCGTCGTAAACATCCTTTTTCTGGGACTTGCCCGCCGTATCCAGGAAATTGACCTTGGAGAAATCGGAAGTTCCCGGAATGATTTGCCACAAGGCGCCCCTCGTAGAGCCTTCTTTCTTTTCGAAGGTTTCGGCCACAATACGCAAGGGATCACCGCCAATCCACACACCTGTCACACGGGAATCTTTTCCCAGTACGGAAGAAGCCTTCTTTATATTGCCAGACGCCGTGCGGATCCACATGCCCTGGGAAGTAGCCATCCAAAGTTCGTTGGTCGCGGGATTCATGGCCACACCATAAATAGAAGGATTGACCTCGGGATTCCAACCAAAGGAAGCCTTCGCCGTATCCAGTGTAGACTTTTCAACATTCAATGCAAAATTGAAGTTCTTGGGAGAACTTTTAGAAGCCTCGTACAAACCAAGACCTGCGGCGCCACGGGCTACCCAAAGTTTCTTGTATGCAGAATCGTAGGCAACTCCGCTAACCCCATAAATCATGGCGGAGGTATCTTCGTAGGCCTTCGGCGCATCCATAGGTCTTTCTACGGGATCATCCACATCATTGATGGAAAGGATACCGCTAGGAACTACAAAAGCCCCATCGTCATCCATTTCGTACATGGGCATCACATAGCCCATGGTTCCTGCATAGACCGAGGGAACCCTACGGCGTTCTGCAAGTTCATCCACAAGGTAGTAGTAACCGTCGTGCACTGCAGTCGATGCATCAGACAAGGAGCCGGACTTGGTTTCAGAGACAATCACCTTTCCGGAATCGCCCACATCCAAAGTCAGCTTGGTAACACCGCTATAAAGCTGGCCACGGGAGAACGCCCACAAGGTTCCCACTGAGCCTGTCTCGTTGACGTTCCGGACATCATTGCTGAACAAGGTTTCTGCGGCAAAGGCAGAAGATACGAGCAAGGCGGAGCCCAGCATCGCTTTCAAAGCATTCTTAAAAGCCATATTATAAATCATTAGTATACCGCAGTCCAAGAACTATCGCATATCGATCTCGTCGACGTCCTTAACACTCTTGAACTTAAAATCGTTATCTGAAAGATTCTTTACGACCTTCAGGTCAATAATATTATACCAGGAACTATTGCCTGCAGGGTCCACCGTATAAAGGCGCACCGGAGAGAAATCCTTTTGGCTGAGCCAAACTTCCATCTGGTCAAACTGGCCCGCATACTTGGAAGGATCCAACTTCAGCACCCAAAGTTTCTGGTTGTTGAACGAGCCAGAGCCGATGGAGGTTGCCTTGCAGTTCAAGTACTTGAAAAGTAATTCAGAGGGATGAAGGGAACTGGACAAATCCTCCACCGCCTTGATCAGGACCTGTTTCTGTTCCACATTGTACTGCCACAGGCTTTCGCCATCACTATAAAACTGGATTCCAGACAAGTCAAGCTTGAACTTGTCTCCCTCGGCAACCGTCAGGCTCCCCTGCTGAGAAGTAATGTCCGGAGAATCCGCATAAAAAACCTGCACCTTGAAATTGAGGCTCCAGGCCTTACCGGACTTGAACCAAGCCTTAGACTTTTCCATGGCCTCGTCGGCGGTCATGGCAAAGGACAGGGTCACACCCAGGGCGAGCATAAAAAACAGGGATTTAAAAAAGCGCATATTCCACCTTAATAAGTATATAGGCAAATTTACAAAACTAACGGGTCGAGGGTTTATTTTAGGCACAAACTCATGGTTTCATTGGGTTTTCAATTCTGATATTTCTATCTTTTTGCTGTAAATTTTAATTCTATTGGAATAATTGTATGCGCAAAATGATTTTGCCTCTGGCAATCTTGAGTGCTGCGGGCCTCGCTTCCGCCGCCGATATCGAAATCCACGGTGACATCAACCTGGACTACGGCAGCTATTTCGACAAGGATTTCGATCCGAAGAATGCAGCAAACCAGGACATCGATCTTTCCGTCAAGGCCAACCTGGACGAAAACGTTTCCGTTGTGGTGAATGCCAACAGCCATAGCACCTACCGCACCGGCGACGGCAAGTTGGAAGATTCCGACATTCGTCACGGCTTCGCACGTTCTGCAGCCATGGGTGACGCAGAACAGCGCTTTACCGGTTTTGACTTCGACGGCGCACAGCTCCGCTGGGACGTGAGCCACGACGTTAGCCTCATCTTCGGCGACATGACCTACAGCGCAGGCGCATTTAACCACTATTTCTGGCGTGACCCGTCCAAGTACGCCGTTATCGTTCGCGAACAGTCCCTCCGCGGTTTCGGTGCCGAATTCGGTAACGAAAAGTACGGCAGCGGTAAGGCATACTTGGGTGCTTCCGAAAACAACGACCACACGGTTGCCGCTTTCGTAACCTACTCCCTGCCCCTGCTCAACCGTCCGGACGAGCACTTGATCCTTACTCCTAGCGTTGACTGGATTTTCGGTAAGGAAATCAGCCGTCCCAACGCCTACGTCCTGGGTACCGAAGTGGACTACTCCAAGAGCATGGATCTCATGAACTTCGGCGTGTATGCAGTTTGGGGTCTCCATCCGTACAAGAACAAGGGAACCCACTCCTTCTTGCTGGAACCCAGCTTCAACTACGACTTCTTTAACATTTCTGCGACCTTCTTCTATGCTATTACCAATAGCAACTACGCAGCAGAACCGCAGCTCTATACCGACGACCAGTTGATGGTCGCTGTGGAACCCAGCTTCAACCTTCATAAGAAGTTCACTCTGGGCGTGTCCTACGAATTCCACAACCACGACGTGGATATCAACGACGACAGCTACCACTTCCTCGGCGCTAACTTCTACCTCTACCCCACCCTCAAGACCGAAGCTGTCTTCTGGGCAGGCTACAACTTCAGCGATGCCGACAACGGTCCCTTCGCCGACAAGCGTCTGGCCATGGGCATGAGCGTCAAGGCAAGCTTCTAATTCTCTAGAACGTGAGAATCCGTGCTTTAGATTCAATCCGAGGTCTCTTGCTTTTGCAGATGACCTTGGATCATTTCGGAAGACCGATCTCTTATTACCTATATCAGTGCTTCGGCTTCTTCAGTGCGGCCGAAGGCTTTTTTTTCTTATCCGGATTCGTCGGGATGCTGGCAGCTACCAGCAAGCAGGCCAAGGACCCGAGCCAATCCTGGATGCGTAGTCGCGCCCTCCGAATCTGGAAGTACCACTGCATTACCCTGATCAGCCTCTGCATTATTGCAGCATGGTTTTTGCCTACGATTGCGGGCAACTTCAAACATATTTTCCAGCATCCGCTAGAAAGCATCCTGTGGTCGGCGTTGCTCATCAACACGCCGGAATGGCTGGACGTGCTACCGCTTTATGTGGTGTTCCTGGTTCTCGGGTCCGTATTGTTCCCGCTGTTCGTCAAGGCAAAGAACAAGACCCAGGTATTCCTCCTGTGGTTGCCGTCGTTTATTGTATGGATTGGAGCACTGTTCGGTCTTCGGGATGCAGTGAACAGCATCTTCCCCAGCTGGATTCACCACGGGGACTTCGATCCCTTCGCATGGCAGTTCATCTACTTTACCGGAGCCGCAGTAGCTGCCTGGTGGAAACATGCCAAGGCTGAATCCGCAGCTCCAGATACAGCAGACTTAGGCGCAGGCAAGTCCATCCGGGTGGTTCAAAAGTTGACGCCTACGGTCATCGCCGCCCTCGCCTTCTGTTTCCTCTGGTCCCATCAGTTTATCCCCCTGCAATTGCCGGTCGACTTCTGGACAAACAAGGTCCACGTGGGGCCGTTGCGTTTCGCGAACTTCTTCTGTTTCATGATGTGCATCGGATGGATTATCCGCACCTGGCCCGCCGCCCTGGATTTCAAGGTCACAAACCTCATCGGCAGGCACAGCTTGGACGTATATACCGCGCACATCGTGCTGATCTACTTCTGGTTTGCAACGCCGGGCAGCATCCGTTACCACGCCCCTTGGAACGTTCTAGTCCCCATCGCGGCCTGCGTACTGCTGTGGTGTTTATCAAAAGCAAGAGAACCTCGGAAATAGACCGCTCCGGAACATTCAGTAGAGCCAGCTTCGATTGCCACGCCCTACGGGCTCGCAATGACAGGGTTCCGCGGAAAACAAAAAGCCCCGGTTTTCACCGAGGCTCTTTAAATGTATCAGGTTCGCGCATTACCTGCGCTAACTATTACTGACCAAGGTACTTACGGCCGATACCGTATTCGTCCTTATATTCGATGTAGTCAGGAACAAAGCCCTTAGCAAAGGAGAAGGTCACGTTCAAGGAGCACTGGAATTCGTTCATCAACTTACCCTTGGTACCAGCCTTGATGTTCTGCTTCTTCTTTTCGATCTTTTCGTCGCCCTTCTTGCCGACCAGGACTTCTGCTTCGCACCAGCCGCTGCCAGCCTTAGCGATAACTTCCTTACCGTCGGTAGAAACAAGCTTGATCTTGGACGGGTCGAGTTCGGTGTTGTTACCGGTGGATGCCCAGAACTGGAGTTCGCCAGCGAGGGAAGTCGGAGTCATCTTGATGGTGGGGAGAGCCATGACGTAGCCCCACTTGTCAACAAAGCGCTTGCCTGCAGCGTCAGCGATGTTTTCGCCGAAGATCAGGAAATAGCCGCGGGTGGTCTTGCGGTTCTTGTTGAGGGCAGCCTTGACGTCTGCGTTTTCCGGAGCAACGTATTCGAGACGGAGCAAACCGAATTCAGAAACCACGGGATCAGTTTCGTCCTTGATTTCGGGGAGAGCCTTGGCAACCACAGCGTTTTCAGTTTCGAGACGGAGGGTCTTTACAGCGCCTTCAGCAACACCCTTAGCCTTTGCATAAACCATAGCGGTGTCGATGCGAGCGAAGGCATTGATAACGGTATTGAAGTCAACACCATCCTGAGCAGCCTGCTGCTTACCGATGGTAGCCATCTTGGTAACGGTTTCTTCGATCACATCGTTGCTCTTGACTTCGGCCATGTTGACGCCGGCCTTGTCGAGGTAACCGCTGATCAAATCGCTGCTAAGATCCTTCTTGGCTTCGATTTCTGCAGCACGAACAAGAGCAAGGGTAAAGTTATCGTAGAATTCGTCGGAGACGTTACCCTTCTTCTTGGCTTCGAGGTAGGAGTTGATTGCATTGCGGAAACGACCTTCCTTAAGATGTTCGTCACCACGCTTTTCATTGGTACCCTTACAGCCAACCATAGAGAATGCTACAGCGGCAGCCAAGGTTGCAAGAAAAATTTTCTTCATTGTTATATTCCTTCAGCTAAAAAAAATATCTTTTAGGCGTTTTGTCGGCAAAAGGCGCCGTTTCATCCGTAAAATGTAAAAAACCGCCTTTTCAAACAAAAGATAAATAAATAAATTTGGGCTATCCCGTGGGGGATAGGTAAAATTTTATTTGGAGACGTTTTTTGGACATGAATATCCTGGTTGTGAGCCCAGAAGCGGGTAATTGGACACATACCAGTCCTCTAGCTACCGCGGTAAACCGTATGACCGACGCTTTTGCAAGCGCCGGCACAGAGGTTTTGACCTGTTCCCCCTTCATCAAGGAAAAGCTAGTCAACCCCGAAGACTACCACAGCGTATTCCAGGGAACCGAAAAACTCCAGGGCAAGCCTTTCGAGATCATGGTTTCCGACAAGGACCCTCTCCACACCTACATTTACAACGAAGAATACTTTGGTCGTCCAGAAGTGTACGGACCTCCTGACGAGGTTCCCTATACCGACAACCACCTTCGCTTTGCATTTTTGTCCTCCGCAGCACTAGCTTACGCCGAAGCAACCGAGTATAGTTGTCAGGCAATCCTCGGCCACGAATGGGGCGGCGCACTGGTTGGCGCACTGACCAAGACCGTCTACGCCGACTACGCTAAGGACATCCCGTTCTTCTTTACCGTCCATAACATCACCTATGATTTCCACGTGGCATCCAGCGAAATCGAAAAGATCGGCCTGCCCCGTGAAGACTACAACATGGACGGCTACGAATTCTGGGGAAAGGTCAGCCTGCTCAAGGCCGGCATCCTCTACGCCACCAAGGTTCTGTTCCCGTCACCGGGTTACCGCGACGCCATGCTGAACACCAACCTGCCCGGTGGTCTTAGCGGATTCTTGAACCGCAACGCCGATAAACTTGTGGGCGTGCAGTTCGGTGTTAGCTACCAGGTCTGGGATTTCAACAGCAAGTACAACCTTCCCATCAAGGAAGCTAAACTGGGAGCAAGAAAGGTTCTTCAAGAAAAGCTCGGCGTTGATTTCAAGGACAAGCTGGTCATGTACGTCCACCTGGATCCTGAATCCGGCAACACCTCCGAGACCTTGGCAACCATTCTTTCCGACGTGGCTCGACTCAACGTGTTTATCCTCGTGGGCATTTCCTCCAAGCACTCCAGCGACTGGGGTTACTACCAGGACTTTGCGCAGCAGTATCCCGAAGCCATGTACCTGTACGACTTCGACACGAACTTCAACTGCGAAGATCACGAGTTCCAAGACGAAGCCTGCAAGCTCCGTTTCGTGCTGGCTGCATCCGACATCCTGTTTGCAGCAAGCCTCCGCGAACCGTCCTCCTCCATTATCCTTAAGGCAATGGCTGCAGGCACCCTGCCCCTTACGGGCCGCTCCGTAGGTGTGGCTGCCATGCTGGTAAACTACAGTCTCGAAACCGCAGGCGAAGCAAATGCCTTCCTGGTTGACGACGCCAACGCTCCATACCTAATGCTCAACGGCGTCAAGGACGTAGTCAACGTCTACGAAACCGAAAGGGCCGACTGGGACAAGTGCGTGGTCAACGCCTACAGCGGGTTCCATTACGAATGGGCTCGTACCATCTCCAAGTACCTGCTGATCTTCGGCGAACTGGGAATTTAAAATTCCACAAGATTTAAAAGCAAAAAAATCCCGCGTTCCAAAAGAACACGGGATTTTTCAGTGGAGCCTCTCGGGCTTGAACCGAGGACCGGCGGGTTTACGTTTGTGATGCTTTCGCACCTCCGTGGACTATGTCTTCGCCATGCCAATCCACAAGGGACGGTTTAGGCGCGGGATACTTATTGCGGTCATTAAGCAGGCTATACTGCTCCGCTAGTCTCTACACCTTCCAGGAGTGTACCCCTGGCTCGGCTCGGCGTTACCTTGTAGTGCACACACCCGTCAGGTTTCACCGAATTCTTCCCGTTTGCAACCACATCTTTCGACCTGGAGTCACATTTTTTATGAGTCCGCTGCTCTAACCAACTGAGCTAAAGCTCCGGTACGTTTTTCAACGTGGAAGGTAATATAGTAAAAAATTGGAGTTGTCAAACAATTGTCTACATCAAAATGGATGTGATTCGACCAGAGTCCCATCCTCAATCACGCATTTCAATTCTTCCTTTATCAAATCGACATCCGTTCCCAACAATTCCGCAGCAAGCTCAACTTCCATATCGTCGTTTTTCAACGCTTCAAAAATGCAGGTTCTGAAATCCGGATCTTCAAAAATGAACCGTTCCTTGGGTAAAGAATTTGGCTCATAATGGTCCTTGAAATCATGGTTGGTGCGGTTCTTGTACATTCTTTGAAATTTCTTTATAACATCGCTTCGATCTCTTGAATATGCAATGCAGTACTGGCTTAGCGCAACCCAATAACTAACAGAAAACTCCTGTTTCAATTCAAGAATCTTATCAATAAAAGAATAATTCTTAGTTCCTTTGACGCGTTCTCGAACCACATCTACAGGAAATAAAAATTCTGCGGCAAAGCAATCTGCATCCCGTTCTTCTTTCGAATCGGATTCTTCGGCTTTTACTTCTCCGTCATAGGACTCCGGATGAAGAATGATGTGTCCGAGTTCGTGGAAAATGGTGAACACCCAACGTTCTACATTGGCTGTTCCAATGTTCACAAAAATAGCAGGGCCTCCATCATCCTTATTAACAGAAACACCAAATGTTTTGCTCAATCCAAAGTTGAAATAAAATTGTTTTACTCCAAGTTCTGATAAATTTCCGAAAAAATTCGTTACAGGGGCGTCAGAACGTAGAGAAAGAACCATCCTCAGTTTACGGGCAGCCTCCACAGGATCTTTCGGAAACTTTGAAAAGTCTATTAGCGTGCGTTTAGGTAAGTACTTTTCAACTTCCTTATAGGTCTTCAGTTTTTCATAAATGGTATAAGGCAAAGTTTCTTTTGCTGACTTCTCTCTAGCAGTCTGATCTTTATTTGTCCTATATCGCAGTGATTTTAAGACGGGCTTCTGAGCGTACAGATCACCAATAGTAACATCAAGAGCACGCGAAAGCTTGTCAACGATTGAATGGGACGGATCGCCTTTTTCATTAAGGATGTTTGAGATGGTCGCTACGCTAACCCCAGAGACTTCTCCCAATTTAGGGATGGAAAACCCGTTCTTTTTCATCAAACGTCGAAGATTGGCACTTAAATTTTCCAAAGACATAGCGACTCCTTTTGACGAAAGATGATTATCCATGCCAAATATACTATGTTTTTTGTTGATTTTCAACAAAAATTACATTCAAAGACTAAATTATTTGATTTAATTTGATTTGACAAATCAAATAATTTTGATTATATTAAAGAAAATGCCGGAAAACCGCATATGCAGCCTTCCGGCACAATGCTCACCAGGTATCGCTACTTAGTAAGGCGTAGGAACCTCTAAAGTAGCAAAATCCGTGAGCATTCGTCAAACCTGAGTCCAAAATAAAATTTGGATTCGTAACAAATGGCTTACGCCATAGAGGTAATCATGGTAAAAAACATGATGGACCTTTGCCGTATTGCAGACGATTTTGTGCAATATTTGCAAGGTAAAGGTGTAAAATTCGATGAAATGGGCTTCCCCATCTTCGAAAGGGAAATGTTTCTTGAAGAAATTCCGGAACAGATGGTTCCCTATGATTTCAGAAAAAACAGAATCGTAAGGAATCCGAAAAAGACGCTGTTAGTCTTTTATTGCCCAGACGCAAGGATTTATCCAAGGCTTGAAAATGTTCTGGATGAAATTTCAGAGTATCGCAAGTATACGGGCGCTGCGGCGACAGACGTTACGGTTACAAGTGATATGGATCAGGAGTGGCAAGATTTCATAATGCTACTGAATCAGCTGTTTATGGCAGTACTCGCCGTGAATGGAATAAAGATTGTTGCGAACCTCCGGACGGGGAACTGATTGACTCATAAAAATATCAGCGGAGTACCAAAGAACGTTTTGTGGGCCGCAGGATTTCTGGGTTGTCCTAAAGATGAACTATATGACATGCGCTTTATTTCGACTGTGATGCTAGGTAGGCCGTCCACATTGCTTATTTATGGCAAGGAGGATTCGAATGCAATGGAAAAACTCTCCACAATGGGCGTCAAGTACCTTGTGTACCCCGATTACCACAAGGCTCGTAAGGAGGTGGCATAATGTCTAACGCGAAAGAAGTGTATTCAAAACTGTCTCAGTATTATGTCGAGTACGCAGTTCCTTCGACTCCTGATTTGCAAAGCGGCTACATAGCGAGTAAAAAGAGAGAGGCTTTGTTTAACGAGAACTGGAAAAAGAACAAAGTCAACATCAATGAGATTATTGACAAGTATACTCCTGATGTCACGCCAAAGGTTCATGGAGTCAAATCCGTCTGGAAAAACAAAGATTATATTATAAAAGCGGATATGGCTTCTGGGTATTTGAAGGTATATGACCGTAATCTCAAAACCTTCTTGGATAAATACGGGAATCTCGTGCCGGATGGACCTGATTCTCACATGAAAATTTTAAGAAAGGAGGAAATGTAATGAAATTTGCCTTGATTCTTGATTATGCGGGATTGGAGTACTACGGTCATATTCCTGTAGTTCCCTATCCACCGGATTCTCGAGTAGAAGTATTCTATTTTGAAGATGAAGAAAACGATCTTCTTCTGGAGGACTTTGTTCCCCCCATCAACCAAGCGTGCGGAACACTACTCGATGATGGTGATTTAGATTATTTTGATCAAGCTAAATGCACTATATTAAAGTCCTGGCTCGAAGAACGACTACCGAACATTTCAAGCGACATCTTGGTGAATTTGTACAGGAAACTCTTGGAATTTGCAGCGAGAGCGATTGAGCTAAACACAGGAGTTGTAGTCGAACTGTGAAATCAACCTATAAACTTCTTGGCTCATTTTGGGACGGTCGCGAAAATTTAGAAGTGCCTCTTGCCGAGTATTCTGGAGAAAAACAAATTCGTGATTATAAAGAAGGATACGACTTGTTTGATACCAAGGAATACGTTCGTTCTATAAGCATTTCTGAATTATTGCGATTAGATGATGGAAACAAAGTTTTTGCAACCTTGGAAAGACTTCGCTTTTGTTCTAAGGTTGTAATTATTTTGGATTGCAATTTAAAAAGTGAAAATCCCGTAATAAGACGTTTTTTATCCAAAAGAGTTTCTCAGTGTTTGAAACTTGTGCAAGACCGTCTTCCGGATAAGAAACCTGAGACTTTTTGCATTAATTCCAATTAGATCGAAGAAACTTTCGCTTTTTACCGAATTGTTGCCGGCATAATACGAAATATTCCCCCGATTATACTGTTCAATCCCACCGGCAAGGTTGGGGCGTATTCTTGTTTTTATTTATATTCTCCTTGACATAGTTCTCCGCTGCGCAAGTGGCGAAGGACGCAGTTTTTAACGTAGAGTTTAGCTCTTACCCTTGACACGGAAAATCTGGTAAATTTTTCAAATCTATCGAGGATAAGGCGAACACTCACGTCCAGAAATGGGCGTGGGTCGTTTGTGCTTATAGATAGATAGGTTTACCAGAGCCTCCGTGTCGATTGGTGCATTCGGTCCCACGCTTTTCTTATATCCTGTGGGCAACGCACCTGCATGAGGGCTAACCTCGAAAGAGGAGCCCACATGTTTGAACAGGTTTTCAAGAATATCGACGACATCCTTTGGAAAGAGGGTGGTTGCAGTAACGAATTGGATTACGTGGAACAGACTTCCTGGATTCTGTTCCTCAAATATCTGGATAATCTTGAAAGCGAGCGGGAAGACGAAGCCCTCCTCCGTGGCGAAGAATACCAGCGCATCATCGACAAAAAGTTCCGTTGGGAAACCTGGGCGGCCCCTAAGACAAAGAATGGCGAACCCGACCACAACAAGGCCATGACCGGTGACGACCTTACCAAGTTCGTCGATGAAAAACTATTCCCCTACCTGAAGAAATTCAAGGACACAGCCCAGTCCCCCAATTCCCTGGAATACAAGATTGGCGAAATCTTCAGCGAATTAAAGAACAAGATTACCAGCGGTTACAACCTTCGCGAAATTCTCTGGTACGCCGACAAGCTCAGCTTCCAGAGCAGCGAAGAAAAGCACGAAATGAGCCACCTGTACGAAGACAAGATCCATCGTATGGGAAACGCAGGCCGTAATGGCGGCGAATACTACACGCCCCGTCCTCTGATTCGCACCATCGTGAAAGTCATCGACCCCAAGATAGGCGAGACAGTTTACGACCCGGCCTGCGGCAGTGCGGGGTTCCTTTGCGAAGCCTATTCCTACATGAAGTACAAGGTGAAAAGTGTAGCCCAAAAGGAAACGCTACAGAAAAGCACTTATTACGGAAAAGAAAAGAAGGGGCTGGCCTACATCATCGGCATCATGAATATGATTCTCCATGGCGTGAGCGCTCCCAACATTTTGCATACCAACACCCTGGGCGAAAACCTGGCTGCAGTGGAACAGAAGGACCGTAAGGACGTGATTCTTGCAAACCCGCCCTTCGGAGGAAAGGAACGCGCCGAGGTTCAGCAGAATTTCAACATCAAGACCAGTGAAACCGCATACCTGTTCATGCAGCATTTTGTGAAGATGCTGAAGGCCGGGGGCCGTGCAGGTGTAGTTATCAAGAATACATTCTTGAGCAATACTGACAACGCCTCCATCGCTCTTCGTAAGGATTTGCTGAGCAGTTGCAACCTCCATACCATCTTGGATTTGCCTAGCGGCGTGTTCACCGGCGCAGGCGTAAAGACCGTGGTTCTGTTCTTTGAAAAGGGCAAGCCCACCGAAAAGATTTGGTATTACCAACCAGACTTTGGACGCAACCTGGGCAAGACAAATCCCCTGAGTGAAGAGGATCTTGCCGAATTTGTCCAGTTGCAAAAGAAAAAGACCGACAGTGAAAATTCCTGGACAATCAATGTGAAGGATTTGAACCAGGAAACATACGATCTTTCCGTAAAGAATCCCAATCGCAAAACTGAAGTGGAGCTCCGCGAACCCGCAGATATTATTGAAGAAATGCAAACCCTAAACAAGGAAAGTTCTGAACTTCTAAAGGAACTGGCCAAAGCTGTGAAATAGAAAAACGCCACTTCGCTCAGCATTATTCAGAACGGAACGAAGCATCGAACGCGTCATCTTGAGCGTAGCAAAGCGAAGTCGAAAGATCTAGAAGGAAAAGGTTTGTATGAGCAATAAGAATGTGAAATGGGAATGGAAGAAACTAAAAGACATTTGTGAAAAAGGTTCTTCAAGCGTAAAGCAAGGAGACCTTAAAGGAGTAAATGGAAACTACCCAATTTACGGTGCAAGTGGTTTCATCCAGAATGTTGATTTCTTTCAGCAGTCTCAAGAATACATTGGAATTGTTAAAGATGGTTCCGGTGTAGGCCGAACTATGCTTCTTCCTGCAAAATCTTCTGTTATAGGAACTTTGCAATACATTCTTCCAAAAGAAGGAAACTCTTTAAAATTCATCAATTATGCTCTACAAAATTTTGATTTTTCAAAATTGATTCAAGGCGCTGCTATTCCCCATATTTATTTCAAAGATTATGGAGAAATGGATTTGGCCGTTCCGCCGATTGATGAGCAAAAGCGCATCGTCAAAGTCCTTGACGAAACCTTTGAAAAAATTGAAAAGATAAAATCCAACGCCCAGGCCAACCTCCAAAACGCCAAGGACCTTTTCCAAACCACCCTTTTTGCCTCATTTGAAAAAATATCTGTAGATGATAATTACTTACTTAAAGACGTTGCTATTGATTTTTCCCGCGGAAAGTCTAAACATCGTCCACGTAACGACAAAATTTTATTTGGAGGAGAGTATCCCTTTATTCAAACCGGCGATATTCGAAATGCGGATAAATATGTTGCCGAATATACAGACACATACAATGAAGTTGGTTTGGCACAAAGTAAATTGTGGCCGGAAGGAACCTTGTGCATAACAATTGCCGCAAACATTGCAGAAACAGCTGTTTTAACAATTCCCTGTTGTTTCCCTGATAGCATCATTGGATTTGTTCCTGATATAAGGAAAACTGATGTTGATTACGTGTATTATCTACTTCAATATTTTAAGGGTGAATTGCAAATTATGGGTAAAGGTGCAGCCCAAGACAATTTAAATTTGGGTACTTTTGAAAAGATGAAATTTCCTTTCCCTCCTCTTCCCATCCAAAAGCAAATTGTCGCCAAGTTGGATTCTCTTTCCGAAAAAGTCAAGCAGCTAGAATCCAATTACAAGCAAATCCTCGCCGACTGCGACGAGCTGAAAAAGGCAACCCTCAAAAAAGCATTTGAAGGAATGCTCTAGATTGCCGCGTCGCTTTCGCTCCTCGCAATGACACTATAGGAAAGAACTTCTTGCATCAATTCATTTACTGAACACTAGCCACTAACCACTGCTTACTAGATTATGAACGAGTCCGATACCAGACGAAAGAAGATTGATCCGAAGCTGAAAGAAGCTGGTTGGGAGATGGTGCCCGAAAGCGCCATCTTTACTGAGCAATCCGCATACGAAATTTCGCCCGGTCGCGTCGCCAATCACGAACGCAATCCCAAGAAGATTGACTACCTTCTGGTATATAAAGGCATCAAGATTGCAATCGTCGAAGCCAAGAAAGATGAACTTGACGTAAGCGAAGGTGTAGCCCAAGCCAAGGAATACGCGGAGCGTATGCATATCCGTTTCACCTATTCCTGCAACGGTGATAAGATCTGGGCTATTGACATGGAAACAGGTAAGGAAGGCTTTATAGAAGCCTTCCCAAGCCCCGATGAATTATGGGCAAAACAGTTCCCTGTCAACAACCCTCTCCGCGACAAGTTAAATGCAGTTCCTTTCAACCGTGACGGAGGAAAGTCTCCCCGCTACTATCAGGAAATCGCCGTCAACAACGTAATGGACGCCATCGCCCGCAAACAGGAACGTATCCTCCTTACGCTTGCTACAGGCACTGGCAAAACTTATATCGCATTCCAAATCTGCTGGAAACTTTTTCAGGCCCGTTGGAATGTGGGAACCACAGAACGCATCCCGAGAATTCTATTTCTTTCGGACCGCAACATCCTTTCAAATCAAGCGTTAAACGACTTCGGACAATTTGACGAAAATGCAATGAGCCGCATTACGCCCGAAGAAATCCGCAAACGTCACGGAAGCGTTCCCAAGGCACGAAGCATTTATTTCAGCATCTTCCAGACCTTCATGACTTTGTGTTCCGATGGTGAAGCTCTATACAAAAAATACCCGCAGGATTTCTTTGACTTAATCATCGTCGATGAATGTCATCGCGGTGCCGCCAATGACGAAAGCCGCTGGCGCGATATTCTGGATTATTTCCAGAAAGCCTATCACTTAGGGCTTACCGCAACACCCAAGAGAAAAATCAACGCCAATACATATTCTTACTTCGGGAAGCCTGTTTACGAATACTCCTTGAAGCAGGGAATTGAAGACGGATTCTTGACGCCGTTCCGCGTCCGTATTTCAAAATCAAACATCGACACCTACATCTACAGCGACGATGATGACGTGGAAAGCGGTGAAGTGGACCCCAACAAGGTCTATAATGAAAACGATTTCTATCAGGGGAATATCAAAATTCGTGACCGTGATGAACACCGCGTCAAGGAATTTTTGGAACAAATCAATCCCGACGAAAAGACAATCGTTTTCGGCGCCACTCAGGCCCATGCCGCCATTCTCCGCGACATGATTAACCAGCATTCCAAAAAGCAGAATCCCAATTACTGCAAACGCGTTACCAGCGATGACGGCGACGACGGCGAAACGGACCTCAAGGATTTCCAGGATAACGAAAAGACCCTGCCCACAATCCTTACCACGTCGCAGAAGCTTTCTACCGGTGTAGATGCAAAGAACGTTCGTAACATTGTATTGATGCGTCCTGTCAACAACATCATTGAATTCAAGCAAATTATTGGCCGCGGCACCCGTCTTTTCGAAGACAAGTACTTCTTTACCATTTACGATTTCGTTGGTGCAAGTCAGAATTTCAGCGATCCCGAATGGGATGGCGAAGCCATCTGCGACAAGTGCGGGAATTATCCTTGTACCTGCAATAAGCCGGTCAAACCGTCTAAACCTCCAAAACCACCCAAGCCTTGCAAGGTCTGCGGCAATTTGCCATGCACTTGTGACGCTGGCGACCAAAAGCGCAAGTGCGTTACTATCACGTTGTCAAAGAATCATGTTCTGCAACTGAACACCGAATGGACAGAACGCTTTATGTTCGATGGCGAGCTCATCACTATGGAACAGTTCATTAAGATTCTCTTCGGCAAGATTCCTGAATTTTTCAAGAGCGACAAGGATTTGCGAAACCAATGGGCGGATCCGCAAAAACGCTTGGAACTTCTGGAAAAACTGAACGACAATAATTTCAGCGTGGAACGCCTCCGTCAAATTCAGAAATTGACCAGCAACGAAAATTGCGACATTCTTGATATTCTGGAACTGATTGCCTATAACATGGATCCCATGGAACGCAAGGCCCGTGTCGAGATGATGCATGACGACATCATGAAGAACCTCGCCGAAAAACAGAAGCCCTTCATTGAATTTGTTTTGCAACAATACATTGACAATGGCTTTGAAAACCTTGCCGTAAAGCAACTCCCAGAACTTGTAAAAATGAGATACGGCACAGTCAAGGAAGCTTGCAACGAGATGAGTGTCGATGTAAAAACCCTAAATAGAATCTTTGTGGAATTCCAGAAAACGCTGTATGCGTAAAAAAATCCCCGGAGATTCACGCAGAACCTTCGGGATATTTCAGCAATTTTACTCTAATTTTCGCAGTCTTTCTACAATAGGTTTGAAGTACGCTTTAATTCGTCCAACAACCTTGTCAAAAGTCACCTGCATCAAAGCATTTTTCTTTTTCACAAACGCATTCCATCTTTTTACGCGTTCCTTGTCTGCAGCAAACGAGTCTGTACATTCACACTAGTACCTCTAGATATGTTTTCAGTATTTTCAGGCATGAAAGTTTTTCGGCATAGCGATAGAGATTGTTAAGATTTTTTTCTTGCCTTGCGAGGTAATTGACCAGGATTTCCTTGGTTTCTTCGATTCCGACTTTGTTTCGGTTTGAGACAATGTCAACGACAGTTTTTTCGATATCGTAAATTTTGAAGGTGTTTTTGTTTTGGCGGATTGTTTTGACACCAAGAGATAGACGTTCGCCAGAAAAGTAGTGCAGGTTAATCTTTAGGTTTTCGGGCTGTGTAGAAAGTTTTGCCTTGGGCGGAACAGCAACATCAATGGCATCGGGACGGAAGGTTGTCAAATTGTAATAAACGGCTGCACTCATAAGGCAAACCACGCCCTGAGTCGCATAGGCTCGGACATAGTAAAAGTCATTCAGGTCACCAGAAAAGTTTGCGTTTTCGTAATACGATTTACTGAGGCGCATGAGCGCCCCACACTCCACCATTTTCACTATCTGATAATATGAATGGCCTTGCTTTTGGAGTTCACCACTTGAATAGACTAGCTGTAAATCGGATATATTCATCTTGTTGAGCATATCTGAAATATACTTTTTTCAGATCAATTTTTCAACAAAATACGGAAAATCAGCAAACTTTCCGTATTTCGTTTAAATATATCTCTACAGCCTTACCCCAAGCACCATTTCCAAACGGGAACGACTTTAATCCCGTCATCCAGAATGGCTTCGGAATCCCAGGTGATAATCAGGCAGTCCTTGACTTTTATTTCATCGCGGGCAAGGCGCAAGGCCGACAGTTCGCGATCCGATGTTTCGGATTTTTCCATGTTCCAGGCGACTTGGATTAGCTGCCGTGATTTTGAATTTTGGTCAGTCACCAGGAAGTCAACTTCGCCGCCAGATTTGTTGATGTAATATTCGATTTTATTGCTGCCGCGACGCAGGTGCATAAACACCAGGTTTTCAAGCAGCCAGCCTCGTTCCGCATCATTCTTTGGAGTCATGGCGCGAATGAGTCCGGTATCGACGATGTAGAACTTGTCTGGGTTCGTGCGGCGAACAGCCAGAGAATCAGTCCTTATGGAAACCGGATAAATCAAGTAGGCATTGACAAAATATTGCAGGTATTCGGAAATGCGTTCGCGATTGTCGGAAGCACCTATGGCACGGAGCGCACCGGAGATGGCTCGTGTAGAAATTTTGCGGGCATAGTTGTGAATGATGTAATCCAAAGTATAGCGCAAAGCCTGAGTGCTTGAAATTTCATGGCGTTCAATTACATCGCGATAAACTACGGCATTCACATATTCCTGAAGCAGTTTGTTGCGGATTCGCAAATCTTCGCCTTGAATATCGGGGAAGCCGCCTTCTTCAAGATAACGGATCATGGCGTTTCGCAGCAAGCCCGCCGTTCTCGGAGAAAACGGTGCCTGCGGCACAGTCTTTACAAGACCATTAAAAGTCAGAAATTCCGAAAAAGAAAGCGGGAAAATTTCAACATCGAGAGAACGGCCTCGCAACTGCGTGGCGACTTCTGATGAAAGAAGTTTCGCAGAAGACCCTGTCAGGCAAAGCTGAACGCGATTGGAATCCACCAACCGACGGGCAAACAATTCCCAGCCGTCAACATCCTGGAGTTCATCCAGAAAATACCAACATTTTTCCTTTGCGGCCTCGGGGTACATGGCTGCATGAATTTCGCCAATGAATTTCAAATCGTTTGCCGAAACACCTCGCAAGCGTTCGTCGTCAAAGTTGATATAAACAATCCGTTCTAATGGAATTCCATCGCTGAGCAATTCCTGTATTCGATGAAACGCCACATAGGTCTTGCCCACACGACGCATGCCGATAATGGAGGTCGCATTACGCGCCTTTTCGTAGTATTCAACAACACGGGGGTGAATTTTTTCGGGAATGC
>JAKSIE010000029.1 GCA_024398995.1 Fibrobacter sp.
GGCAAGAGCGGTAACGGGACCGACAAGTATGGTTTCTCGGTGCTCCCCGCCGGTTACTACGATGGCGGTTTCCGCAGTGAGGGCAACGACGCCGTCTTGTGGTCTGCTTCTGTGTACAGTAGCTACCACGTGTGGTACCAGAACTTCCGCTCCCGGTACGACTACGCGACCCAGAGCTACAGCGGCAAGGAATACGGTCTAAGTTTGCGTTGCCTCAAGGACTAGAGCTTTTACCAAACCTTTACATTTCCTTCCTTTACAAAAATTCCGTATAAGCTAAATGGACGCTTTCGGCGTCCGCGGCTGCATTCGGTCATAAAGTTAAGTGAACTTAACTTTGCGACACTCGTTTTGCACGCTATTTTTTTTGGACCCGACTTACGAGCCTGGCTTTCGTGAGGTTTTCAAGGATGTGAGTTTTGAGTACGAGGATCGCATCAAGTTGCTGCATGAAAATGCAAAAAAATCCCGGCGAATGAATCGTCGGGAAGTTTTTTTAAGGAGATCCCTGGCCAAGCCCGGGATGACATTATGCGCGGGTTGCGACCCTTGTGTTATTTGAACAGGTCGTTGTCGCCGTCATCTTCAGTGCCATCGTCTTCTACGGAATCGCAGAAGGGGTCGGCGGGGGAGATTCGGCTGGTGCGCTTCACCTTCTTGGCGGTGAACTTGCTGCCCAGAGCCTTATAGCCCTTCACGTCGGCGATTTCGGTCAGGTCCAGTTCTTCCTTCTGGACTTCGCGGCCAACCTGGTATTCCATCAGCTGGCGAGCGTCGTCTGTTGCGAAGAACTCGATCATCTGGGAATCCTTGTGGTCGGAAATCAGGCTGAATTCAGCGGTCATGGGGCAACCTTCCAGATTGAAGCGCTTGACCATGTAGTTGAAATTGCCGCCTTCGAAGTACAGCACGGTAAAGACCTGTGCGGGGTCGAACTTGTGGATGTACTTGATGCCGGTACCGATCAAGATAGGATCTGCCATGTCGTGGACACGGGCGGTGCCGTTTTCCTTGACAATGAGGATCTTGTCCTTTTCGCCGAATTCACCAATGCAGTCGCCCTTCTTCTGGGTGCTGATGATGCCACTGGGGGCGTCGAAGTACAGCACGCGTGCGCCCAAGGTGCTAACGCCCTTCTTGGTGCGCTTGATGCTCTTGATGGGGTACTTGGTGACGATATTACCGATGGCACCACGGCCCTTCACTTCCACGGTGCTGAAATCCACTTCGAAGTTCAGCTTGGTACGGGGGCGGGGCTTCAGGGTGACTTCTACCACTTCGGCTTCGCCGTTCAGGTTGCTGGACATGTAGAGAATCTTGCTGCCCGGCTTGCCCTTGCCCATGAAGTAGTCCTTGTCGCGGGTAACGCCACCCACGTTGAAGCGCTTGATGTAGGCGGCGCCTTCCTTGCCATCCTGGTGGATGACGTTATAGATATGGCGGTCGTCGTCCTTCTTGAACTTTTCAACCAGGATAATGTCTTTACCGACAAAGTCCTTGTCGCTGACCTTAACCACCTTGAAACTGCCATCGGCCTTGAACACGATAAGGTCGTCGTACTCGGACACGTCGAAGAGGTATTCTTCCTTCTTCATGCCGGTGCCGACGAAGCCTTCCTTGCGGTTCACGTAAAGCTTCTGGTTGGCCAGAGCCACATGGACTGCGCTGACGGTGCCGAATTCGCCGATTTCAGTCTTGCGGTCGCGACCTTCACCATACTTCTTGAGAATGTTCTTGAAGTAGTTGACGGCGTAGTCGGTAAGATGTTCCTTGTTGTAGTTGACTTCTGCGATCTTCTCGTCCAGTTCCTTCAACAGCTCGTCGGCCTTCTTACGGTCGAAACGGCTGATACGGCGGACCGGAATTTCGGCCAACTTGAGAATCTCTTCGCGGGTCACTTCGCGACGGAGCTTGCGCACATAGGGCTTGAGGCCGTCGTCGATCAACTGCACCATTTCTTCGTGGGTCTTGGCCTGCTTGATCACTTCATAGACTTCGTGCTCGATGAAGATCTTTTCGAGGCTGGTCATGTGCCACTGGTCCTGCAGGTGCTTGAGCTGGTTGCTCAATTCCCAGTCCAGCAGGTGAACGGTGTGGTCCGTAGAAAGCTTCAGAAGTTCGGTTGTGCTACTGAACTTGGGCTTCTTGTCGATAATGACGCAGGAGTTGGCTGCCAAGGTAGTCTGGCAGTCGGTAAATGCATAGAGGGCATCGATTGCCACCTGGGGGTCGGTACCGGGCTGCAGATGAACCAGGATTTCCACGTTTTCGGTGGTGTGGTCCACAATCTGCTTCACCTTGATCTTGCCCTTGTCATTGGCCTTGACGATGGAGTCAATCAGGCTGTCCGTAGTGGTTCCGAAGGGAATTTCACGAATGGCGAGAGTCTTGTTGTCCACCTTTTCGATGCGGGCGCGGACCTTGAGGCGTCCGCCGCGACGACCGTCGTCGTATTCGCTAACGTCGATGATGCCGCCGGTAAAGAAGTCCGGGAAAAGCTGGAACTTACGGCCGCGCAGGTAGTCGATGCTGGCCTGGCAAAGTTCCTTGAAATTGTGGGGGAGGATGGTGGTGGAAAGGCCCACGGCAATACCATCGACGCCCTGTGCAAGCACAATGGGGAACTTGGCGGGCAAAGAGACCGGTTCCTTGGAACGGCCGTCGTAGTTGGGGATCCATTCCGTAGTTTCCGGGTTGAACATCACCTCGACGGCGAAGTCGGAAAGCTTACCTTCGATGTAACGGGGAGCAGCAGCTTCGTTACCGGTGAGAGGGTTACCCCAGTTACCCTGCGGCTCGATGAGCAGGTTCTTCTGGCCCATGTTCACCAGGGCGCTGTAGATAGAAGCGTCGCCATGGGGGTGGTAATGCATGGTATCACCTACGATACCTGCCACCTTGTGGAAACTGCCGTCGTGCATTTCGAAAAGGGTGTGCAGAATGCGGCGCTGCACCGGCTTGAGGCCGTCTTCGAAATAAGGCACGGCACGGTCAAGGATGGTGTAGCTTGCGTAGTCCAGGAACCAGCCGTTATACAGCTTTTCCAGATGATTTACGTTGGAGAGGCCTAGTGTTTTCTGTTCTTCATCCATGATTACAGCTCCTCAACGGCTTCAGTTCTAAGGTTTTCAACAATAAAGTCCTGACGGCTCTGGGTGTTCTTGCCCATGTAATATTCAAGCATTTTACCCAGGGAAGCGTCGGTAGGCATGGTCACTGTTTCCAGGTGCATGTTTTCGCCGATCAGAAGCTTAAAGTCTTCGGAGTCCATTTCGCCAAGACCTTTGAATCGGGTGATTTCCAGATCCTTCTTGGTGATTTCCTTGGCGGCGCGGTCGCGTTCCTCTTCGTCGTAGCAGTAGAAGGTCTTGGTCTTGTCCTTCTTGTGGCGGACGCGGAACAGGGGAGCCTGCAGAATGTACAGGTGCTTTTCTGCCACCAGTTCCGGGAAGAACTGCAAGAAGAAGGTCATGAGCAAGAGGCGGATGTGCATACCGTCCACGTCGGCATCGGTTGCGATAATCACCTTGTCGTAACGCAGGTCTTCCAGACCGTTTTCGATGTTCAAGGCTGCCTGCAGCAGGTTCCATTCTTCGTTTTCGTAAACAATCTTCTTGCTCAGGCCGAAACTGTTCAGCGGCTTACCGCGGAGGCTGAACACGGCCTGGGTCTTGGGGTTACGTGCCGTAGTGATGGTACCGGATGCAGAGTTACCTTCGGTAATGAAGATCATGGTTTCGTTCTTCAGCGGGTTCTTTGCATCGGTAAGGTGTACGGAGCAGTCACGAAGCTTCTTGTTGTTAAGATTTGCCTTCTTGGCGCGTTCGTTGGCCAGCTTCTTTACACCAGCAAGGTCCTTGCGGAGCTTTTCGTTCTGGTTGATGCGGTCCAGCATGGCCTTGGCAACGGCTTCGTTCTTGTGAAGGTAGTTGTCCAGTTCCTTGGCCACGTAGTCCACGATCCAGGAGCGAAGTGCAGGGCCGTTGGGAGCGGTAGTGGTGCTGCCCAGCTTGGTCTTGGTCTGGGATTCGAAAACCGGTTCCTGGATACGTACGGAAATAGCGCCGATAATGCAGTTACGCACGTCGCTGGCGTCGAATTCCTTCTTGAAGTGATCGCGAATGCCCTTGACCACGCCTTCGCGGAAGGCTGCCTGATGGGTACCACCCTGGGTGGTGTGCTGGCCGTTCACGAAGCTAAAGTAATGTTCACCTTCCTGGTTGGAATGGGTGATGGCGAACTCGATATCCTTGCTCTTGCAGTGGATGACGTCGTAGCGGATGGTATCGTCGGTACGGCTGTGCAAGAGGTCCAAAAGACCGTTGGGGCTTACGTAGGTCTTGTCGTTCATGATGAGGGACAAGCCTGTGTTCAGGTAAGCGTAGTTCCAGATCTTTTCTTCCATGTAGGCCGGAAGGAATCTGAAGTTCTTGAAAAGGTCGTTGTCGGGCACGAAGTAGATTTCGGTACCGTTCTTTTCGTTGGTAGCCTCGATCTTGTAGTCCTTGGTAAGGATACCCTTGCTGAATTCGGCCTTTTTCACGCGGCCGTCGCGAATACTGCGGACAACGAAAGTGGTGGAGAGGGCGTTAACGGCCTTGGTACCCACACCGTTCATACCCACGGATTTCTGGAAGGCTTCGGAATCGTACTTACCGCCGGTGTTCATCTTGCTGACGCAGTCGATCACCTTTTCCAGGGGGATGCCACGGCCATAGTCGCGGACGCGGCAGGCGTGGTCTTCCATGGTGATTTCAATCTTTTTGCCGGCACCCATGGCGAATTCGTCGATGGAGTTGTCGATCACTTCCTTGGCAAGAACGTAAATACCGTCGTCGGGGCTTTGACCGTCGCCCAGCTTGCCGATGTACATACCCGGACGCATGCGGATATGTTCGTACCAGTCCAATGTCTTAATATTACTTTCGTCGTATTTTACAGTAGCCATATCAATATCTCAAAGCGCTTTTCTGCGATCCTCATCTATAGGTATTTAAGCGTTTTACTGAATGCTTTCGCTAGTTTTCGGCAATTTTAGGAATTTTTCCGTGTCAAAAACGTGCACATTCACAAATATAACAAAAATTTGCAACAAAAAGTGAAAATTTGTGCACTATGATGGCGGCGCTGTATACTTTGGAGGCGTGCGACCTCTTTTAGCTTTCTCCAGGGTCAAAAAGTAGCCCAATAAGATCAAAAATCGAACTTTTGTGTTGTTTTGGTGAAAAAAGTATGACCGATTAAGCCTGTTTTGTGATCAAATGGCGTGTATGTGGCCTGGGTTGTGTATGTTCGTGTGTTATGGGTAATACTTTTCGTTTGGGGATTGAGAAAAAGTACGACCGGTTAAGCAGAATTCCGTGATTTTGGCGTTAATTTGTTTGCGTTTTGTCGTACTTTTGCTGATTTTTTGTGTAAAAAGTATGACTTTTTTGCTCACAAACGCGCTCATACTCTCCCAAAATGTAGGTATTGATATTTTATCAATGGAACTTTCGGCAGGGTTGGTGATTTTGCTCACATACCTATTTACTTTATAGAGTGCGCAGCGGAGTGGTGTCCGGTGTGCGGTAATGGTAGGGCGAATCCTACCGAAAAAGGAGTATGGAATGTTGGGCAAAAAGTTTGCTACGGGCATAGTGTCCGCACTTTTGGTGGCTGTTTCTGGATGTTTCTCCATGGCGGCCGCAGATAATCTCACTGTAGATGGTACCACTAGAAATATGCAGGTGTACGCTCCGGCTGGTATCGAGAAAAACCGTCCCCTCATTATTCAGATGCATGGCATGAACCAGGATGCCTCCTACCAGAGGAACGCCGCCAAGTGGGAGCCTATTGCAGATACCGCCCGTTTCGTGGTGGTTTTCCCCAATGGAATTAACAAGGGCTGGGACCTGGGTGGAACCAAGGACCTGAATTTCTTGAAGGCCATCATTAACGATATGTATACCCGTTATGGAATCGACAAGAAGCGCGTTTATGTTTCGGGCTTTTCCATGGGTGGCATGATGAGCTACTACGCAGCAACCAAGATGGCAGACCAGATTGCAGCCATTGCTCCTTGTTCCGGTTATCCCCTGGGCGGAGGAACTCCTTCCGGCAGCCGCCCCATGCCTATTATCCATACCCACGGTACTACTGACGACGTGGTAAATTATAATGGCGGCGTAAGCAATTTGAAGAATTGGGTGAACTACGAAAAGTGCAACACCAATTCTACCAAGTATTCCCAGTATCCGGTAGGCAAGACTTCTTCCGCCGCTTCCCTTGAAGTGTGGACCGGTTGCCAGGGCGGTAGCGAAATTCGCTTGATGTCCATTGCGGGCAAGGGCCACTGGTACTCCATGGATTTGGCAAGCGTCAATACTTCCGATGAAATCTGGAACTTTGTCAAGCGTTTCTCCCTGGATGGCGCCGCCGCTGACCCGAACATCGAACCTCCTTTTGTTGAACCCACCAACCGTACTGAAATTTATAACGGTGGCTTTGATTCTACCGCTAACGCTTGGACTCTGCAGAATCACGGAGATGCCAAGTCTACCGGCACTGTAAAGAACGGAAAGTACAATCTGGATATTTCTGCTGTGGGCGCCCAGCCTTACACAGTCCAGTTGATCCAGCACAATCTCCGTCTGGAAAAGGGCCAGTGGTACGAAGTATCCTTTGACGCAAGCGCCAATGCCGCACGCACTCTGGAAGTGAATGTGGAACAGCACGTAGATCCTTGGGCCAGCTATCTGGCTGAAAAAGGCAACTTTGAAATCGGGACAACCGCAAAGACCTACACCTTGAAGTTCCAGATGACGGCTGCTACGGATACCAATAGTCGCTTGAGCTTTAATGCCGGCGCCGCCACAGGAACCTTGACCTTGGACAATGTTTCCATCAAGAAGATCGAAGCCCCTGCGGTTGAAATCGTTACCCCGGGTACGACTGAACCGGGCGCAACAGAACCTGGCGCAACAGAACCTGGCTCTACCGAAAATCCCGGAACCCAGTCCATTGATAAGGGCGTGAAGTTTGCTGCAGGTTCCATGCAGGAATACAGCGTGTTCGGTCTTACGGGCAAATTCCTGGGTAAGGTGAATGCCGCAGGAATGACCGAAATCCGAAATCAGGTGAAGAATTTGACTCAAAAGTCCGGAGTCTATATGGTAAAACCCGCAAATAGGGGCGGCGCCTACAAGATTTCCGTTCGATAGACCTCCTACATCCAAAACGAGGGGTCCCTATGTGAGTGGGGACTCCTTTTTTTACATGTGATGAAACAAAACTATTTTGTTAATTGTGGACTTTTATTTTTATAAAAATGTCTACAAAAATTACTTGTAAAATAAAGCTTTGTAGCAAGTGTAGACTTTTTATTGTATATTTATGTTGTGTTTGGATAAGGAAAGGATATACGATGGGTAAATTTTTTCCGAGTTTGTTTGTTTCTGTAGGCTGCGCTGCTATTTGTGGTCAGTTTGCAATGGCCGCCGATTGGTTCGCCAAGGATAACTTGCAGCCGGGCCATGATCCCAGTATAATTCGTGTTGAGGATGGTTACGCCCTCATGACTACCAATAATTTGCTGTCTCTGTGGACTTCAGAAGACGCCTACAATTGGAAGGCTCATGGAAAAACATTGAATGCAGTTCCGTCCTGGCTCACCCAGTATGCCCCGGGAATGGAGGATGTGTGGGCTCCGGATATTTTTTACGCCAACGGGGAATACCGCGTGTATTACTGCGGTTCTGAATTTGGCAAACGCAATTCCGCTATCGGTTTTACATCTTCCAAGTCCATTATGCCCGGTACGGCAGGCTACGGCTGGACGGACAAGGGCCATGTTTTCCATACCAAGGATGGTGTAGACAAGTATAACGCCATCGATGCAGACCTGGTTCGTACCAAGGAAGGCGAATTATGGATGGCCTTCGGTTCCTTCGGTCTAGGAATTCAGTTGATCAAGCTGGATGAGAAGACGGGTTTCCAGGCAAGTGACGATCAGACGGTTTACAACATTGCTCGCCGTACAAGTAAGGCAAGCGGTGGTGCCGAAGAAGGCCCCAGCCTCATTGAACATAATGGTCAGTATTTCTTGTTTACTGCTTGGGATTACTGCTGCCATCAGGGCAAAGACATTGAGCAGACTACCTACAAGACTGCATATGGCCGCGCCGACAAGGTGACAGGACCTTATGTGGATCGTGCCGGCTACTCCATGTTGAACGGCGGCGGAACCCTTTTGCTGGAACGTTATGGCCGCTATGTGGGCCCGGGCGGTGGCGAAGCCTTCCAGGACTTGAACCGCGTCCGCTTTGTCCATCATTACTACGACAATGCTGGTGACAAGTACAATCACATACATATTCGTGACGTGGTGTTTACCGACGACAACTGGGCCGAAATGGGCCAGCCTTTCTTTGGTCGTTATCTGAGTGCCGAGGCTGAACACGGTGTATTGACCCGTGCGGTTTCCGGTGACTTGGCGGTGACCCGCGGATCTAAGGCTTCCGGCAGCGAATATCTAGGCTACGTCAATACCAAGGGCTCTGTAATCCACTTACCCATGAACATTATGCAGGCCGGTGATTACTTGCTGCGCTATCGTTATGCTAACGGCGGTACCGGTGTTGCAACTCATAGTGTTACTGTCAATGGCAAGGCTCAGGAAGTTAAGCTTCCTGCTACGGGAGCCTGGGGCGAATTCCCCGAAAACTCCGTGGTCCTGATTCCTGCCAAGTTGAAGCGTGGCGGAAACTTCATTGACGTAAGCCCGGTTCCCAATGGCGAAAACTTTGCTGAACTGGACCGTATCGACTTCCTGCGCGTTATCCGCGATACCATTCCGGGTAACGGCTTTGACAACGGCATCCGTATCCGTCTGAATGAAAAGGACGAATTGGCTATGAAGGATGGTGGCTATGCTTTGTTTGAAAACGTGGTCACCGACTCTATCAAGAGCACCAAGGTTTCTATCCAGGTGAAGAACGGCTCCGGTAAGCTTTCTCTGCGTACAGGCTCCAAGTCCGGTACCGTACTTTCTGAATGCGATTTGAGTGTGGCCAAGGTTGGCGAAAACGGCTGGTCCATTGTTGAATGCTCCGAAATGAAGGCTCAGAAGGGTGTCCAGGATTTCTTCCTCACAGCCTCCGGAGTTTCTGGCGAAGTGTCTGTGGGAAACATTATGTTCAAGGCTGCGGCTGCACCCAGTTCTTCTAGTTCCGTTAATTCCAGTTCTTCCAGTAACAGCGAAGTGGAAGGATCCAGCAGCTCCGTTACAGAAGCCCTGCATACGAAGGTTGAAACTCTGCCGTCTGCCCGCTATTCTGTAAGCCGTCAGGGTAACGACTATCTAGTGCGCTTGAATTCCGTAGGCAATAGCAATGTTTACCTGCTGAATTCCATGGGCCAGGTGATTGGCGTGCGCAATGTGCGTGGTGCAATGGCTGGTACCGAAGTTCGCTTCGAAAATCTGCCTAAGGGCAATTACGTAGTCAAAGTAAGATAAATATTCTCATTGCTGGCTGAATCTTTTGGCTTTTTGCCGAAAATGAACAGCATATTTCAATAGTTTTGCCTATAGTTTTGTATATTAAGGGCATAAAAGTGAGGCTTATATGAAGTTTTCCCACATTGTAGCAAGTTCTTTGACTGCCCTTGGTATGTTTGCTTTTGTCGCCTGTGATGATGGCAATTCTGCAAACAACAACAGCTCCTCTAAGGGTGATGATGTTTGTGCAGAAAAGGTCAAGTACGACTGCTCCGTATCTGGCGGTTTTGTTGTTGTAGCCCCTAATGGCTGCGATTCCTACAAGGTCGGCGATAAGATTACGGTTGTTTTCGGTACCGACGTCGAAGATGCCTCTTACAGAATCATGTATCGTGAAAGCGATGAAGTGGAAGGTTGGGACTTGACCGAAGCTTCCATTCCCGCAAGTGAAGTGGTTGCTGATGGCAAGACCTGCAATACTTTTGAAGTGGTCTTGAACCCGGATGACGTAGAACCTTCTGACGAAGGCATGATTGTTGTTAAGGGATATGGCAAATCTGGTATTGGCGTGTCCAAGCCTTTTAAGGTCAAAGAGTAATTGCCTTTAACAAGTAAATTCGAAGATCCATCTATCACCGTGGCTCTTGTGGGCTGCGGTGGTTTTATTGGTAGCCACTTGCTGTCCGCCATTTTGGAACGTACCCAGTGGCGCGTGTTCGGGGTGGATCTGGATTCTTATAGGATTCAGGAACATTTGTCCAATGATCGATTCGAATTTGTGTGCGCAGATTTGTCTGAACCCAGCGTGGTCAAACGAATCGCTCAATATCCTGTGGTTGTGAATCTGGCTGCCATTTGTACGCCTAGCCGTTACATGGCTGAAGCGGCAACAGTGATTCGTAGCAATTATGACCATCCTGCTCGTTTGGCGGATGCCTGCGCCAAGAGTGGTTCCTGGCTGATTCATTTTTCCACTTCCGAAATTTATGGCAAGACTTCTGCAGAATCCGGCTTGCTGGACGAAGATTCAACAGAGATTACGCTGGGCCCTGTGCCGGCTAGTCGCTGGAGCTATGCTACGGCGAAACTTTTGACGGAACGTTACTTATTTGCCTTGGAAAATCTCTGTTGGACTGTGGTTCGCCCCTTCAATTTTGTTGGCCCCTATATGGATTTTATGCCTGGGGTTGATGGGGAAGGAATCCCTCGTGTTCTTGCGAATTTCTCTACGGCCTTGGTTCGTGGCGAAACCATGAAACTGGTGAATGGCGGCTTGGCAAAGCGCAGCTTTACATCGGTTCACGACGCGGTTGACTTTATGTTCTGTCTTTTCAGGAACGGAGATCAAGGTATTGGGCAGGCATTCAATATCGGTAATCCGGATAACGAGTTGACCATTGCCGAATTGGCTGGTAAAATGCGCTCCATCTATGCTGGAATCAAGGGAGTGGGTGTAGAGACTGTTCCGCAGCCGGTTGCTGTGAGCGGCGAAGAATATTACGGCAAGGGTTACGAAGACTCCTTGCGTCGTATGCCTTCTGTTGCAAAGGCGGAACGGCTTTTGGGATTTAAGGCGGCAACACCTTTGGAGGTCGTTCTTAAGGAATCTTTAAGCTGGTTTGTGGACCATTACCAGATTGCGGCTGAATAATGTCTGCCGTCGCTTTTGATACTTTCATTTTCGTTCCCGCCTATAATGTGGAAAATACCTTGGCGGGAGTGCTGGATAAGATTCCCGAATCGGTCTGGAATCGTTCTAAGGTTTTGGTCATTAACGATGGCTCCAAGGACGAAACGGAAAAAGTCGCGCGTGAGTATTGCGCCGAAATGGAAAACTGTACCGGCCAAAATGACCGCGCCGGCCGCCTGGAATATTTTGCCTTTGAAAAAAATAGCGGCTATGGTGCCGTGGTTAAAAAGGGGTTGACTGAGGGAATTGCTTCTGGTGCCCAGTTCGTTGCTTGCCTCCATGGGGACGGCCAGTATCCCGCTGATATGCTGGATAAGTTCCTTGATCATTTGGAAAACTTCCGGGAGGTGGGTGTAGAACAGTGTCGGCTTGCCTTACTTCAGGGGAGTCGCCATGCGGTTTCTGGCGGTGCAAAGGCAGGGCATATGCCGTTCTATAAACGCTTGGGCGGCGCCTTTTTAACTGCTCTTGAAAATTGCGTTTTTACATATAAGTTAACCGACCGCCACAGCGGATTTATTTTTTATCGCACGGAATTTCTGAAGTGCGTAGACTTGGAAAAGCTGAGCCCCAGTTTTGACATTGACTTGGAACTGATTTCCATTGCCGACGCCATGGCGACTGGGGCGGAGCCGAAATTTGCACTTGGTGAATTGCCCATTCCCACAGTTTATGCTGATGAAAAATCCAATTTGAATGTGGTGAATTACGGATTACGTTGTTTGAAGCAAATTTTACGCCGTCTGCTTCGAAAATAACTGTGGTTTATTGTATGATATACTTTATTTCAACCTGGCTTCTGAAGCTAGGTTGTTTTTTTGAATATATATTTAAACCATGATTAAGTCTTTAACCGCTGAATTGAATAAGGTTCTTCTTGGCAAGAATGATACTGTTGAACTTTTGCTGATGGCGCTGTTGGCCGATGGTCATGTGCTTATTGAAGACGTTCCAGGAACTGGTAAAACAACATTAAGCAAGGCTCTTGCCGCTGCAGTGGGAGCCGATTTTGCACGAATCCAGTTTACGCCGGATTTGCTGCCTGCGGATGTGACCGGTGGCGCAGTCTATAACGCGAAGACTGGTGAGTTTGATATTAAGAAGGGACCGGTCTTTACCCAGATTTTGCTGGCTGATGAAATCAATCGTGCATCGCCCCGAACCCAGAGCTCCCTGCTAGAAGCAATGGAAGAACGTCAGGTTTCTCTTGAAGGTGAACGCCACAAGTTGCCTGCGTTGTTTATGGTGCTAGCAACGGAAAACCCGGTGGAATTCCATGGCGTGTTCCCGCTGCCCGAAGCCCAGATGGACCGATTCATGGTTCGAATTTCTGTGGGGTATCCAACTGCAGAAACGGAACTTGATATTTTACGCGCCCATCGAGAAGGGCGACCCATTGATAAGGTGGTTGCGGTGACGTGTCCCGAGGACATCCTGAAGGCTCGTGAACAGGTGGTGAAGATCCATGTGGACGAATCCCTGGAGCGCTATGTGGTTTCCTTGGTGCAGGCAACCCGTAACGATGGCGGTGTCCGTTTGGCGGCAAGCCCTCGCGCCGGCTTGAACCTGATTCGTATGGCTCAGGCTTGCGCTTATATGAACGGCAGGGACTTTGTGAATCCCGATGACATCCAACGAGTTTTCTATCCGGTGATGGAACACCGCGTGTTTGCAAAGGACAGCGCCAATCCCGAGGCGTCCCGCAGCATACTGCAGAGTATCCTGAAGAAAGTGAATATCCCGAAATAAAAAAACTAACTACTAACCACTAATCTTTCTTCACCGTATGTCCTTCTTCTCATGGTTTGTAAACAGCGTTCCTCGTGCGCCTCGTCGCCCGGGGCTTTTGATGCATGTTTATTACCTGTGGCAGGAATACTTTACTCCTGCGGGGAGAGCGGCTGCGGCTTTGTTTCCTTTGGCGATGGCTGTAGGCATGGTGCCGGGCTTCTGGGCTGCCTGGATTTTTTGCGGGCTAGATTTTCTCCTTTTTTTGGGGATGATTCTTTCACTATTCACGGCCTGTAAGTTCAATTACGTGTCCATAGACAACGTGGCTGTGACTTCCGTTTATGAAGGAGAAACTGCAAAAGTTTCCGCTGATGTTGCGGTAGGTTCCGATGACGCCTTGAACGCCGCAGGCAAGAGGCGGTCTGCGAAACGTTTGGCAAAGATTGCAAAACATCGTGGTATTCTGCAAAAACTGGAGCCGGAACGCTTAGATTCGGCTCAGCTTGCTTCCTATCGAATGGACCCCAGCTTGAAATGCGAATCACTAGGTTTTGCTCAAATTTCCAAAGCAGATGGATCTAGAAAACTGGAATGCGAAATCCAGACCAAGTTTCGCGGGGCTTATCCCTTGAAAAAAGTGGCGGTCAACGTCCCAGAAATCATGGGCCTAATGCAATGGCCGTTTCCGTTTCAAGGTTCCGCAGAACTCCTTGTGCATCCCCGTCCCATTAAGGTGGGGGAGTTTCCTTTTTTGACATCGGGTGTGAGTGGCATGGTTTTCGCACCCTTGCTCATGCCTAGCTTGACCCGCGGAATGAATTTTGTTGGCGTTCGCGAATATCGCGAGGGCGATGCCCTGCGCGACTTGCACCATAAGGCTTTTGCCCGATATGGCCGCCCCTTCACCAAAGAGTTTGAAACGGAGCGAGGGGCGGGCGCAATTCTTGTGTTAGATACTGCGGCACCAACCTTTGCGGAACGACAGCATCTGGAAACCGCCATACGCTTGACTGCTGGAATTGGCCTGTGGCTATTGGAACGAAATATCCTGGGTCGATTCTTTATTGACGATGAAGAAATTGCCTTGGCTGGTAGCGGTGCTGCAGAAAACGAACGCCGCAAAAATCTTCTAGATGCTTTGGCCCGAATCCCCGCAGCCAATTTGATTGCTGCAAAAAAGCCTGGCCCCTGGTCTCCGGCGGCACGCCCTATGGATCCAGTCCTTCGTGTAGGCTTGTTTGAAAAGGATGAATCTTTGGTTCATAAACATATCGTAGTGGGGCGCGGTGGTTTAGTAGCAAATTCCGATAAAGTTCTCCTGGTTGATTCGAAAATTACGGGCGGGGAGTCTCTATGAAAAAAGAAATCGTAGACATCCGCTATGTGGCGAAAATCTTGTTCCTGGTTATTACCTCGGTAAACCTTGGACACACGTTTGATGTGACTTGGCTTGGCTTGCTTTTCGCAATTTATTTCAGTGTCATCGGATACTTGAACGGAACTCGTCGCTGTAGTTTTTCCTCTCGCCCCAAGTACAATAAGGTTCCTGCCTATGGAGCCATCGTGCCTTTGGCTCTTTACTGGGTGATAACGCCTGGCGTTGAAAACGGTGTCAATCCGGTAATGATTTTCTTGCCGGGATTATATTTGCTATTTCTGGCTGCGCTTCAGGAACGTAGCCGCGGTAACGGTGGTTATGAAGCTTTTGTCGCCTTTGATGGCGTGGCTGCCTTATTATTCAGTATGTATGCTGTCCCCAAGGGTTGGACCCCTGTGGGCGTCTCCGGTCTTCTGCTTGCTCTGTTCGCCTACAGCCGCCGCGGAACTGCCTGGTACAAGTATCTTTTCTTTGTTCTGCTGATTGTAATTCTCAGTGGGATTTCCTATGGAGGCTGGCGTTACTGGCGTGCTCATCGATACGAGTACAGCGCACGTATGGCCGATGATTATTACCAGCGTGAACGTGTCATGGGCTTTGATCCCGCAACGGCGTTGGGCAGCTTCAATAGCAATTTTAATGGTCGTTACAATAGTCAAGTTGTACTTCGCGTCTGGGACACCTTGGCGCCGAAATATTTGAAAGCGGCTAGCTACGAAAAGTACGTCGCAGGACTTTGGAAACTTCCTACCAAACCGGCAAAAACATTGACACCGGCGCGCTATCAGGTTGACTACGCCGTGATGGAAGTTGCGGATGGATTCTCTAATTCCAAGCAAGTCTGGGTTCAGTCTACGTTAAACAGTTTTGGATTTGTATTTGCTCCCTATGGTGCTGTAGGTTTTGCCGCCAAGGATGTGGACTCCCTTCAGTATTTTGCTGGTGGCATGGTCAAAGGCTTGGATGGAAACGGCAAGCGTTCTGACTGGTACTATTTTGTTAGTGATACCTGTTCTGTGCCGGATTCCTTGCTTGCCTATACGGAAGGGGATTTGCTGGTGGGGCGTCATTACGAAAGCTTGATGGATTCCGTGGTCGAAGCTATGGGACTTTCTCAGCCCGGTACTGATTCGGAAAAACTCCAGCGAATCCTAGACTATTTTAATGACAACTTTACGTACTCGTTGCAGATTCCTGGACTTGGCCGAAAGTTTGGCGGTAATTCCAATTCATCCAAAGATCCTTTGTCTGTGTTCTGGAAAGCCAAGCAGGGCTTCTGTGAATACTATGCCTCCTTGTCCACACTTGCTTTGCGCCGTGCAGGAATCCCCGCTCGTTATGCAACAGGTTTTGTGAATCCGGAAGTGGTGGATGGACGCCCTTATTCTGTTTTCCGTCGTAGGAACTCTCATTCCTGGGTTGAAGCTTTTGTTGAAGGCCGATGGGTAATATTTGACCCCACGCCGCCGGTGATTGCACCTGCCGGTTCCGAGCCGAATTGGTTTAGCGTAAAACTGGAGGGTCTAAAAGGCCGTGCCGCCCGTGTCATGCATTTCCTTAAGGAAGGGGAATGGCGCCGTACCGTAGACAGCTGGCAGAACTACACACAAAAGATTACGGATGGTGTTGCCATTTACGTGGCTCTGGTAATTGCAATCCTCGCCTTTGTGGGGCTTAAGATTCGCAGATACATAAAGGGCCGCCGTCGCAACATCATTACCCCGAAGAATGCCGCCGCTATCGAATGGGCCCGTAGGCTGACCAAGGCTGAACTAACCCTAGCGACCCTGGGTTTCCATCGAGAAGATGGAGAAACCGTAGGTGCGTTTGTTAAACGATTGCTGAAGGTAAATGTCGTAGACTCTACGTCGAAAGAAAAGTTACAACAGTCCATATCGGTTCTTCAAGACTACGAAGAACAAAGATGGGTTAAATAGGAGGAAACATGAAATATTTATGGAGTTCAATTGCTGTCGCTGCGGTTCTTGTTGCTTGCGGTGAAGAATCTACGAGTGGCTCAAATCTCAATGGAGGCGAATCTTCCTCGTCAATTTCTCAGTCGTCGTCAAGTGGTGACTCAAAGGACGAATCGGCCGTTTCCTACGGTGAAATGACTGACCCGCGAGACTCAAAAACATATAAGACCATTACCTTGAAATATTTTGATGGCAAGGATTCTATAACCAGCGATACCTGGATGGCCGAAGACCTTGCGTACAATGCTGAATATGCCGATCAAGTCATTGTTGAAAATGGAGTACATCTTTATGCCATGCCTGCGGCAATGGATTCCTTAAAATCTGGCTGCGGATATTGGGATTTGGACAATATTTGGTATTGTGGAGTTCCTGAAAAATTCCAAGGTATTTGCCCTGATGGTTGGCGAATGCCTACCTCTAAAGAGGCTAGTCATTTCGCTTCTATATTGAAAGGTAATAGCGATGCCGAAGCTGCTTTTTACCATTCCTCTTGTACGGACGAATGCGAAGATAGTGATTATATCTGGACAAGCACAGAATTGGGCTTTGGTCTTTTTTCTGGATCTGGAGTTCGCAAAGAATGTGTGAATTCGTTTGATTACCTTATTGAATCCTTTGCTCCAGTCCGTTGCTTGAAGGGGGATGGCGTTCATGTGGAACCGGTGATTCCCACGCCTGAGAAATATAAAGGTGATTTTGGAACATTGACTGATTCCCGCGATGACAAAAATTACAAGACCGTGAAGATTGGCGAGCAGACCTGGATGGCTGAAAATCTGGATTATGAGGTGACGGAGTCGGTTGCCATTAAAAAGGACAACTGGAATTCAGAATTAGAAACAGAAACTCATGGACGTGCGTACTCCTGGACTGCAGCCATGGAAACTTGCCCCCAGGGTTGGCATTTGCCTAGTCAGGATGATTACAAGGAATTGCTTGATTTGGTTTCTACCCAGTGGCCGGATTACGAGGTCGAATCTTTGCTGGGAAAAGTCTACGAATGGGAAGCCCGTGTGTACGACGCTTATGGTTTTGGAGCCATGGAAGATCGTACTCCCTTCGATAACGGAGATTCCGAATCATTCCATAAGCTAAGTTCGGCTTTCTGGACTTCTTCGGAAGGGGAGGATGCTTCGAAAGCGGTGGTACTTTGGTTGAATTTTGACGAGCCCTTGAATGAAATTGGCAAGACCGATTATGCTGGAGTGCGTTGCTTGAAGGACTAAAAAATCCTGTTGCAAAAATGGTAATAAAAGAAACCCGAACCGAGAGGTCCGGGTTTTCTTGTTTAAAATTCTCGTCAATTACAAACTATAAATCGTAATTCATAATTCATAATTGCGCGAAGCGCTTACAGCTTCATGTCGGAAAGGCGGGTGTGTTCCACAGCGTCGAATTCGTCCTGGATTTCCTTGGACGGAGCCTTGGTCAAAAGGCTTACCACGATGATGGTAATCATGCTAAAGACAAAGCCCGGAACCAGTTCGTAGAGCTGGAAGATTTCGCCTTCAAGACCGGAGAGGTAGAACTTCCAGACGAAGGTGGTGATACCGCCAACCAGCATACCGGAAACGGCTGCGGGGAGGGTGGTACGCTTCCAGAAGAGTGCGAGAAGCACCAGAGGACCAAAGGTTGCACCAAAGCCACCCCAGGCGAAGCTCACGAGACTCATGACCACATCCAGGAAGCTCTTGCCTTCCTTGACGCCGTCGGCGGAAGGTGCGCCCTGGAGAGCGACGAGAACGGCGATAACAGCGATGACTGCCACAACCACGCGGCTTACCCACATGAGTTCCTTGTTGGAGGCGTTCTTGCGGAAGAGGTGCTTGTACATGTCGTTACTGAAAGCAGATGCGGAAACCAGAAGCTGGGAGTCTGCGGTACTCATGATAGCGGCAAGAATTGCTGCCATAAGGATGGAGGCAATTGCCGGATGGCAGAGAGCCTGGCAGAGAATCATAAAGATACGTTCCGGGTCGGTAACGGTAATGCCGTTGGCGCTAACGTAGTAGTTGCCCAAAAGACCAATCATGATCACTGCACCAAGGCAAATAATCACCCAGGTCATGGCGATACGGCGGGAGTGCTTGATTTCTTCGGCGTTCTTGATGGACATGAAACGCACCAGGATGTGGGGCATACCGAAGTAGCCAAGGCCCCAGGCCAAGCTAGAAATCAAGGAGACAAAACCGATGGCCTTACCGGTGGAAGCGTTGGTGAAGAGGCTCATGAGGTAGGGGTTCTGTGCATTCACAGCATCCATGGTAGCAGCGAAGCCGCCGCCGGAAATGCAGATGATGGTGGGAATCACGAGCACTGCGATGAGCATCATGGAAGCCTGGATAAAGTCGGTCCAGCAAACAGCGAAGAAACCGCCCATGAAGGTGTAGCTCACCACGACCACGGCACCGATAATAAGACCTGTGGTGTAGTCCAGACCGAAGATGGTGCCGAAGAGCTTAGCGGATGCCACAAAGCCAGAAACGGTGTAGAACAGGAAGAATGCCAGAATAAAGAAAGAGGCGATAACGCGGATAACACCCTTGTTGTCGCGGAAACGATTGGAGAGGAAATCGGGGAGGGTAATGGAGTCGCCGCAGAAGTGTGAGTACTTACGGAGACGACGGCCCACGATTTTCCAGTTGAAATAGGTGCCGATCACAAGACCGATACCGATCCAAGCTTCGGAGAAACCGCTGAGATAGATGGCGCCCGGAAGACCCATGAGCATCCAGCCACTCATATCGGAAGCCTGGGCGGACATTGCCACCACCCACTTGTTCATGCCACGGTCGCCCAGGTAGTAGGCGTTCAGGCTGTTTGCCTTTCTGGAGAAGTAGGCACCGATGCCCAGCATCATCAGGAGGTAAAGAATAAAGACTACTACAGTCATTTGTTCCTCTTCTATGTTACGGCAGAACTCAAAAAAGTCCGGCCTATGTTAATCTAATCCGCGGGGGAAGATAGAAATTTTCTATATAGTTCGTTGTGAACGATTCTCGCGAAACACCGTCTGTATACCCCTTTAAGGTCATCGCTAAACTCAAAAGCGATTTTCCCGACAAGTTTGGCATTCCTCGCCAGTCGGGGCTTTTGAAGAATATGCGCTCCGCCATTCGCTTTGAGCCTGCGTTCCGCGTGGCCGATGCCCTGCGAGGCTTGGAAGGCTTTAGCCACTTGTGGATCCTCTGGATCTTTTCAGAAAATGTAAGACTGGACGAGAACGGCGAAAATCGCTGGAGCCCCACCGTGCGCCCGCCACGCCTTGGGGGCAACAAGCGCCTGGGCGTATTTGCCACCCGCAGCAGTTTCCGTCCCAATCCTCTGGCCATGAGTTGCGTAAAAATTGAGGAAATACGCCCGAATGTTACGGACGGTGATTACTGTGGGCCCGAAATCATCGTAAGCGGCGCAGACCTTATGGACGGTACTCCCATTGTAGATATCAAGCCTTACTTGCCTTACGCCGATTCCGTGCCCGACGCCTTGGGTGGTTTCGCCGAGGCTGTTCGCAAAAGGCATGTCCAAGTGGAATTTCCCGAGGCGTTGGCTGCGTCCGCAGGTTTTCCGCCCGAAAAGCGTGAAACCCTCATCGAGATTCTGTCTGAAGACCCGCGCCCCGCATACCAGAAGGATCCGGAGCGAGTTTACGGATTCAAGTTTGCTAGCTTCGAAGTGAAATTCAAGGTCCAGGATGACGTATTAACTGTTGTAGACGTTATTTAGTCATTCTGGCTGAACCTTTGAAACTGGAATCCTCGGTCCAATCCTGGCTTTCGATGGGATCCTGGCCTTCTAGACAACGATTTTTTGACGTATTTTGCGTAAAATAATTGCAATATGAATTCGCTAAATCAAAGTTTTTCTTATATTCCGTAGAAAATAACGAGGTTTTATAATGAAAAAGATTTCCATGGCTCTCGCAATTGCCGGTCTCGGCGCTGCAGCTTTGATGTCCGCCTGCGATAATGGTGCTACCAATGCAAAGAAGCCCACCAAGGCTCAGGAATGTTCCACAGGTCTTACAACCGAATGTCTGATCGGCACCTGGGATGTGAACGGTTTTGTAAATCGTACCACTGGCGAAATGAATGCTAACGTCAACTACACCTCCAATCCGGGCAAGCTTACCTTTAACGATGCTGGTACCTTCAAGTTCGAAGTTCCCGCCGCTGTAACCAACCCCGCAGTTGCCGGCTGTAATCCTGTTTATGGTAGCTGGTCCGTGACCGCCGGTACGTTGAACCTCAAGGGTACTTCTCGCAACGAATGCTTGGCCAAGAATACCTACACCGGTACTCCCAAGGTTGAAGTGGGCGCATCTACAGTCACTCTGACCCTGGATGTTCTGTACTTTATGTTCAATGTTACCGACGAAGCCGGCGATCGTGATGGCTTTGGCGAAACCTTCTCTATTAGCGCTAACTAATTTCAGCGTTAATTGAAAGTTTCTGTAAAAAAGAAAACCCTGGTTTTTAAACCAGGGCTTTTTTTTTGCACAAAACGCGGAATCTTGAATTTGCTGTTGAATTACTGAACGCCACCGTCGAGAACGGTACCGTCAGTCAAAACCTTGTCGTTCATTCCCTTGATTGCAACGTAGCGCTGTTCATTCTTGTCGTTGATGATGATTGCTACACCAGCCAGGTAATTTAACCACTTGCGGGAAGTGACGTCGTGGAGCTTCAAGTCGATTTTCTTGTCGGTTGCCCATGCGGTAAGCGGCATCAGGACCTGGTCGTGGGAGGCGGCCAAGGTGTACTTGGGCATATCATTGTAGTCCTTCACCAGGAGGGCCACGAATTCCTTGCTTCGTTCGTCCAGGTCGTAGAACGCGTCGGCGTAGTTACCCAGGTAAACCCAGTCGGTAATCATGACGTTGGAGTTCCTGAGGTAGTCGGTGGTGTCCGCGGCGATGTAAGCGTCACGGATAGCCTTGTCCTTTGTGTACCAACCGTCTTTAAGCTGGGGTAAAGTATCTGCGGCAAAGGGGGGCGTGCAGGTGAGGGCGAGGTGGTCAAGGCCATCTTCGGCTTCGGCGTAGTCTGCGGTACAGGCAACATCGCCGCGACCGGTCGCAATGCTTGCTGCAGTCTGGTAGGTTCTAACCATGCCGGAGAATATATACTTGAAAGGCTCGCCGCCAACAAGCTTTTGGCCTGCGGTAACAGCGTCTTCGTATCCTTCGATGGTCAAGGATGACAAGTTCCCGGTTTGTGATTCTCGTTTGCCGTGACGAACAATGAAAACAACCTTTTCGTTGCACTGGATGTTCTTGTAGACTTCGCCAATATCAACGAACTTGTCCTGGGGGAATGCTACGGGGGAGGCTACGCAGTCGGAGCCTGTAGTAGAAGATGTAGGTACGCTTGCGCTAGAATTTCCGATGATAGCTTCGGAAGAGGAGCTTACGTCGGGCAGACCAGTTGCAATGGAACTGCTGGACGGTGTGTCTTGGGCGTTTCCCGGATTACTGTTGTCACCGCAAGCGGTCAATGCGAAACCTGCTGCAACTACGGATGCTAAAATTGTGCTAGAGAAAAGTTTGGATTTCATAGTTGATCCTTAATTAATACATCTCTAATATAATTTATTTGAGAATTAAGCTATGTAAACTCTTGAACACATGGCGCAAAAGCAATAAAAAAAGCCCGCTTTCTGCGGGCGTTAGTTATGCTTCTTTGTTGTTGTAGTTGGTGTCGTTACGGCGCTTCAGTTCCTTGTTTAGCAACATGTAGGGCGGTGTGAAAACGGCCCAGCCAATAATCAGCACAATCCAGTGGTTCAGCCCGAACCAAAGTTCCGTATATCGCATGATGATGAACATCAACGGACCGACCATTAGGAATACGGGCAACTGTCGGCATTGGTCACCCAGAGAATATCGGCTTTCGTAGCTCACGATGGAGTTCATCATAGGGAAACTGGTGCAGAAACCTTGCATAAAACTCTTGATGACCATAAGGCCACCTACAACGCACGCAATTGCCGGAGCCTTGATGTAGACTGGCAGGGGAGTCTTGTATCGGACTCCAGACTGGTATTTCTGCTTTTGGAACAGGGTAAAGCCCACCAAAAAATCAAAAAGACATGCTCCAAGGAAAATTCCTTCGCCCTGGGGGAGTAGGGGAAGGGTGAACGTTCCTGCGAAAACCACAAAGGCTAACCCAATAACAATAGAGAGTACAATCGGACATTTTAATTTGTACGTAAGAAACCGAACCAGATTGGCGAATAGCATGCAGTAGAAACCTGCAATCACGTTGGGAGTGTCGATGATCTTTCCCACCGCCAGGTAGGCAAAGCCAAAGGGAATGGGTATGGTGGCGGTAACGGCCTTAAGTTGAGGGTCCTTTAGGTAGGCGCTTACGGTTCCCAGGGCCGTGACCATAAAGACCAACAGCCAGTCGTAAAAGGAAAAATGAAAATTCAAGGATTCAAGCATTTGACGCCAAATTTAGTTAGATTCCCTGATTTTTGCCATAAAATGCCATCAATAAGGCGTTTCCTTCTGAAAACACCCCGATTTTACCCTAATCTCACTAACCACTAACCACTAATCACTAACCACTTTATTATATTTATCCCAACGTCATTTCACCTTGGTATTCCCGTCCAGTTCAATTCCACTGGGTGTGCAAGTAGAATACTCGGGTGCAAACGTGTAAAAACAAAAAAACAAACAAACCAAAAGGAACAGGTAGTAAAATGGCTACTATTACTAAAGAAAAGGCTGCAGAAATCACCGCTAAGTTTGGCGCAAACGAAAAGGACACCGGTAACGTCCGCGTTCAGATCGCTCTCTTGACCGAAAAGATCAAGAACCTCACTGAACATGCCAAGCAGCACAAGAAGGACCACCACTCCCTGCGTGGTCTGTCCATGATGGTTGCAAAGCGCAAGACCCTCCTCAAGTACTACGGCGAAAAGGACATCGTCGCACAGCGCGCTCTCATCAAGGAACTCGGTCTCCGCGGCTAATACAACTGGAGATTTAAACTATGTCTATTGACGCATACCAGGCCAAGTACGGCAAGATGCTCGATCCGAAGGAAGAGTCCGTTACTCTTCCCGACGGCCGTGTACTCACGTTCGAAACTGGCAGACTGGCAAAGCAGGCTCGCGGTTCTGCTGTTGCCAAGATGGGTGATGCTTTCCTCCTTTCCACCGTCTGCTACGGCGAAGAAAAGGATGGAGACTTCTTCCCTCTGACTGTTGAATATCGCGAAAAGTCTTACGCTGCTGGTCGCCTCCCGGGTGGCTACAGCAAGCGCGAACCGGGTCGCCCCTCCGACGAAGAAATCCTCTCCGCTCGTATTATCGACCGCCCGATCCGCCCGATGTTCCCTGAAAACTTCACTCGTGAAGTCCAGGTCATCGTCCAGGTTCTCTCTGCCGACAAGTCCTTTGCTCCGGACGTTCTCGGTGTTAGCGCCGCATCTCTTTCCATCGGCCTTTCCGAACTCCCGTTCGAACAGCAGGTTGCAGCAGTGCGCGTTGCTGTCGTCGACGGCCAGAACATCGTGATGCCGACTTACGACCAGCTCGCTGTGGCCGATCTTGACCTGGTGGTCGCCGGTACAGAAGACTCTGTCTGCATGGTCGAAGGTGGTGCTTACGAAGTTTCCGAAGACACCATGATTGGCGCAATCCTCGCCGGTCACGAAGTCATCAAGGAAATGTGCAAGGCCCAGCAGAAGCTGGTTGAACGTTGCGCAAAGCCCAAGATGGAACTGAAGCCCCAGCATGTGGGCGAAGAACACGACAAGCTCCTCGCTACCGTTAAGGAAGTCGTTTGGGAAGAACTGAACAAGGATGTTCATTCCAACATGGTGAAGACCGACTTCTATCCGGCAATGGCAGACCTCTGCAAGCGCATGCTTGAAGATGAACGCATTACCGCTATTACCGGTGCTGGCGACGAAGCTGACGCTAAGCTCGTTGCCGATGCAAAGGCTATCTTCAGCGATTACGAACGCACCGCAATGCGTGAAATGATCCTGAACGAACATGTTCGTCTCGACGGCCGTACCACTACCGAAGTCCGCCCCATCGAAATCGAAATGGGTGTGCTTCCCCGTGCCCACGGTTCCGCTATCTTCCAGCGCGGTGAAACCCAGGGTCTCGTTATCTGCACCCTCGGCACCAAGGCTGACGAACAGCGCTACGAAAGCTTGCAGGGCG
>JAKSIE010000003.1 GCA_024398995.1 Fibrobacter sp.
GCCCGGAATGGAACAAGGGCTGCCCGTCCGATGACCAGCCTGACCCGGATGGTGATGGTATCTGCTCTCCCTGGGTTGGTAAGAAGGGCTTGAATGCTCAGTTCAAGGATGTATGTAAGGGTACTGACAAGTGCGAAGACGAAGCCGGTCCGGAATGGAACAAGGGCTGCCCGTCCGATGACCAGCCTGACCCGGATGGTGACGGCATCTGCTCTCCCTGGGTTTCTAAGAAGGGCTTGTCTGCACAGTTCAAGGACGTATGTAAGGGCTCTGACAAGTGCGAAGACGAAGCTGGTCCTGAATGGAATAAGGGTTGCCCGGCTCAGGCACCGGACCCTGACGAAGATGGTCTCTGCTCTCCGTGGGTCACCAAGCAGAAGTTGCTCGACAAGTTCGCCGACGAATGCTCTGGCTATGACCGTTGCGAAGACGAACCGGGTCCGGAGTGGAACAATGGTTGCCCGTCTGACGACGAACCGGATGCAGACCACGATGGCGTTTGCTCTGAATGGGTGACTACCAAGAAGTTGACTAAGCAGTTCGCTGATCAGTGCACTGGCATTGACCGCTGCCCGGATGTGGCTGGCGACGATGGCCACGGCTGCCCCAAGAAGGCTGTTGAAAAACTTGATGGTGTGACCTTCAAGTCAGGTAAGGCAACTTTGGAATCCAACGCTAAGTTGATTCTCAAGAACGTGGCTAAGAAGCTGAACACTGCTGAATATATGGACCTGAACATTGTTATCCAGGGTCATACAGACAACGTGGGTAAGGAGGCCTCCAACCAGAAGCTTTCTGAAAACCGCGCTAAGGAAGTGATGAAGGCTTTGACCAAGGCTGGCATCAAGAAGAACCGAATCAAAGCAATCGGTATGGGTTCTACTTGCCCGGTTGACGACAACGGAACCGAAGATGGCCGTGAAATGAACCGTCGTATCGAAATGCATTTTGCAACTCCGGACAACGACGGTACCAAGTGCGAAAGCAATTTCGTATCTGAATAACTATGACCAAACTTGATGAAATTCTGACTGAGATTGGCGCATCCAACCACGACCTGGTGGAAATGGATGCCGCCCATTTGAATCATAAGATGGTGCAGAAGGCTCGCCTCGGCAAGAAGCCTGTGCCCCGCCATACCCAGGACCTGATTCTCAATGCAGTAAACCAACTGCTGGTTGAAAAGGAAGTGGAAGGCGCAAAGAAGTATAAGCGCGTAGAACTTTTTCCTATGGTAGATGATGCCGTAGTTGACGATAGTGCAACCGAGGAGGCCTAATGCAGCAGTATTTGGATCTTCTAAAAGACATTATGGACAATGGCGTGGATCGTTCCGATCGTACAGGTACAGGAACCCGCTCTGTTTTCGGTCGTCAGTGCCGTTACGATTTGTCCAAGGGATTTCCTTGCTTGACCACAAAGAAACTGCATCTCCGCTCTATCATTCACGAACTGCTTTGGTTCTTGAAGGGCGATACCAACATCAAGTATCTTCACGATAACAAGGTGACCATTTGGGATGAATGGGCTGACGAAAACGGCGACTTGGGCCCAGTGTATGGTCATCAGTGGCGTAGCTGGCCTACTCCGGAAGGTGGCCACATTGACCAGATTAAGAATCTGGTGAACAGCCTCAAGAATAATCCGGATTCCCGTCGCCATCTGGTGTGCGCTTGGAACGTCGCTGAAGTGGATAAGATGGCGTTGCCGCCTTGCCACTGCTTGTTCCAGTTCTACGTAGGCGGCGTTGGCGCTTCCGGCAAGCGTAAGCTTTCTTGCCAGTTGTATCAGCGTAGCGCAGATACTTTCCTTGGTGTTCCGTTCAATATTGCAAGCTACGCTCTCTTGACTTTGATGCTGGCTCAGGTCTGTGATTACGAACCGGGCGAGTTCATCCATACTTTGGGTGACACTCATCTGTACTCCAATCACTTTGACCAGGTGAAGGAACAGCTTTCTCGTGAGCCTCGCAAGTTGCCCACCATGAAACTGAATCCCGAAATCAAGGATTTGTTCGACTTTAAGTTCGAGGACTTTGAACTTGTGGATTACGATCCGTGGCCGACAATTAAGGCTCCCATCGCAGTTTAATCACTGGCCACAAATCACTAGCCACTATTTCCTATGTTGATTTCCGCAATCGTTGCAGTTTCTGAGAATAACGTGATTGGTCGCGACGGTCATTTGCCGTGGCGCCTTTCCGCTGACCTGAAACGTTTCAAGTCTATTACCACCGGCCACTCTATTATTCTTGGACGCAAGAACTACGATGACATTGGTCGCCCGCTGCCTAACCGCACCAACTATGTGCTGACCCGCAATGCTGCCTTTGAGGCTCCGGGTTGCATTGTTTGCGATTCCTTGGAAAAGGCTATTGACGCTGCCGCCGCGGCCGGTGAAACGGAATGCTTTATCATAGGTGGCGCCGCCATATATGAACTGGCCATGCCTCTGGTAAAAAAGATGTATGTCACGCGAGTACTTGCTCAGGTCCCTGGTGATGTATTCTATCCTGATTGGGGCGAGGGCTGGCGCATGGAAAGCGAAGAACAGGTCCCTGCCGACGAAAAGAACGAGTATCCTACAGCATATCAGGTTTGGACTAGAGAGTAGGTATGGCAAAGGGTTTGGGAGCAAACAGGTCTAGGGTCGTCATTTGGTGCATTGTTGCCATTCTTACGGCCTTGGCTCTTACAGGGCTCTTTAACTACCTTCGTAGTTCAGGCATTGATCACGATATTTTACGACTGAACGATGGTTGGACTGTTCATCAAAATGGCAAGGTTTACGAGAACCAGACCATAGATTTGTATCAGTTTCCTGATGGTCCTTTGGGCTACAGAGATTCCATTACATTTTCAAAAAAGTTTGTCTTTAAGGGCCGACCGCCCTACATGTTCCGCATAAGGGCATCCCATTCCGCTGTAAGAATTGCGGTAGAAGATTGGACTGTCTTTATGTACGGTTATGATCTTTTGATGGCTCGAAAGTTTATCGGAACTGGAGTGTTCTCTGTTCCGCTGCCTTATGATGCCAACGGTCGCGTACTGAATATTACTCTCTATGGCGGCTATAAGCAGGAACTGGATAGAACTTCGGGATTTGAGATCCTCTCCAAGGAAGTTGCCTATACGGATTATATGGCAAGGCATAGCTATTCCTTGTTTATTGGCGTCTTCCTTGTCGTGCTCGGATTCTTAAGTGTAGTTCTCGGACTTGTGGGGTATGGATTCAACAAGGCGGCATATCGTATTGTATTAATTGGTATGTTGTCGTTGCTGGTGGGCTTGTGGAGCATGTGCTATGCCAGAGTCATTCAGATTTGTACGCTTAGTTTCGTGGAAACAGGTTTGATGGAGTATGTGTGCCTTTACTTGATTCCCATTCCGTTCCTGCTGTTGCTGCAGGATATTCACCGAGGTAAGCTATCTCCGATCAAGTGGAGACTTCTTAGGTTTGCTACCGTTTATGCGATTTTGTTTGCAGTGGCCGCCGTTGTTTTGCACTTGACCCGTGTTGCAATGATGTCCCAGCTTGTGCCCATTTTCCATGTGTCGGTTATTGTGACTGCAATTTATGCTGTATCCGCTGGCATGATTTACTCCCGTAAAAATGGAACTTCTGAAAAAATATTCGCGCTAGGATTGCTTGCGTTCTTTGTCTTTGCCGTTTGGGATATTATCCGCTACAATTTGCAGTACTACTATTTATTTACTAGCAACCTGATGAATATGACTTGGGTTCCCTTTGGCGCGCTCCTGTTTATTTTGGCCTTGGTTGCGGCCTACGTAGTTTATGTTTTCAAGTCTGTTGCTGAAAAGGCCGAAAAGGATCTTTTAGCAGAACTTGCCTACAAGGATGTTTTGACCGGTTTGTTTAACCGAACCAAGTGCGAACAGATCTTTGATGTGCTGGACCAGGGAAACGATGACTTTGCCATTATCAGTATCGATATGAATGGTTTGAAATTGGTGAATGATACGTATGGCCACTCTGATGGCGACAAGCAGATTGTTGCCTTTGCGGAGGTCCTTCAGGAAGCTTTGAATGGCATTGGAACTGCAGCCCGTGTCGGTGGCGACGAATTTGTTTGTATCGTTCGTTCTTCTCATTTGTCTGAGCTTCATGTGGTCAAGGAACGCATGGACGAAATGACTAAGAGCCGTTCCCAGAATCTTGCAGTGAATTTGGAGGCCTCCTATGGTGTTGCTTTCCGCCGCGAGGTGGATGGCGGCTTGGCCAAGGATGTTTATCGAGTGGCTGACGAACGCATGTATGCCATGAAAAAAGAATCTAAGTCCAAGTTGGTGCGCCACTAGGTATTCCAACTTGCAATAAAAGACTTTAGTCCCTTTCCAAAAATAGAAGTAGATTATTGAAGATGTATCCGTGCCTTCAGAAAAGGCGGTTTTCTTATGTTGGAATTTAGTGTCTTCTATCGTTTGGCTGCGTCTATTGGCATTGGCCTGATTATTGGCATGCAGCGTGAACATACTTATTTCGATCAGTCGGACCGCCATCCGGCTGGTGTCCGTACTTTTACTTTGGTAGGTCTAGGCGGTGCCATGGCTGCTTTCTTGGCGGCATTGATGAATAGCGTGGCGCCTTTCGTAACGGGTTTTGTTGTGATAGGTTTGCTGCTGGTGGCGTCTCATATTGCCTTTGGGTTGAGTCATCGAGATTTTGGTGGGGCTGCGCCAGGCTCCGCGCAAGGTTCCGCGCCGACCACTTCGGGGATAACCACAAGCGTGGCTCTAGTCATTGTGTACTTGCTGGGTGGCCTTTGCTGGTATGGACAATTGCTGGAATCTTGCATCATTATGATTGTGATGCTCTGGATTTTAACGGCCAAGGAACAGCTCCACAGTTTTGCCAAGAAGCTTTCCAAGGAAGATGTTCTTGCCACGGTGAAGTTCGCTGTAATTTCTGGATTGATTTTACCCTTCTTGCCGAACCAGGCTTATGGTCCCCCTGGGCTTGAGGTTTTGAACCCCCATACCATTTGGCTTTTTGTGGTGTTCATTTCGGGCATCGGCTTTATAGGCTATGTGCTGATTAAACTGGTGGGGCCTGGCAAGGGCATTTGGCTCACGGGTTTGCTTGGCGGTATTGCCAGCAGCACAGCTTTGACATTGAATCTTGCGGGACGCAGTAAGGAAAACGAGGATTACGCCCCGGACTTTACTTTGGGAATTGTGCTGAGCTGGTCGGTGATGTATGTTCGCCTGTACCTGATTTGCATAGTGCTGAGTGGTTCCCTGGCAAAACCTTTGGCGTTACCCTTGTTGTTACCGGTGGTGCCGGGGCTTGCTTATGTAGCATTTTTGAAGATTCGTGAACGAAATGTCCAGCATGAACATTGCGGAGATTTTTCCAATCCATTCCACCTGGGACCGGCCATTAAGTTTGGCATTGTGTTTACCTGCGTTATGTTCGTTGCCAATGCAGCCCGAGTCTATCTTGGATCCGGGGCTTTGTTGGCTTGCAGTTTTTTGGGCGGCGCCGCGGAGATGGATGCTGTGGCTTTCTCGGTCATCGATATGCATTTGAAGTCCGGCCTGGATATTCGCAACTTGGTTCTGGCATTCCTTTTTGCAAGCCTTGCCAATACCTTGACCAAGGGCGGCCTGGTGTTTTTCCTGAGTGCAAAATCTATGCGTAAGGCCATTGTGCCTGCGGTGGTGCTGATTTGCGCTGTCACTGGCGGATTGATTGCGTTCTATATGTAGCCATTTCCAGTAGGGTTTAACTATTTTAAAGGCAGACTTAGGTCAGTCTTTTTTTAGGAGCTTAATTATGGCAGAAATGATTTATGCTTTGACAATCGCAGGCTTTGATGGTAGTGCCGGCGCAGGCTTTATTTCTGATATTAAGACCATGGCTCATTTCGGCGTGTATGGCCAGGCTGTGTGTACGGCGCTGACTGAACAAAATGAGGATGATTTCGTGGCGCCTGGCTGGGTGATTTGGGAACGTATTGAGGCCCAGCTGGATACTCTTTTCAAGAAGCATACCTTTAAGTACGTTAAGATTGGTCTGGTGGAAAAGGCCAAAATCTTGAAACGTGTGGTGGAATACGTTCGCGAAAAGTCTCCCGATGCATTTATCATCTGGGATCCTATTGCTAGCGCCAGTGCTGGTTTTCACTTTATGCGTGATGCCAGCGAGTTTCTGCCTGTTATGAAGATGATTGACCTTGTGACTCCCAATGCCGTGGAATATGAGTTTCTTGGTTTGGACAAGGCTCAGGAAAAGGGCGAAATTGTCATGGGGAAGGATGTGTCCATTTTGCGAAAGGGTGGGCACTGCGAAGGCGCTGAGTCTGTGGATATTCTGCTCCACGAAGGTCGCGAATATAAGTTTGCTAGTCCTCGTCTGCCTGGGGTAGGCAAGCACGGTACTGGCTGCGTGCTGAGTTCCGCTATTCTTGCAAATCTTGCCTTGGGCAAGAGTTTGCCGGAGGCTTGCCAGATTGGGAAGGACTATATGAACGAATATCTCCAGAGCGGGGAAGGAAGACTGGGATTTGTGAAGTAGCGAGATGGACGCCTTCGCGAGATGGACGCCTTCGGCGTCACCGGCTGCGCCTCGGTCATGTAGGCAAGCGAGCTTGCCCACGCGACACTCGGCTTGCACGGTGTACGAACTCACTGCGTGAGTTCTCGTCATCCCGCTTTTCAGAGATACAAAAAAGACCACCTTGAAAGGTGGTCTCTTTTTGTATCGGAATAGCGAGATTGTGCTCTACGAGCACCTGTAACATCGCCTCGGCAATGCAGATTTTGCTTACTAATTAGCGCGAGATGGACGCCTTCGCGAGATGGACGCCTTCGGCGTCACCGGCTGCGCCTCGGTCATGTAGGCAAGCGAGCTTGCCCACGCGACACTCGGCTTGCACGGTGTACGAACTCACTGCGTGAGTTCTCCCATCCCGCTTTTCAGAGATACGAAAAAAGGACCCTTAAAGGGTCCTCTTTTTCGTATCGGAATAGCGAGATTCGAACTCACGACCTCTTGCTCCCGAAGCAAGCGCTCTACCAGACTGAGCTATATTCCGTTCTAGTGAGCCCAATTATAGATAAAAATCGGACTTTTTTAAAGGGGTCAAGGGTAAAAAAGTCATTTTTTTGCTCTGGGCTTGCCCTTGGAGTTGAACTTGGGTGCAGGTTTGCCCAGTTTCATAATGCTGGAGCCCGCGTTGTCGGGTTCGACCTTGTACAAAACGATGCGGTTGCTCCATTCGGTACGGGCCTTGCGGTCGATAATGTGCTTTACGTTGCCGTATTCCGGGTTTCCGCCACCGTGAATCACGCGGAGTACGCTGAGTCCTGCGATGAGCAGGTCGTCGATGCGGCGTTCGACAGCGGCTGCGGCCTCTTCGGAGGTGTAGCCGTGAAGGTCAATTTCATCTTCGGGGACAGGGAGCTCCCAACTGGAGGGGCTGCGACCCATTTTTTTGCCGCGGGGGCCACGGGGCTGGGGGCGTGCGGCGGCTTCGGCTTCTTCAGCCTGCTGGCGAGCCTTGTCCTTGTCTTCCATGTGGTGGTTCATAATCCACTCTAACTGGAAACGTTCTTCTTCGTTCAGTTCCGTAGCCATAAAAACCTCGTGAAAATAATGGCGGAAATTTAGAAAAAAACACATAGTTAAACAAAGTGTTTCTTGGAATAAACCTATATTTAAAACCACGTTTTTTTTATAGGAATCAAAACATGATTCGTAATGTTTTTAAGATGGTGGCCACGGTGGCTTTGGCCCTTTCCGCGATAGCCTTTGTGGGCTGTAACGAAAGTGACCCGTTGGCAAATCGCGTCAACAAGGTCAGTGATCTTGGTAAGAAAAAGGTGGGCGTTCAGATTGGTAACACTGCCGATATTTACGCCTCTGAATATGGTGGTGATACTGCCAAGATCGATGTAGAGCGCTACACCAAGTTGGCCGATGCGGTCCAGGCTTTGAAGCAGGGCAAAATTGACGCAGTTCTGTTGGATGACCAACCGGCTATCTATTTCGTAAAGCAGAACCCTACTCTTCGCATTTTGGAAGAGGCTTTCGTTGAAGAAACTTACGCAGGTGTCATTGCCAAGGGTAATGAAGGCTTGCTGGATACCTTCAATCTGGTGCTGAAGGAAATGCACGAGAACGGAGTCTTTGATTCCTTGATGAATACCTACATCAATGGCTCTGGTGAATATCATTATGCTCAGAAGGTGAAGGAAGGGGAACATCTGGTGTTGGCCACCAACGCTCAGTTCCCGCCTTACGAATACCACGAAGGGGATAAGATCGTTGGTCTTGAAATTGAACTGGCTTACTACTTGGCTGATAAGATGGGCCGTGTGCTGGAAATCCAGGATATTGAATTTGATGCCGTCATTAACGCCGTAAGTTCTGGCAAGGCAGACCTTGGTCTGTCTGGCTTCACTGTCACTGAAGAACGCAAGAAATCCATCAACTTTACTGACAAACTGGTGGACAACAAGGTCGTGGTCATGGTTCGCAGCGATATCAAGCCTAGCGAACTGGATAACAAGGTTTTTGCTGTTAGCGATCTTGGTAAGAAGAAGGTTGGTGTTCAGATTGGTAACACCGCCGATATTTACGCCTCCGAATATGGTGGCGATACCAACAAGATTGATGTGGAACGTTTCACCAAGTTGGCCGATGCGGTTCAGGCTCTGAAGCAGGGTAAGATCGACGCGGTGCTTCTGGATGATCAGCCGGCTATCTATTTTGTAAAGCAAAATCCCACCCTCCGTGTTCTGGATGAGGCTTTCGTTGAGGAAACTTATGCAGGTGTTATCGCCAAGGGTCGTGAAGGCTTGCTGGATACCTTCAATGTGGTACTGAAGGAAATGCATGACAACGGAATATTTGATTCCTTGATGAATACTTATATCAACGGTACTGGTTCCTATCATTACGCCCAGAAGGTGAAGGAGGGGGAACATCTGGTGTTGGCCACCAACGCCCAGTTCCCGCCATATGAATACCACGAAGGTGAATTCATCGTGGGTTTGGAAATAGAACTGGCTTACTATCTGGCCGATAAGATGGGCCGTGTGCTGGAAATCCAGGATATTGAATTTGATGCAGTGATTAACGCAGTAAGTTCCGGTAAGGCCGACCTTGGTCTTTCGGGCTTTACCGTTACCGAGGAACGCAAGAAGTCCATCAACTTCACTGACAAGCTGGTGGATAACCGCGTGGTGGTTCTTGTTCGCACAGGTATGAAGGAAGCTTCTGAAGAAACTTTCGGTGAAAAATTCCACAAGAACTTCATTAAGGATAACCGCTGGAAGTACATTGCCGAAGGTCTTCGCAACACCTTGATTATTGCAGTTTGCGCTGCTCTGCTTGGCATTCTCATCGGCTTCTTGGTGGCTATGGTCCGTGTGAATCATGAATTCAACGGCAAATACAAGATTGCCAACTGGATTTGCAAGGCATATCTGGCGGTAATCCGCGGTACGCCTATGATGGTTCAGCTGTTGATCATCTACTACATTGTCTTTTCTTCTGTGAACATCAATAAGCTGCTGGTGGCCATTATCGCCTTCGGTATTAACTCTGGTGCCTACGTTTCTGAAATTATCCGCGGTGGCATTAAGGCGGTGGATCCGGGTCAGATTGAAGCTGGCCGCAGTCTTGGTCTGAAGTTCAAGACTGTGATGCTTCATGTGGTTTATCCTCAGGCTTTCAAGAATTCTTTGCCGGCTTTGACCAACGAGTTTATTTCCCTCATCAAGGAAACTTCCATTTGCGGTTACATCGGCCTTACGGATTTGACCCGCGGTGGCGATATTATTCGAAGCCTTACTTATGAAGCTATGTTCCCGTTGATTTCTGTAGCTATTGTTTACTTCATCATCGTTGCAGGCCTTTCCGCTTGCGTTGCCCGTCTTGAAAAGAGACTGAAGAAAAACGAACGCTAAGGAGGACGAACCATGAGTGAAAAGCAAGTAATGATTGAAGTGAAGAATCTCTGCAAGTCCTACGGCGACAAGGTTATTCTCAAGAATATTAATGCGGAATTCTACAAGGGTGACGTGGTTGCCATTATCGGTCCTTCCGGTTGCGGTAAGTCGACTTTCTTGCGCCAGCTGAATTTGCTGGAAAAACCCACCAGCGGCGACATTCTGCTGGATGGCAAAAGCATTTTGGACAAGAAGGTTTCTAAGCCTTCTATTCGAGCCCGCGTTGGCATGGTGTTCCAGCAGTTTAACTTGTTCAAGAACATGACTGCCTTGGAAAACATCATGTTCGCTCCAGTGAAACTGGGCATGATGACTAAGGCTGAAGGTGAAAAGCGTGCCAAGGAACTTTTGGAACGCGTTGGCTTGGCTGATCGTGCAGACCATTATCCGGCACAGCTTTCCGGTGGTCAGCAACAGCGTGTGGCCATTGCCCGCGCCGCCGCCATGAAACCCGAAGCCATTCTGTTTGATGAACCTACCAGTGCCTTGGACCCGGAAATGGTGGGTGAAGTTCTGAAGATCATGAAGGACTTGGCCAACTCTGGCATGACCATGCTGGTGGTCACCCACGAAATGGGCTTTGCCCGCGAAGTGGCAAACCGTGTGCTGTTCTTTGCCGACCAGGTCATTAAGGAACAGGGTACTCCCGAAGAAATCTTCGAGCATCCCAAGGATGACCGCTTGAAGGATTTCTTGGCGGCCATCAAGAAATAAAAACTACTTGATTCGAATAACGGATTGGCGGATTGCCTTTCCGTTTTTCATTTCACGCATTAGGTAGACGCCTGCCTGCTTGGGAGATGACTTTAGGGCGTTTCCGTTCATGTCGAAGTACTGGATTGCGGTTGCGGACAAGTCCAGAGGAAGTTGACGCAACTGAACAATTGTTGTGGAGCTGGAGTCGGAAACAACTATAGAATCCTTGCCGGAATTTTCGTCAGAATCATTACCGGACTCGCCTCCGGGAATTTTGACGGTAATAGTAAATGTCACCTGATTATTTTTGTAGACCACGGCCTGCCTGATGGTGAAGGTGTCGCCGGGCTTTACCAGGTTAGGCATGTGTCCTACCTTAGCTGTCATGGTGGTGAGATTTACGTTAGAGAAAACGATGCTGGGGCCGCTTGTGTTCCATGCAGCAACGCGTCCCTTGGAATCAAACCAATGGCCGGTGCCTTCGCCGGTGGTGTTGCTGTTTAGTGTGCTGTCCGGCTCTACGGCGTAGAAACTGGCCTTGTTGGCAATTTCGTTTTGTGCGATGCCTAATGCGGCTGCCACTTTTGCACCTTGCAAGTCCACGGTAACGGAACCATAATTGCTACTAATCGGCAATTCGGTGGCGATGGCGATTTCGGTGATGGTGTAGGGTTCGTCGGAGTCGCCGCTGCTAGGGCCGAAGGAAGTGGTGCAATCGCCACCGAGGCAGAAACTGAGGCTGTTTCCGCTAACACTGACGTCCGTGAATTTCAGCCCAGTTTCTGCGCCGCTGTACCAGCGGATTGCCGGGTAGAGCGCATCTGAAAATGCACTGTAGGAATTTGTAGCATTAAAGAATGCGCTGGTTCTGCTGCCGGGGGAGGGCCACTGGTCGTTTTCCGGATCGGAGGCGTTATCCTTGGAATCGGCGTGTACAATTCGCAGCCCCAGTTTATCTGCGGCGGAATTTCCAGAGATGGAAAAGTCGTAGTGCTGCATCAGAATGCCACTGCCTTTCAGCGATTTGTTTCGTCCATCGTTTTTAACGTATGACCAGACCAGGCCTTCCTTGTCGGGACGGTTGGGGTTCTTGAAACGGTAGCATTGTTCTCCAGCTGTTGTAGAAACCTTGCCGATGTCTTCTGCGGTTACATCTACAAAGGGTATCCAGCCCTGGTCGGCCCGGTAGAAATCGTTGATTGCAACCGGATTCCAGTCGTTAGCGCGGTTGCCCATGGTGCAGTAGTCGCCGTACCAGTAAAGGTCGGGCCAACCAAAAACCATGTGTCCATTTTCGTGAATGAAAACATAGATGGAAAATTTGCCCGGCATGTCTGTCATCTGGTGCTTTTGCAGGCGGACGCCGTCGCGAATTTCGTTGGACCAGCCGGCGTGAGGCCAAAGTCCCTGTCCCCAGGTTAGCCCGGGACCGGCGTACACGATATTGATAGCTTCGGTAATCCCATCCTTGTCATTGTCGTAGCGGGAGTAATCCACCTGGGAATCGAAGTATTCAAAAATTTCCTTGACCAGAATGTCGGAACCGGAATAACCTTCCAGCCCTTCGTAATAGGACTTTGGATACTTGGCTCGGTACCATCCGAAGACTTCGTTGGTAAAATCCAACTGCCCGTTGGAAACATCCAGATAGTAATCGCGGACGGAACCGTTACAACCATCGCGGTTGAAGCCTTCCTTGTTCAGCCAGTCGGAAATTTCCTCCTTGGTGACAGGTGCGGGCTGGTCGGAGAAATCCACCAGTAGGGTGAGCCCGTAGATTTTCCCCTTGGGGGAGGAGTAGTGGCTTTTTTCCATTGGTGGAGCAAACATCACGCTTGTCGTCCCTGGATTTTTCCAGGCGCCTCGCGAGTTGTCAAACTTTGTGATTGCTTCGTCGGGCCAAGCTTGAACTCGCTTTCCCTGATAGACTATGTCTGCAAAGGACGTGCCGCAAAGAGCGAACACAAGTCCGCCAAATACCCAATTTTTTAAACATCCCATAATTACACCCTTTTTTAACAATATACCCAAAAATGAGGCCTGTCAAATCCTTTGTTTTCAATTGTACACTTGATTTGGTGTATTTTTAGTGAATTTAGATTTGATTTTGCTTAAATTTAGGATATGAAGAAAAATCGTCTCCTTTCTGCTGCTATTACCTTGTTTTTGGCCTCTATGGCCAACGCTGCTGTTCAAGGTTCCGTGACTAATGAATCTGGCGCTCCTCTTAAGGATGCTGTGGTTAGCATTAAGACTTTACCGAACCTTTTGCCGGATGCACGAACTCTTTCCAATGCCAAGGGAGAATTTTCCCTTAAGGAAAAGTTTGAAAATTCTCAGGTTTTGATTGTTCGCAAGGCGGGTTTTCTGCCCGAGACTTTGTCTGTAGCTGCGGTGGACTCCGCCAAGGCTGCAGGTTCTAATGCAAAGATTGTTTTGAAACGTGATCCTGTGGAAGACCGCGTGGATGCTCTTATGGCAACCATGTCTATGGACGATATGATTGCTCAGATGACAGAAGCCATGGTTCCCAAGGTAAAGTGCGGCAACAGCATTTGCGGTTCCGGCTTGCAAGGCGGAGGCGCTTACGCCGCTGAATTTTACAAGCAGGCCTGGGCTCAGAAAATTCCCGTGACCTACGGTAAGGATTGTGTGCATGGTGCGGCAGACTTGATTAATGGCACGGTGTTCCCCCACAATATTGGCTTGGGTGCTACCCGTGACTCTTCTTTGGTTCGCCGCATTGGTCAGGCCACTGCCGAAGAAATGTGGGCGGCTCACATCGACTACAATTTTGCTCCTGCCTTAAGCGTGCCTCAGGATGAACGCTGGGGCCGAACCTACGAAGGCTTTGGCGAAAAGCCTGAATTGGCGGTGGACTTGGGCTCAGCCTATTTGCGCGGCCTTCAGGGTGATCACTTCGACGCAGAATGGCGCATTACCGGTACGGTCAAGCATTTTATTGGTGATGGTGGCACCAGCAAGGGCTGGGACCGTGGCGACGTCATTGTAAACGACGATAAGATCCGCAAGATCCATTTGCCGCCCTACATCGCTGCCGTGGAACAGGGTGCCCAAAGTGTGATGGCTAGCTTTAACACAATCAAGGGTGTTCACCAGCATGTGGATTCCTTGCGCCTTACTGGCTGGCTGAAAACTGAACTAGGTTTTGACGGTTTCGTTATTGCTGACTGGGAAGGCATCCAACATTCCACGACTCCGGGTAATGCCGGAGACTACTCTGGCAAGGTCACCAACATTTCCAGCGAGGAGGCAATCCGCCGTGCCATTAACGCAGGTATTGACTTGGCCATGGTGCCCTCTTCCGCAGAATCCTTTGTCAGCACCTTGGCAGACTTGGTCAAGGCTGGTAAGGTTTCTGAAGATCGCATTAGGGATGCCGTTCGTAGAATCCTTCGTGTAAAGATTCGTGCAGGTCGCTTGGACAATCCCATGGGCCCTGCCCAGTATGTGGGCAAGACCGAAAACATTGGTAACGCAGAACATCGTGCTATTGCCCGTGAAGCGGTACAAAAGAGCTTGGTGCTGTTGAAGAATGAGGGCGTTTTGCCTTTGGCTAAAACCGGCAAGGTCTTTGTAACCGGTTCCCATGCCGATCATACGGGGCTTCAGTGTGGTGCCTGGACCCTTGGCTGGCAGGGTACTCGCGGCGCTGTGCCTGGTGCAACATCCATCTTGGCAGGCGTGGATCAAGTTGCTCCCGGCGCTCGTGTAGAAAACCTGGATAGTGCGAATACCGTGCTATACGTTATTGGTGAAACTCCCTATGCTGAATGGTTTGGCGATTTCCGTGAAAGGGATTTTAACGGAAAGCTGTTTACCACGGAACGTTCCCATATGACCCATTTTGAAAGTACCAATGCAAACATCAAGCAGGTTAAGGAATGGAAGGCCCAGGGCAAGAAGGTGATTCTTGTTTTGATTTCTGGCCGTCCGTTGCCCATTACCAAGTTGATTAATGCTGTGGATGGCTTTGTTGCCGCCTGGCTCCCGGGTAGCGAAGGCGCCGGTGTTGCCGATGTGCTCTTTGGTGATGTAAAGCCCACAGGCAAGCTGCCTCACACTTGGCCTAAGGATGCCAAGCAGATTCCCATTAACGATGGGGATGGAAAGAAGGGCTTGTTTCCCTATGGATTCGGTTTAAGTTATTAATAAGGTTGGTGTATGAAAAAGTCAATTCTTTCTGCTGCAACATTGGCAACGTTAATTACCGTAGGCCCGGCTGGTGCTACCATTTCTGGGGTGGTGACTGATGAAGCCAAGTCTCCCATAAAAAATGCGGTAGTTTCTATTAAGACACTTCCGAATATTTTGTCCAGTAAGAGAACCTTGTCTGATGAAAAAGGCAAGTTCCAGTTCGAGGACGATGCCCTTTCTATTGGGAGTGTTGTGAATCCCCTGAAGTTCTCGGCACTGAAAGGTGACTTTGTCCTGGAAGTTCTGGATTTGCATGGTAAAGTGGTTCGCAGTGAATTTGTTTCTGCGAATACCGCCGATGTTAAACTCTTGGCAAAGTCTCTCAGTCAGGGACTTTCCCGAGGCGTGTACATTGCCGTAGCAAACCAAAACGGTAAGAGAGTTGCGCTTGGAAAATTCGGCGAATCCATGGCAAGTGGCGATTTGAAGGGACTTCGCAAGGCTGTTGCTTCAGGTGAAGATGCCTTGATTGTCCGCAAGGCAGGCTTTTTGCCCGAAACTTTGTCTGTAGCATCTATGGTCGAAAACGAAGCAATCGTATTGAAGCGCGATCCCATTGAAGATAAAATTGATCAGTTGATGGCAACCATGTCCATGGATGATATGATTGCTCAGATGACACAGGCCCAGGTTCCTACCGCAACTTATAATGGGAAAACTCTCGGTTCTGCCTTGCAAGGCGGTGGCGATTACTCGTCGACCTTTTATAAGAGTGCTTGGGCAAAGAGCATTCCTGTGAGCTACGGTAAGGATAACGTTCACGGTATGGGCGATGTAAAGGGTGCGACCATATTCCCTCACAATATTGGTTTGGGTGCCACTCAGGACTCCGCTCTTGTTCGTCGCATTGGCCAGGCTGTGGCTGAAGAAATGTGGGCTGCCCACATTGACTTGAACTTTGCTCCGGCTTTGAGCATGCCTCAAGATGAACGCTGGGGACGTGTATACGAAGGCTTTGGTGAAACTCCCGAAATTGTAGCTGAAATGGGTACAGCTTATTTGCGTGGATTGCAAGGCGACAACTTTGATGCAGAATGGCGAGTGACTGGAACCGTCAAACATTTTATTGGTGATGGTGCGACCGACAAGGGCCACGATCGTGGTAACGCCACAATTTCTGATGAGTTTATTCGTACCACCCTTTTGCCGCCATATATTGCTGCCATTGAACAAGGCGCTCAAAGTGTAATGGCAAGCTTTAATCAAATCAATGGTGTGCATCAGCATGTTGACTCCTTGCGTTTGACAGGCCTTTTGAAAACAGAACTGGGTTTTGATGGCTATGTAATTGCGGACTGGGAAGGTATTCAGAACTCGACTACACCAGGCGAGGCTGGAAATTATTCTGGTACAGCCACGGGCATTTCTAGTCAGGAAGCTGTTCGTCGCGCTATTAATGCTGGTATCGATATGGCTATGGTGCCTCAGTCTGCAACTACCTTTATCAGTGCCATGGGAAATCTCGTATCTAGTGGTCAAGTTTCAGAAGATCGTGTAAAGGATGCTGTTCGTAGAATCCTTCGCGTGAAGGTTCGTGCGGGTCGCTTTGAAAACCCCATGGGCCCGGAAAAGTATGTGGGCAAGACCGAAAATATCGGTAGTGCTGAACACCGTGCCATTGCCCGCGAAGCTGTGCAAAAAAGTTTGGTGCTGTTGAAAAATGAAGGCGATGTTTTACCATTGTCTAAGTCCGCTCCCGTGTTCCTTACCGGTTCCCATGCCAATAACACTGGATTACAGTGTGGTGGCTGGACTCAGGGCTGGACTGGTGGAGATGGGGTAATATCCGGAGCGACCTCAATTCAAACTGGTTTCGATATGGTTGCCGCAGGTGCCCGTGCAAGTTCTGCCGATGCCGCCAATTCCATTGTCTATGTCATCGGCGAAGTCCCTTACGCCGAATGGCTGGGTGATTTCCGCGGCAATGATTTCAATAACAAGATTATTACCTCGGCAGATTATGATGGCCCTCAATTTGGAAGCACTGATCAGTATGTCAATCAAATCAAGACCTGGAAGTCTTCTGGCAAGAAGGTTACTGTGGTGCTGATTACAGGTCGCCCGTTGCCTGTTACGAGTTTGATTGATGCTGCTGATGCTTTTGTGGTTGCCTGGCTCCCGGGTAGCGAAGGCGCTGGCGTTGCCGATGTGCTCTTTGGTGACGTGAAACCCACAGGTAAGCTGACCCACACTTGGCCTAAGGATGCAAGCCAGATTCCCATTAACAAGGGGGATGGCAAGGAAGGCTTGTTCCCGTACGGATTTGGCTTGACCTACTAAAAACTGCATATTAATCCTAGGAATGGTTTCCTAGGATTTTTTTATGTTGAATAAATTCTCTAATATTTCTATATATGCATAAAAATAAATATATGCATAAACCTGCGGTACTAGTTCGGGGTGATTCAGCACGGTAGGGATAGCAAAGAAGGTTCTTGAATATGACTCTTCGTGAGGCTTTTGAAAGTAGGATGTTGCTCCTGGATGGTGGCATGGGTTCTGTGATCCAGACCTATGGCATTAAGGGGGCTAACAACGACATGCTCTCTATTGAACGTCCGGATGTGATCCTGGATATCCAGCGCCGCTATGTGGATGCAGGTGTAGATTGCCTGACCACAAATACGTTCTCTAGCCAGCGTGTGAGCCAGCATGAATATCATCAGGAACACCGCATTGCTGAAATGAACCGCGCCTCCGTGGCCATTGCCAAGCAGGCTGCCGCAGAGGCCATGGAAAAGTACGGTCGCAAGGTGTACATTCTGGGCGACGTGGGCCCCACCAGCAAAATGCTCTCCATGAGTGAGGACGTGAACGATCCTGCCAGCCGTAGCATTACCTTCGATGAACTGGAAGATGCCTACCTGGAACAGATCCAGGTGCTTGTTGAAGAAGGCGTAGACGCCATTCTCATTGAAACCATTTTCGATACCTTGAACGCCAAGGCTGCTGCCAGCGCCTACATGAAGGTGAAGGACGCTATGGAAACCGCCGCGGTAGCTCGCGGCGAAACGCCCCGGTCTTTAGAAGTCATGTTCTCCATGACGGTGAGCGACGCTTCGGGCCGTACCCTTTCAGGCCAGACGGTAGAAGCCTTTGCCATTAGCGTGATGCACGCAAAGCCTTTGTCCATTGGCTTGAACTGCGGCCTCGGTGCCGACGGCATGGTGCCTTACCTGCGCCGTATGGGTAAGCTTGCTCCTTGCTATATCAGCTGCCATCCTAACGCAGGTCTCCCAAACCAGTTCGGTGGTTACGACGATACTCCCGAAGACATGGTTCAGAAGCTGAAACCCTACATGGAAGAAAAGCTGGTGAACATGGTGGGCGGTTGCTGCGGTACCACTCCGGAACATATCGCTGCCATGCGCAAGATGCTGGATGCCCTGCCTGCAGATTATGAACGTCGCAAGCCTGCTCCCGCATTTGTTACTTCGCCCCGCCTTCGTTTGGCAGGTCTGGAACCGCTCCTGGTGAATCAGGTGCGCCCCAGCAATGGTGCCGAAAACTGCAATGCCGAAGATTTCGTGAAGGTGGGCGAACGCTGCAATGTGGCTGGTTCCAAGAAGTTCCTCCGCCTCATCAACGAAAAGAATTACGACGAAGCTTTGGACATTGCCCGCAAGCAGGTGGAAGACGGCGCTCAGGTCATTGACGTGAACATGGACGACGGTCTTCTGGATGCCAAGCAGGAAATGCGAACCTTCCTCAACTTGCTGGCTTCTGATCCGGCTATTAGCCGCGTGCCCATTATGGTGGATAGCTCCCGCTTCGAGGTTATTGAAGAGGGCTTGAAGTGCGCTCAGGGCAAGTGCATTGTGAATTCCATCTCGTTAAAGATGGGTGAGGAAGCTTTCATTGAGCACGCCATGACCGTGAAGCGCTTGGGCGCTGCTGTAATCGTGATGCTCTTTGACGAAGAAGGTCAGGCCACCAATTACGATCGCCGTGTGGAAATTGCATCCCGCGCCTACAAGATCATTACGGATAAGTGCGGCTTCGATCCTTCCGATATTATTTTTGACCCCAACGTTTTGACGGTTGCCACAGGTATGGCGGAACATAATGCCTACGCCCACGACTTTATCCGCGCTTGCCGCTGGATTATTGATAACCTGCCCGGCGTTCGAATTTCCGGTGGTCTTTCCAACTTGAGCTTTGCTTTCCGCGGTAACAACTACTTGCGCGAAGCCATGCATTCTGCTATGCTTCATTATGCAACTCCTAACGGTATGGGCATGGCTATTATGAACCCGGCTGCCGCTGTGGAATACAAGAGCATACCTATGGAATTGCGCATGGCCATTACGGAAGTGCTGTTCAATACTCATCCGGAAGCAAGCGAAGAACTGATTGAAATTGCTGGCCGCATGAACGCTGCCCAGCAGGCCGCTAAGGAAAGCGGGGCCAAGTACGATCCTAAGGCGATTTTCGCCGTAAGCGTTGGCGCAGGCTCTAGCGCAGGTAACGATACTGCTGCAGAAGGTGCCGCTGTCCAGACCACTCCGGAACAGCGTTTGCAGGAAGCCTTGCTGAAGGGAACTTCCAACACCTTGCAGCCGGATCTGATGGAACTGATCAATCGCGGCGATAGTCCGGTGAATATTATTTCTGGACCGTTGATGGATGGCATGAACGAAGTGGGCCGCCTCTTCGGTGAAGGCAAAATGTTCCTGCCCCAGGTGGTGAAAACCGCACGCACCATGAAGAAGGCGGTGGAAATTTTGCAGCCTTACATCGAGGCCGGAAAATCTGCCGATGGTGCCGCCGCTTCCCGCGGAAAGATTGTTATCGCCACCGTGAAGGGTGACGTTCACGATATCGGTAAGAACATCGTGTCTGTGATTATGGCCTGTAACGGCTTTGAAATGGTGGACCTTGGGGTGATGGTACCTGAAGATGTAATCGTAAAGGCTGCCATTGAGAATAAAGCCGACATTTTGAGCCTTTCTGGCTTGATTACTCCCTCGTTGGAAGAAATGTGCACCGTGGCTACCAAGATGCAGGAGGCTGGTCTCCGCATTCCTATTATCGTAGGTGGAGCCACCACAAGCCCCACCCATACGGCGGTAAAGATTGCTCCCTGCTACGATGGCCCCGTGTTCCATGTCCGTGATGCAGCGTCCAATCCGGGCCTTGCTGCAAAGCTTTTGGATCCTGCAACCCGCGAGCAGACCATTGAGGAAAACCGTCAGGAACAGCAGAGAATCCGCGACGAACAATCTGGCAAGATTGCTGCAAAGACCGAAGCCATGGCCGCCGCAGAATCTACTCCGGTGGAACGCCGCTTTGCCTGCGACTGGTCTAAGTACAGCCCGGTTCAGCCCCCGTTTATGGGCGAAAGCAAGCTGCCGCCTATTGCGCTTGAAAAGGTCATCCCGCTTATTAGCTGGGAATACTTCTTCTTCACTTGGAAGGTGAAGGCTGATTGCGAAGAAGCCCAGAAGCTGAAGGCCGACGCAGAAGCCTTGCTCAAGAATCTCAATAAACCTGAATACAGCCTCCGTGCAGTACAGGCATTCTATCCGGCTGCAGGCACCGAAAGCTCCGTCGTTTTCAACACCGCACGCACCGGCACCGCTGAAGACCTTGTGGAAGTGGCTACAGCCCGTCAGCAAAATCCCGAAGGTACTTGCCTTGCTCTTTGCGACTACGTGGCCCCTGCCGATTCAAAGACCGCAAGCGTCTACAGTTCTGTGGCAGGCGACAAGATTTTCCGTGATATTGTAGGAGCCTTTGCTGTAACCGTTAGCGACACCTTCGTGAAGCGCCTCGAAAAGCTGAAGGCGGAACAAGGTGGCAGCGACTACGATGTTCTCTTGATGCAAACCGTTGCAGACCGCTTGGCAGAAGCCGGCGCAGAATACCTGAGTCGCGAACTGGCTGCTAATAACGGCTGGAATGGAATTCGTCCTGCCGTAGGTTACCCGGTGCTGCCCAACATCAAGGAAATCTTCAATGTGGCAAAGCTGATCGACTTTGATAGCGTTGGTATTAGCCTTACGGAAAATGGCGCCATGTACCCCCAGGCATCCGTCAGCGGCCTCTACATCAGCCACCCGGAAATCGAATACTTCAACGTGAAGGTTTAATGTATTCCCAGGTTTAAACCCTAAAGTTTCCGTGGTAATTCCAGCTCCACTGAGCGGGGTTATCGGAAATCCAGGTTTCAACTTCTTTAGCGATGCTCTCTACCAAGGGGGCGTCGCTTTCTTTTCGGACCTTGTCGTATTGAGGCGGATAATACTTTTCGAAACAGATGACTATATCTCCGCGCAGGTCTTCGCCAACCTTTCCGCGTGGTTCATCACTTGCCATTTCACGGTTAGATCTTGTAAAGGTTCTGAAAGTAACGATACCTGCACCCATCTGGTTCACCAGTTCCGGCAATCTTAAGTACAGCGTAGAATCTTGCCCAAAGAGTTTAACCTGATTGCCCTTGGTGTGTTTGCCTTGATCAATGACCATAGCCAGAATGCCGTTGGTTTTGAACAGATTGCGAATGAGGGCGCGAGATTCATTGGGGGAATATTCTGTCAGGTTTTTATCGCAGCGCAACTCTTGAATGTATCGACGCAATGTCCCGTCTCCCAGAGTGTCAGTGACGAGGTGAACATTGTCGCTATAGCGGCAAAGGCTGCGGTGTAACAATTCAAAGGAACCCTGGTGAATGCTGATTGCTGCAATGGGCCCCGCTACGATGCCCTTTGCCTCATTCCCTCTAACAGCATCCCAAATGATTTCTTCATTCTCAAAGACAATACGTTTTGTGGTACGGGGGAGGCGAGCTAGCCCACGATAGGAATCGATGGCGTTCCAAAAAATGCCTTTGAAAACATCGTCTGCGGAGCAACAATTCAAAGCTGCGGAAATTTTTCCGGATTCAATGAAGTCTGCCTTGGCATTTTCCAGGTGACGTAACGTGCGCCCAAAAGCACGCTCCTTGTGGAGCGCTTTGTAAATGGGAAACACTAATTTGAACAGAATGCCAAAAAAGAAATCCGGCAAACGAAGAATTACGTAAAATAGGGCTTTGTAGACAAAGTATTTCACTTATTCAGCGTCGAATTCCAGAATTCCTCTGCCCAGTTCGCGTTCAAAAGTACGACGGTTCAAATTTTCGCCGGCGTAGCTAATGGCAGGGGAGATTTCGTAAAGTTTGTTGGGATTCACATCCACGTTGGCCTTGCGCAACCAATCGCGATGAAGCTGACCAATCATCTGGCGGGCTGTCTTGGGACTATCGTTGCCATCGGCGTTTTTCACCGGGCTAAATTCCTCTTCGCGAATCACGCCAAAAGGCATCATGGAACCCAGCTGCGGGAATGCGTCGAACAGGAACTGTTCAAACTTCCAGCACTTTTCGATGCCGCAGACAGTCTTGCGGGCGGTATGCCAGGGCAACTTGCTGGTCTGCAACTTGCGCAGACCTTCAATCTTGAACAAATGAATTGCGATGTTTCCACCGTCGAAAGTCAAGCTTCCGTCGGGGTTTGTCATATCGCGGTATTCTTCCGGAAGGTCGCTGTATTCCACTACACCGGGCTTTCTATTCTGGAAGGCGAAAATGCCGACTTTTTCATTGGCATTAGCCTTGTGCACCACCTTGGAGGCGCTCATGCTGCGACCTTCGCTGGCCAATGCACCGATGAATGCTGGGTCGCAAACGCGGCAAAGTGCGTTGTCAACGCTGTACAGGAATACATACTTCACGCCTCGTTCAATAAGCCATGCCAGCGTTCCGCTCTGTGCCAAAGCTCTAAAGCAACCACCGTTTCCATCCGGAACCAAAGCCAGATGGTCGTCTCCGTCCAACACGGCCTTGCCATCGGGTGTCAAAGCACAGATGGTGCCCTGTTCAAAGAATCGTACATTCTGACGGTCCATGCCGAAGAAATTGTTTTCGATAAAGAAATTGACGGTAGCCTCGTGATTCAGGGGGCTGGTCATAATGCACCAGGGAATGGCGTGGCCAACCTGTGCAGCCAAATTCTGCAAGCGTTCAGCCTGCAGCTGAAACAAACTTTTGTGGCTGGGAAGACCGATGTCGAACATGCCCTTGGGACCTTCAAAACCAAGGCGAGAACCTTGACCACCTGCAACCAGGAATGCGGCCACCTGGCCCTTGCCCAAAAGAATTTCACCGGTTTCTTTCCAGTAATCGTAACGGAGATCGTCTGCTGCGATCTTGAAAGGCATGGGCTTAAGGTCAGCGGAAACATTGTCGCTCAAACTGGCTGTGGACTTTTCTGCATGAAGAGTCTTCAGTTCTTCCCAGTCCTGGCTCATGATGTCGCGTTCCAAAGTTGCGCGTGTATCGCCGCTCAAAGATTCCAAATGCTTCAGCAAGTCATCCTGCCCCGCATCCTTCAAAATCTGAATCATATCTTCACTAAGCATAACAAACCTACGATAAAATTTTAAACCAACTTACTTACATAGTACCTATTCTACGCTCAGCACTTGCCCTCTTACACAGAATCTACCCGATGCTCAGAACTTACCTGTAGTAATGTTCTAACCAGCTTGCTCGTGGCCGGGCGGGTGAGGGGTGCTGGGCGAGAGGGCTGCTGGGCGAGAGGGCTGACGGCCTTCGAAACTACGAGTGCGGGCCCTCTCCCCGCAAAGAAGAAACCGCCGGAGGCTCAGCTCTTGCCTGCGAAGGCTACCTAATACCAAAGAAAATCACCATGCTCACGATCAGTGCAAAGATGCTCACCAAATGCATTCTCCACACGATCTTGGAGTTCATCAGGGGCTTGCTGGGGAACTGACCTTCCCACTTCTTTTGATAATGGTGATGTAACGGAGCGCAAAGGAAAATACGTCGGCCAGTGCCAGTAGCTTTCTTCGTAATCTTAAACCACAAGATCTGGAACAAAACGGAGCAAGCTTCTGCAATGATGATAATGCAGACGATGGGGTAGAAGAGACCTGCCTGCACCAAGATGAACATAATGCCGATGGCTGCACCAAAGCCCACGGAACCTGCGTCACCCATGTAGATTTCTGCAGGAGGACTATTGAACCACAGGTATGCCAACAGAGAACCTGCAATAGACATGGCCAAGGGGAATAGCTCATCGCAACCCGGCAGATAGGGCACGCTCAAATACTGACTAAAGATGAAGTTTCCGCTAACGTAAGCCACCAGGCCTACGAACACCATGCTAGTCAAGATAGGCACTGAAACAAGACTGTCCAGACCGTCGGTGAAATTGGTACCGTTGGCGGACGCTGCAATCACGAAAGTCATAAAGGCTACGAAAATCCAGTTGGGCAAGTGAATCTGGAGAACGTCGTGGGGGAAGAACGGAACTGTCAGATCGCCCTTCAGTTCGGGAATGAACTTGTAGCAGAAAATGGCTACGACCAAGCTGAAAAGGAAGTAAAGGGAAAGACGAAGGGAGCTGGAAATGCCGTCGGCCTTATCCATATAGTCGGCAGCCTTTAACCTGCCTAACTTGACCAGACGCTTGGCGCGGACCTTGGCGATATCGTCGATGGCACCCACAGCGGAGAATGCTCCTAACACTGCCAAGGTAGAGATGGTGTAGCCGTTCATCTTGCAAACCAAGAGAGAAACGATTTCCACTACGACGACCAAAAGTAAACCACCCATAATAGGAGGAGACTTAGTCTTACCATCCTTGTCAAAGTCGCTTGTGGCGTCCAGGGCCTGCAACTTACGGATATAGATGGGCATCAGGGTCAAAACCATGATGATGGAAAGCATTGCGGCAACGCCGGCACGGAACAGACGACCGTCAAAAAGGTCGATGCTGGTAAGATGATAAAGCCATTGACAGAGCATAGTTCGTATCTACAAAAAAATGAAAAATTTTACAGCACGAATTTAAAAACTTTTTAGGGGGGTGTAACGTCTTTGGCTCGCGATAAAGCCCTGTTTTTTCTACATTGGGGGTGTATGAGTGAAATGCGTATTGATTGTCCCCATTGTGGCACATCTTTTGAAGTTCAGATTGATGGCGAACCGTCTAACATGATGGTGTTTTGCTGTGCCCGCTGTAAGACCCCTTTGATGTATTTTCATGGTGTAATTTCTGAACTGGATCGTGAAGAGTTTGCAAACCTTAGAAAACGCTTGACCCGAGCTCTTGATGCTGTGGCAAGTCGCGATAGCGGTATGGCTGAAGTGGCTGACGCAATCAGAAAAATTGTGGAAGAATCCGAATTGCGCGCTGAGGAACGTGCTGAAACCCACGCTGCAGAACTGTCGGAGGAACGTTCCGAAGAAGGCTCCGTGCAGAGATCTGCACCTGGGGCTCCTGAAACATCGGACTCTGCAAAAGTTGTCATTACCGACGACATGTTGGACTCTCTCCAGCAGGACTTGGACAATCTGGACGCTGAAAGCTTCCTAGATAAAATTTAATCGAGTAGTTTTCGCGGCGAATACCAATGAAGATCCTGTTTTCTGACCTAGACGGAACCCTGCTTACGGACGACAAACTTATCCTTGATGAGGATCGGGCTGCCATCGATCGCATGCTGGCCGCTGGTCACAAGTTCTTGATTACTACAGGCCGCCCTTTGTTCAGCGCCAAGCAACTAGCTCAGAAGTATGGGTTCTTCAAACCTGGCTTTTTCCTGGTAAGCTTTAATGGTGGCCTTATATACGACTGCGGAACCGGCGAATCCATTCTCACGAGGAACATTTCTGTAGATGATGCCAAGTTTATCATGGACGCGGCCCATCGCAATGGTTTTCATGCCCATACCTATGCCGGCGACCTGGTGATTTCCGAGTACGAAACGGAACAGCTCAAAACATATTGCCGTTTGATGAATATGGAATATCTTGTTGTCAAAGATATTCGAGAGTATTTTGGACAAACTAACAATACTGTCAATTCTACCGCTCCCACGGCGCCTATCAATGTTGTCATTAAACCGCCCATTAAGGTAAACGTCATTACCCCGTCAGACCATTCTAGTCTTTTGGATTTCCGAGCAGAGATGCGTAAAACCACGGGCGGTAAACTCTTTGATGTGTTCAGCAAACCGGAGATGCTGGAGTTTTCGGATCTCAAGACGAATAAAGGCGATGCGGTACGCTTTATGGCGGATTTCTACAACGTGCCCTTGGCAGAAACTATCGCCTGTGGTGACGAAGAAAATGATTGCCCCATGATTTCTACTGCCGGTGTCGGTGTGGCCATGGCCAATGCTTCCGATGCCGCAAAATCCTGTGCCGATTATATAACCCAAAGGGATAACAATCATGGGGGCATCTCTGAGGTTATCGAAAAGTTTGTCCTTTAATTTTTTATTTTTTATGCAACCAAATGTTAGACTTGTACGTCTAACTATGTGAAAAACGGGTGGTTAGGTCGGAAAAAGACAATTTTTTCACCAAAAACGTTTTTCATTACGAATAAGATGCTATTTTAGGATTGGTTAATCCAAAAGGAGATCAAATGATGATTAATAAATTTGCTTTTGTGCTTGTTGCTGGCTCTCTGCTTAGCACTGCTGCTTTTGCTGGTGTCCATCATGACCGCCCAGCTCCGCCCCCTCCCCGTGGTGAACTTCACGAACGCGTTTGCGATGGAGGCAACTGCTGTAACCTTGATGTTAGAGGTGGCAGCTTGGACTATACACTCCGTTGCGATCATCCCTATGGCGAAGCTCAACTCACCATTGGTGACCGTCGTCCCGAAACCATCGTTCTGAGCCATAACGGCCGTCTTCGCAACGCCATTCGCCCGGGTGAACGTCTTTCCATTCGCTTGACTCCGCCTCCTCCGAGCCGCGAAATCCATACTCGCCTCTGCGATCGCGACAACTGCTGTAACCTTGATGTGAATGGTCGTTCTCGTGACTACACTCTCCGTTGCGATCATCCTATTGACCGTGCAGAACTTAACGTCAATGGCCGCAAGACTATCAATCTTCGCGACCGTGGTCACATGAACCAGGACGTTTTTGATAACGATCGTCTTTCTATTAAGTTGTTTGCTCCTCCGAGCCGCGAAATCCACACTCGCCTCTGCGATCGCGACAACTGCTGCAACCTTGACGTGAATGGTTACTCTCGTGACTACACTCTCCGTTGCGACCGTCCGTTCGAACGAGCCGAACTCACTGTGAACAACAGAATGACTTTCGACATCCGTGACCGTGGTCGTATGAGCCGTGACGTGTTCGATGGTGACCGCCTGCAGATCCGTCTTTCCTATCCTCCTCCTCCTCCGCCGCAGTCTCACAAGCCGGCTCGCGTCAAGGCTGAGGATGACGCAAATCGTCGTCGCCGCTAATAGCTAGCGATTCGGATTGCAAAATTGCATATAATAGGGAAACCCTTAGGGGTTTCCCTTTTTTTGTTTATCAGGGATATTTCTAAATTTACGCCCATGAAAAAGTGGTTAGCTTCTTTGAATCTTGGTGGCAAGCATGTTTGTCTTGCCTGTATTACCCTGGTGGTTTTGCTTCTTGCCTTTTTGATTTTCAATAATTCGTCAGTGGAATTTGCCCGCCGTTGGGATATTGAATGGGGCTACTACTCCATTTTGTTCACTTTTATACTGCTGATTGTTGGTGTGGTTGTCAATCTTCCATACACTGCGGAAAATATCAAGAAATTCCTGCCTAGTGGAAAGAGCTTTTGCATCCTTGCCGGCATTGCCCTGATTTTCTCCGTATTCATGTTTGCGAATATCAGCAACACCCATCGCGTTCTCAGTGATGAAACTAGCTGGGAATCCATGGGCTTGCAAATGTATTTCCAGCATACCGGTGGCATTTGCAACGAAGGTATCTGGAAAGACGGAGTCTTGACTTGTAACACCGAAGTGAACAACTTCAAGGGAAAGGCCTTGGGTTTTGTGTATTCTCTGGTGTTCAAGTTCATGGAACCCAACCGCGATACGGCCCTGCTGGTGAACTATCCGTTCTATCTGTTCAGCTTGCTGTTCTTCTTCCTGGCTCTTGCGAAGTGGTTCAAGAATGAGGGCGTCGCTCTTGCTGCCGTAGCGTTCCTTGGAGGCATGCCTATTTATCTATTGCAGGCAAGGTCCGCCTCTACTGAGGTCCTTTATATCTTCTTGCTTACCGTATTGATGGCTTGGTACGCTTTTGTGCCTCCATCCAAGGTAAACTGGAAACACTTCCTGTTGACTGTACCTCTGCTTGGTTTCTTTGCCCAGACTCGTCAGGAAACTGTGTTCGCCTTTATTCCCTTTGCCTTGTTCTATTATAGGTATTTCCTGGAAAAAGTTTATCGCTTGCCTCTGTTTGTTGCATCCGTGATTTTTGTGAGCTGGCCCTCCGTGAATACCATGGCTGCCTACCGCGGCTATGACTTCCAAGGTGGTGAGCATGCAGCCCATTCTCTGGAAAACCTGTGGTTTAATCTGAAGACTAACATCGAAGCCATGATGAATCTGAAGGTAAATCCTGCGTTCGGTGGAATCATGGAAAACCCGTTCTATACCACGTTCACTGTGATTCTGCTGGCCTCGACAGTCTGGCTTCTGGTCCGTGCCGTTGTCTGGCGTAAGTATTTGCGTGGATTGATTCTGGGCTTTACCTTCTGTATCCAGATTTTTGTGATCCTTCTAAACGTGTCTGGAACCTTTACCATCGATATTAACCAGCGTTATGTGCTGGTAGCCCTGCCTCTATTTGCCTTGATAATGGCTCTGGGCTTGTTTGATGCTTTGAAGTTTGCGTCTAAGATGCGCGTGGAGGCCGCCGGCAATATTGTGATGGTTGTGGCTTGCGCTTTGTCCGTTGGCTTGATGGTCTATCATGGCAACAGCTATCGCAACAACATGCTCTACTACAAGAACAAGCTTCTTGCCGAAGAGGATTTCCTGGATAAGGCCCTTGAAAGTTATCCGGAGAACTCGGTGTTTATTTATTCCAGACCGTGGCAGATGCTTGCTTCTGGCCATAGTGCCTTTAGCGAAAGAACCTTTATGGGCTGGAGCACAGAAACTTTTGCCAAGTGGCTGCAGTATTCCAATGGTAACATCTATCTGGTTCGCGGTCAGGATGGCTATGGTGAACTGAACCGCAAGAGCCGTGTGGTGGGCTTCAAGACTACCGATCAGGTTGATGAAATCTTGGGCAAGTACAAGAACGAACGTGTTCTGCTTGAACCCAAGTTGTTCGGATACCCGTTGGCAATCTATAGGATTATCTCCAAGAAGGGCGTATCCAACTACGAACAGAATTTCATTGTCTCCAATATGGAAAACAACCAGTATGTGCTGAACAAGCGCTTCCCGGAAACCATTCCCTGTAGGTTCCTGTTCAACGGCGATCTCCAGGAAGAGTTGTTGCTGTCTGTTGAAGCAGATACCTTGCTGGTGGATTCCTCCAAGATCAGACCGGGCATGAACCGTGCAGAATTCGAATGCGTAATGCCGGATAACGATACGCTGAAATTGGTTCGCGATGAATTCGTCAATGCACCCAATGTGCTGCTTTTGTCTAACTACAAGATGGACAGCTTTACTCAGGACTGGGGAGAACCCCAGATGAATAAAACTGTTGAACATGGTGTTATTACCTTGGACAAGGAATATTTCCGTTACGGTATTGGCTCTCACGCAAGTTCTAGAATCGTTTATAAATTGCCGCGAACCTATGAGAAGTTCCATGCGGTTATTGGCTTGGATGATGAAAGCGCTTGTGGTGATGGAGCCTACTTTATCGTGAAGGGCGATGGCAATACACTCTATCGCAGCAATAGACTTTACTCCTCTGAAAAGACCGTAGTGGATGTGGATGTTAGCGGCGCTCACGAATTGATTCTTGAACTGGATTACGGTGGAAAGGATCGAGATTGCGATCATGGTGACTGGGCAAATGCTTGGTTGGAGGCCGCTAAGTGAAAGTCCTTGTAGCTCCATTGGATTGGGGCTTGGGGCATGCAACCCGTTGCATTCCTGTAGTCCGGGAATTTCTGCGTCAAGGCGCTCAGGTGGAGTTGGCTGTTGTAAAGGCCAACGCCCGTTTGCTGCGAGAGGTGTTTCCGGAATTACGTCAGCGCTTGGCTCCTTCTTACAATGTGGTGTACCCGAAGCACGGATACAACATGGGGCTTTGGCTGATGAAGAATGGTGTTCGCCTGAATGCGGTTGCCCGATTTGAACATCACTTTGCCGAAGAGCTGGTGGCCCGCCATCATTATGATGTACTTCTCTCGGACAATCGCTTTGGATTCTACTCTAGGAAAGCCAAGTCTATTTACATGACACACCAGTGCCGTATTGCGTTTCCTCCGGCACTGAGCAAAATGGAAACTGTGGGTCAGCTTTGGCACGCCTCCGTGATGAAGCGCTTTGACGAAGTCTGGGTACCTGACTTTGAGGAGGCTCCTGGATTGGCTGGGGCGATGTCTCATGTGAGTCATTGCCCGAGGCCAATGAAATACGTGGGGGCGCTGTCTAGATTTTCGGAAGGCTTTGTTGATGATACGCGCGGAACCGCGCTTGGAACAGAGCCTGCCTACAAGTTCGTTGCTGTTGTCTCCGGTGTTGAACCGGCCCGCAGTCGCTTTGAGGAAATGCTGAAAAAGGCATTCTCGCAGATTCCTGGAAACCACGTTATTATTCAGGGGCGCCCCGCGGCGGGTGTAAAAACCTGGACTGAGGGGAACATTCAGTTCTTTACGCATCTGCCGGACGAGTCCTTTGCCCGCGTGGTGAGGGGCGCGGAATGGCTGGTGTCCCGAGGCGGGTACAGCACCGTGATGGACGTGGCTTATCTTGGCGGGAAGTGTGTGTTTGTCCCTACGCCGGGACAATATGAGCAAATTGTACTTGGAGACGAATTGGACCAAGCAGGCTATGCCAACTGCATTAGTGAGCGGAATTTTTCTGCCGAAAGCCTGCTGGAACTTGTGTCCCGCCGCCCCGAAGTTAAAATCCCGCAGCCGACTCAGGAATCTCCCTTGGTCGCCGCGGTCAAATCCGTTTTAGAACAGCGATAGTCTCATCGCAGAATTTTTATAGAAAAGGAATACTATGCCCCAGTTTATTTTTGCATTGCCTATGGACTGCGCTGCCAACGAAACCGTAGTCATCAATGAAAATGTCTCCATTGCTGCTGATGCAAAGACTACCATCATTCCGGGCTGCAGCGTTTCTTTCAATGTCATCCGTAAGGATCATGTTGATGGCCTCGCCGAAATTTTCAAGGAACACCAGGATATTTCTGCGGAAGATGTTGCCGCAATTGATGGCCACAAATCCCTGCTTTTTCTCGTTGGCGAAGTCAAGAATATTGAAGAAGTAAACCAGATTAACATGGCTATTCTCAAGTTGTTCGCTGCAGGAGCCAAGGGCGTTTATATGCAACAGTCCGGTGCCGCTTGGGGCGTACAGGGCTTTCGTGATGAGGTGGGTGACGGCGAGTATCCCATGGACCCGTGGATCAATTTTGTTGAAAATGATGATGTCATTTACACCTTGGGTATGGCATGTTTTGCTTTGCCAGACCTGTGCATCTCTGCAACTGAAGAAAACGCCCAGGAGGCTTTGCTCCTTGCTGCGGATGTGATTTTTGGTGATGGAGTCCCAGCCAAGTCCGGCTCTGAAATTGAACTGGAAGATGCCTCCTTCGTACTCCGCCAGGAAGCCAAAAGTCCCTTCCCAAAGGATTCCCCTGAATACAATAAGCAGGGCGTATTCCGCCTCTCCAAGAAAAAGTAGAGCCTCATTTTTCTTTTTTACAAATGGCTCCCTTCGGGGAGCTTTTTTTTGTACATTGTTCTCGAGTTACTAAATCAAAAAAAATAACGAATCAAAACTCGTTTTTCTATATCAATACAAATAAGGTAATTTATGGCGACGCTTCGACTTTCTGTTGATAGTATCGTCCCTATGGTTAGAAAACGAATTGCTGAATTGACTCGTTTTGCCAACCATCTTGGGATGTTGATAAAAAAATATCCTGCGGGAACATTGCGAATATCTCAAAGCAATGGAGCAGTACAATATTATCATGTTAAGACAGTTGCTCCTGGTGATTATATCCCTAAGAATGATTTGGAACTGGCTAAGTCTCTTGCTCAAAAAAAGTACGACGAAAAAGTTTTAAAGTGGATATCGAAGCAGGTGAACTTGCTGAAAACCTTTGAACGTAGGTATGGTAAACTTGATTTGATTCCACTGTTTAACACTGCTAGCGATGATAGAAAAGTTCTTATAGAACCGCATGCTGTCTCTGATGCGTATTTTGTTGGTCAATGGAATGCTGTTGAATACGGAGGTCTTGACTTTAAGGAAGATGATTCGGAACTGTATACCTCAAAAAATGTTCGCGTTCGCTCAAAATCCGAGGCGATTATCGCGGATGTCTTGGAACGTTTTGAAATACCTTTCCGCTATGAGTTTCCCCTGCAGTTGAAAAACGGTGTTTGCATTCATCCTGATTTCGTCTGCCTGAATGTGCAAACGCGAAAAGAAATTGTGTGGGAGCATTTCGGCCTTATGGATGACTTAGACTATGTCGGTAATGTAATACTGAAAATGCGCACCTATGAAAAAAATGGATTTATCATGGGGGATAATTTGATCTTTACTATGGAAAATAAAAGAATGCCTCTATCCCTACATGAGGTTGAGAAACTTGCGAAGGCGCACTTGTTGTGATTTTACGTACAGAATGTTGGTTTTCTTTCGTTTTTGTACGTAATTTTGCCGTCGTTTGCCCGTGTTTTTGTGCTGTAGCGTGTGTGTACGTTGCTAGTCTTTGCTGGCCTACGTACATTTTTGCGCTTTTTCGTCGTTTATGTACGTAAAAACAACTCGAGCAACGGTCTTGTGTTTAGTACAAATTAACAAATTACGTACAGAAATTGCTAAAAATGCACGATTTGTACGTAAACGCCTCATAAATCACCCCGAACCCGCAAAAAAAAAGACCTGCCGCGAGGACAGGTCTTTTTTAGAACGAGGTTCAGCCGGCAGGTAAGCCCCTGGGCCAAGATCCGTGCGGTCATTACAATTCCGGCTGCTTGCCAGTGAGACGTACGAAGATTTCGATGTACTTGTCGAGAGTGTTCTTCACAACGTCTGCCGGAATTTCGGGACCCGGATAGCACTTGCCCCAGTCGAGAGTTTCGAGCCAGTCACGGATGTACTGCTTGTCGAAGCTTTCCTGGTTCTTGCCAACCTGGTACTTGTCTGCAGGCCAGTAGCGGCTGGAGTCCGGAGTGAGAACTTCGTCGATAAGAACGGTTTCGCCGTCGATTTCACCGAATTCAAACTTGGTGTCGGCCAGGATGATGCCCTTGGAAGCGGCGTAGTCGCGAGCCTTGGTGTAGATGTCGAGAGACATGTTCTTCAGGTCGGTTGCAACCTTTTCGCCAACAATGTCGAAGGTCTGTTCGAAGCTGATGTTTTCGTCATGGCCTACATCCGGCTTGGTGCTGGGAGTGTAGAGCGGCTGTTCCAGCTTCTGGCAGAGCTGCAAATTTTCGGGGAGGACATGACCGCAGATCTTACCGGTCTTCTGGTAGTCCTTCCAGCCGGAACCCACGATGTAACCACGGACGATGCATTCCACGGAATGACGGTGAGCCTTCTTCACAATCATGGAGCGGCCGCGGAGATAGTCGGCGTGCTTCTTCAGCACTTCCGGATATTCGTCCACGTTAGCGGTGATCAGGTGGTTCTTCATGCCAAGCTGCTTGAACCAGAACAGAGAAAGCTGGTTCAGGATCTTGCCCTTACCCGGAATGGGGGTGGGGAGAACCACGTCAAAGGCGGAAAGACGGTCGGAAGCGACCATCAGGAAGCTGTCGCCCAGGTCGTACATGTCACGTACCTTACCCTGGTGGAACAGCGGGACTTCAGTAATCGGGGTTTCGAATTTTAAGCTCATAGTAGCCATAATTTAGTAAAAGGGAAACGTTTTGTTTAGTGATTTTCGTCTTAAGTTTTTGAAGATGGGGGAGGTCTCCCCCTCGCTCTCGCCGCCATCCGTTACCTGTGGGAATATGCCCGATGGTTAACTGCTGCGGTTTGCTTGTAGGATGTCGGCTGTCGCTACCCCCTCTGCGGGGCCTCAGACGCCGGCCCCGCAACGCCCCGCTGCTCGCGTTTTCACTCCGTAGTTTTATATATTAGCAGTATGAAGAATTTGAATATCGTCGCGACGTTTTTCGTAACTCTAATTGCATCAACAACTTACGCTGCGAGTGGTGCCGCCGCCGTGGTGGCTCGTGCCGCAGGTAAGGGCTATTCAGAAACCACCCGTCAGGAATTTATGAATGGATGTCTTGAAGGGGTTGATGCACCCGTTTGCGAATGTGTGCTGAAAAAGCTAGAAGGCAAGTACGACGAAAATGCTTTCAAGAGTCTAGAACAAGCTCTGTCCTTGGGTATCGAGGACAAGAACTATGTGGATTTTATCGTGAATTCCACAACGGAATGTAGTGCGCTTGTAGATGGAATAGCTCCCGCAGACCAGCTTCCCGCAGACCAGCCTCCTCCTTCCTCTGTAAAGACGACAAGCTTCGGCGGCATCCAAGTGACGGACGAAGAAATAATGTTCCTGAAGGTCATGCTGCAAAGCCCCTTCATGAAGAAAACCTTTGTACAGACCTGCGCTGCTTCTGCAACAGAGTGGCTCGGGGCGACTCAGTCCAGCAAGACTTGTTCCTGCGCCTACGACAAACTTTCCAAGGACCCGAAGGTAGTCGATAAAATCCTTTCAGCGGGCTCGACGGATCTGTCTGATTTCGGTACGTGGGGCTTTGGCTTTATTGAACCGTGCCTGCCGAAGCAGTTTCCCAAGGAAATGGATAACGCCTTCCTCAAGGAATGCATGAAGTCCGGAGATGTAAAGAAACCCACCTGTGAATGCGTTCTCAAGACCATCAAAAAGGATTACAGTGTAAAAAGCCTTCTGAAAGAAGTTTTTGAAGATTCCAAGAAACTGGAAATGGATTTGTTGACGAAGGCAACTAAATGCCTGGCGAAGTAGATTCTTGAAACAACGTATTCTGAATCGTAGCGCAAGGGATTAGGCCTAGACCGCAGCAAAAGAAAAACATCTGGATTTCTCCAGATGTTTTTTAATGTTCTTTACAAGAGCGAACAACTGTAAAAACGTAGCTTATAAGTAGTGAACGTTTAATGGGTGCAATTTAACCTCGTGCCCTTATCAGAGGCGGCCCTACTTATACAACAGAGCGAACATCCGTAAAAACGGGTGGTATAAGTAATTGTATAGGGGAGTGAAGGTAAGTCGCAAAGAAAACAACCCGGAACGGCCTTGTTTGCGTGCGAACTTACCTCACGGACCGAAACTACTTATACAACAAAGCGAACACCATGCCAGGACGGAAGTACTTACCTGCGGTATACTTCAGCGCAGTGCTGTGCATCAGAGTGAACAGCTTTTCTGCATCGACCTTGGCGTCCTTGGCGATAGCGCCGTAAGCCTTGGTGAAGGCGGCCACGTTGCGGGGCAGTTTCGGGCTAATGCGGCTATCTGCAAGGAGAGCGCCCTTGGCAAGCAATGCCTTGTGCATCTTGTCGGCGGCAGCCTGGCTGAGACCGAATGCAGAAACCAGGGCGGCGGCGTGCAGACGGCAAGAACCGTTGAAGCCTTCCGGTGCAGCGAAGGGAACCTTAGCTTCATCGTAGAGATTGCGGGTCATGGAGTCGCCCAGATCAGCGGCTTCCTTCACGAGACCGTGCATCATGCAAGCGGTCATGACACTGTACTGGATACCAATCCAAACGTCGTGTGCCTGGAAGTTGAATTCATCCAGCGGGGAACCGTCCTTGTGGACAAGGTTTGCTGCACCGATCAGCGGGCTGTTTGCCTTGTAGTTGGTGTTGAAAACCTTCAGCAAGTTCTTCTTGGCCTTGGTTGCATCGCAGATGGGCTTCAGACCCAGCATGCGCAGGTAAGTGTCTGCCAGCAGGGTGTCGACGAACACGTCGTCGCAGTCGTTGGTCACCTTTGCAGACCAGGAAGCGGTGAAGGCGTCCTTGCACTGTGCGGTGATCCATGCCTTCTTCAGGCCGCGGAGTTCAGACTTGGAAAGTTCAACATCGGACGGAATTTCGCCGGAGTTGAGCCAAGCGTTAATGGCGGCGACACCAGCCTTCGGGCATTCCGGAAGTTCGATGGATTCCTTCACGGCTTCACGGAGGGCGGCGTACTTTTCAACGTTCACGTCCTTCATTTCCATGGGGGTCACGAAGAAGTGGTAGTAACCTTCATTTTCGTCCCACAAAGCTTCGTCGAATTCCTTGTTGGCGGCAACAGACTTTTCGTTCCACTTGGCAGCCTGATCCTTGTCGCCCAGGAGTTCAGCAATCTTTGCTGCTGCGCGGAGACCTGCAATCCAGAGAGAACCGCAGTAAACGGAAATACCGTGAGAGCTCAGGTTGTCGAAGGTGTCGTCGGTACCGTGGGTCAGCGGGAAGTTTTCGCCGACCTTGACCATCTTTTCCAGATATTCCATGGCGGCGTAGACTGCGTCCTTGCATTCCTTCAGAACATCGAGATTCTTGGTGGTCACGTAGTGACGCAGAACCATCAAAACGTACTTGGGAGCAAGATCCTTCCATTCCTTCACGTTGTGCCAGTCGTAGGCATCCGGTTCTGCATCGAAGGGGCTACCCAGGTCGTGAATCACGGCGCCGCGAACAGCGCGGGGGCCTTCCAGCTTCGGATCCGGAAGATCAGCAAAGGGCAGGTTCACGTATTCGTGATGGCGGCGGCGGTTTTCGTTAATGGCGAGGATGGCGTCACCGAAACGCTTCATCACAACACCGTCCAGACGGGGCATCAGAGCCAGCAGGCTGAAGCTGCCGTAGAAGTAAACGTCCAGGGAGTTGAAGAAGGGATAGTCTGCGCATTCACGAACCAGGAAGCGGTCTTCCTTGTCCCACACGGTTGCTTCGGCAAGGAAGCTCAAGGTATTGATAGCGAGGCTCTTGAATTCCACCTGCTTCTTTGCTTCCTTGTAGATCTTTGCAACCTTGGCCTTGGGAACCAATGCTTCGAATGCCTTGAGGCGAGCGTCCATGGTCTTGTCTGCTGCCAGAGCTTCGTCCAGGATTGCGCCAACGCGGCCGTATGCTTCGGGGTAGAAGGCGGTGTACTTCTTCTGGCTGGTGAGCTTCACAAGCTTGATTTCCGGGAAGTCCAGAACAGTGTTGAACTGGAAGGAAACCTTCTGCTTCGGCTTGAGAACGACGGTCACTGCGATGGCACCGGCGATAGTTTCGCGGCCGCTGTAGACGTTCTTCACGAAAATGTTGTTGACGCGACCGCTCTGGAGGGCTGCCTTCACGGTAGCTGCGGCGTCGTCCTGGTAGAACATGGGCTTCACGGAAACGTTCAGGTTGTCCTTCTTGTTCCATGCAACGGAAATGCCCATGCAGCCGTTAAAGTCAGAAGCGGGCTGCTGTTCTTCGTTGTAGAATTCAATACCGCGGACTTCGCGGCCGTCGGCAGCTTCCATGCTGAAGCTTACTGCCTTGGGATTCTTGGCCATGGGAACCAGAACGAAGCTGGAGTCCTGCACGCCCTGACGGTCCTTACGGGCGTAGTAGCCGCAGAGGCTGTCCTGAACCTGGACGATGGTCATTTCGCGGGTTTCCTTGGTGGTGTTTTCCAAGGTAAATACGGTGGCGTTTACCGGCAGGCTGGAGAGACGTTCGTCACCCGGAGTCACGTAGCTGGACTGGGTCTTGGTAATCTGAACGCCCTTGCCTTCGTACTTGGTTTCGCTAACAGGATAGAGGGCGGTGTACTGCATCTTAGCAGCGTCGTAGCCTTCCTGGCCGAGGAAAGTCTTGTCGTCTGTCCATGCGGCGGTCAGGGCGCCCTGGCGAGCAATCTTTTCACCAACTACACCGTCGAAGAAATCGATAACCACAGCGCGGTTCACTTCTTCAACCTTAGCGCCGGGCTTGGTCAAAGACATTTTGGCGAGGAGAGCTGCAGTGCGGTCGCTCCACTGGATGTGCCAGCGTTCGAAAGCGGCCATGTTGTTCTTCAGGAATTCCTTATCGGAAAGAATCTTGTTCAGCTTAGCTTCGGCCTTCTTCTGGTCGGTTTCGGTGAAGAGGGCGGCGCCCTTGACGTCCACCAGCTTGAACTTGCCCAGGTAGGTGGTGAATGCTGCAAAGTTGTAAATAACCAGCTGAGCCTTGTCGCTGATCACTGCTTCGCGGAAGAAGAAGTTGTTGAAGCGAAGGTCGGAAGCCTTTTCGGTGCGAACCTGCACGCCCGGCATCACGTTCATTACGGGAGTGGTGCCTGCGGGAGTTGCAGTAAAGGTGGAACCAATGCCGCCCACTGCGATACCGGTGGTAGACGGAGTGGTAGAAAGCGGGGTATACCAGGGCTGGATGAATTCCACGGCAAGACCCGGGGTCATAAGCTTCTGGACGGAACCGGCCATCTTGGCGCCGGCAAGGTATTCTTTAGTGCTCATATAGATTTCCATTGAATGGAGGGTTAAAATTTTACTTTCATAATTTAACAAAATATGCCACCATAGTTATGGCGGCATATTGTGAAAGTGTTTACAACTGTTCGTAGTGTTTGTTACAGGCTAAATCCTGCGAAGATGTTGTTGCTCAAGTGGGGGAGAATACCCATGAGAATCACCGCAGCAGTGAGCAGGAATGTGACTATGATTTGACGCTTGGTCAAACGGAGTGGAGTCAGTTCCTTTTCGGGTTCATCTGCCCAGGCGCTCTTGATGACCTGCAAGTAGTAGTAAAGGGCCAACACATTGTTCAGAACCGCGAATACCACGAGGGCGTAGTGACCGGTGGATGCGCCGCTGAAGAACAAGTGGAACTTACCGAAGAAACCTGCAAGAGGGGGAATGCCTGCCAAGCTGAACATAGCCACAGCCAAGGCGGTTGCAAGGCTAACGCTCTGCTTGGAAAGACCCCTCAGAGAGTCGAAGGATTCCTCTCGACGATGTCCAATGACACCGAACACGAAGAATGCCAGGTAGTTAGCCACAGTGTAGAGGAACAGGTAATAGACGATTGCCGTCTTGGACAATTCTGCGGGGCCAAGGAGTGCCACCATAATGTAACCGGCTTGAGCGATAGAGCTGTATGCCATGAAACGACGGAGGCGAGTCTGCTTCAGCGCACCAAGGTTGCCCACGAACAGGGTTACGCCTGCAAGAATTGCAATCAGGGGTGCAATCTGCTGCTGTACGGGAGCCAGGGGGCCAAAGACCAGTACAACCAGGAATGCGATGGCGGTAGCCTTGGAGGTTACTGCCAAAAGTGCGGTCACAGGAGAGGGGGCGCCTTCGTAGACGTCCGGAGCCCAGGTGTAGAAGGGGAACAAGGTCAGCTTGAAACCGATACCGCAGAACAGGAACAGTACGGCGATCCAGAGCAGCGGGGAAGTTCCTGCAGCGGCGGCGCTGTAGATAGCATCAAAGTGGATGGAACCGGCGAAACCGTACAGGTAGCTGAATCCGAACAATTCAAATGCAGTTGCCACAGAGCCCATCAAAATGTACTTGGTGGCCGCTTCGGAACCCAGAAGGTCCTTCTTGTTCCAAGCCGTCAGAATATACATGGGGATGGTTGCCATTTCAAGGCCCAGGAAGAATGTCAACAGGTCGCAAGCAGAGACTACGATGTAGCCGCCGAATGTTGCGAATGCTACCGTTCCTGCAAACTCTGCAATCTGGGTCATTTGAGGCTTGCCGTCAGCACCGTGATCGAAGTAATCCTTTGCAAGGAGCAGTCCCAACAGGGCGCTCAAGGTGAGTACTTCGCGCATAAGAATGCCAAAGTCGTCTACACGCCAATTGCTGATAAAGTAATTGCCGCTTCCGCCAACCAGAGGCAAGAAATTCAACAGGACGAATACGACAATAAGTCCTGCGCAAGCCAAGCGCCACGGCAACTTGGAATTCTTGATCAGCAAGCGGCATCCGATCACCAGGAACGGAAGAATCAGAAGAACGAGATCGGGGATAATGAAATTAGGAATAGAAAAACTCATATTAACCTCCAATCACCGGTGCTTGGGCCGCTGCAAGTTTTGCGAAGATGGGAGCGATGCTCTGGTCAAGCAAATCTGCAATCCAGCCCGGGAAAATACCGATCAAGAGTAAGCAAAGCACGAGAACCACAACGACGACCTTTTCACGGAGATTTGCGTCGGTCAAGGTTTCGTACTTGGCCGGCATGTTTCCATGAAGCATTCGGTTGGCAGTCTGCAAGATATAGACTGCGGTGGTTGTAATAGAAAGAATGGCAAGAATCGTTACCACGCGGGTGAGGGTGGAATCCTGAGCGAATGCTCCGATGAAAATGTTGCTTTCTGCAACGAAGCCGCTGAAACCAGGCAAGCCAAGGCCAGCGAAACCCGCGATTGCGAAGCCTACGCCCAAGAACGGGATCTTACGCATAATGCCACCCATTTCGGTAATGTCACGAGTGTGAGTACGTTCGTAAATCATACCGATGGTTGCGAAGAACAAACCGGTCAAGAAACCATGGGAAATCATCTGGAGGCTTGCCCCGCGAAGACCAACAGGAGTCAAGGCGGCAAGGCCCAAGAAAATCAAGCCCAAATGGCTAATGGAACTGTATGCAGTGATGTACTTCAGATCCTTGTGGCGCAATGCGATGAAAGGTCCAAGAACTACGTTGAAAATCAGCAGGGCCACAACGTAGGGGAGCCAGATCTTTGCGGCTTCGGGCATTAGGAACATGGCAACGCGAAGGCATCCGTATGCACCCATCTTCATCATCACGCCTGCAGCCAACATAGAAACTGCGGTCGGAGCAGAAGCGTGACCGTCCGGGCTCCAGAAGTGGAACGGAAACAGAGAAGAACTGACTGCAAAACCCATAAACATCAGGGGGAATGCCCACATCTGGAAATCCATGGGGAGACTGATCTTGGAAAGTTCTACAATGCTCCAACCTGTTGCACCGCTTTCGAAGTAGAGGCCGAACAGCGTTGCAAGAATCATGGCGGAACCGAATGCCAGAGTCAAGGTCAGTTTCTTACCACCGTAGTCCTTGCGGCCGGAACCGTAGCAGGCAATCATCAAGTACATGCACAGTGCTTCCATTTCGTAGAATACGAAGAAAAGTACCAGATCAATACTCATGAACACACCATAAACGCTAGTAGCCAACAGCTGGATCAGTGCAAAGAATACCTTCTGGTTGCCCTTGATTTCCCAGCTTACCAGAATGCCGCCCCACACGATTACTGCAGTAAGGAGCACCAGGAATATATTGAGACCGTCGGCACCTACGATGTAGTGTGCGTTCAGAGTTGAAATCCAGGGGATGTCCGTAAAGAAACGGAGTGCCAGAGGAGCCGCGCTTTCGTCCACCGGGGTGCCGCTTAAAGCATAAACGCGATAGGTCAGGTAACCAGCAACTCCCAAAACGAATGTGCCGGAAATAGCGTGGATGCTCTTGATCAGTTTTGCCCTGGTTCCCGGAATAGGAATACAGACGAAAACAGTCAGGAGCGGAATGAGCCAAATCAGATTAAAAAGTAATGTATCCATAGTACTTATAACCTCTCAATCCTAGAATGGAAGCTGACCAAGGAAACGCCACAGCAGTACGCCCACCACCAGGGTTCCCAGGTAGAATGTCAAATTGCCACTCTGGGCGGTACGAACAAGATCGCCCAGCTTATGAACAAACCATACGACGAATGCCAAAATGCCTTCGATGATGTAGTCCTGGATGAATCGAGCCACGCGAGCGATGCCGCCAATAACGAACTGGCGAACGACAGCGTAGTAGATTTCATCAAAGTAGAACTTATGGTAAATCACCTTGTAGATGCTGCTACGGTTGATGTCGTCCAAAGCACGATCCACCTTTGCCTTTGGGCTTGCGTAGAGAACCCATGCAATCAGCAGGGCTACAACTGCGATAGCTACGGCAACGTAGGGGATCCAGTGGGCTTCAGGGAGCATCATCAACTGGGGAACATTAAGCTTGTCCGGCACAAAGAAGTGTTCGAACAGGTCCTTTGCTGCAAAACCGCTAGCCAAAGCAGGTATAGCAAGAATTGCAATAGGCAAGGTCATGAAGAAATCTTCATGAACGTGTCCGGCCTTGACGCTTTCGCTGCGAGGTGCACCGTGGAATGCCAAGAAGAATAAACGGAACATGTAGAAGGTGGTGAGGCCGCTGGTCAAGAGAGCCAGACCGAATACCACATAATGATGTCCCTGGAATGCCGTCAGAATGATTTCGTCCTTGGAGAAGAAACCGGAGAACGGCGGAATGCCGGAAATTGCCAGAATGGAAATCAAGGCGCAGATGTAAGTCAGGGGCATTTTCTTGCGAAGACCGCCCATGGCGTCCAGATCGTTGGTATGAACCTGATGGATCAAGGAACCTGCGATAAGGAACAAACTGCACTTGAAGAAAGCGTGAGTGAAAATGTGGTAGGTAGAAGCGGTCCAGCCGGTGGCAATCACAACGTCACCCATGCGGCAAGCGCCCAGAGAGAACATCATGTAGCCAAGCTGAGAAAGGGTGGAGTAAGCAAGTATGCGCTTAATGTCTTTTTGAGTGCAAGCAATCACAGCAGCAAAAACCATTGTGAATGCGCCCACCACCATAATCAGGTTCATGGTGCTTCCGCTAAGAGCGAAGAAGGGGAACAAACGTGCTACCAGGTAAACGCCGGCCACCACCATGGTGGCACTATGAATGATGGAAGAAACCGGGGTCGGACCCTCCATAGCATTGGGCAGCCAAATATGCATGGGGAACATGGCGGACTTGCCCCAGCCACCGGTAAAGATGAATACACCGCCGAGAACCAGAGCGGTTGCCTTGTTCATAGTGATGAAGCCGAGGTCAATAACCTGGGACTGGAATGCGCTCAAGGTCAGAGCATTCAAAGTGGCAAAGTCGAAACTCTGCACCACGTAGCTTACGATCACAATACCCAACAGGAAGAAGCTGTCGGCAAATCGGGTAAGGATGAATGCCTGCTTGGAGGCGCTCACTGCAGAAGGCTTGTGATACCAGAAACCAATCAACAGATAACTGGAAACGCCCACCAGTTCCCAGAAGATGAACATCTGGAACAGGTTGGTTGCTGCCACCAGACCAAGCATGCTGAAGCTGAACAGGGAGAGCAGTGCGAAGAATCGGCCTTCGGCACGATCGCCACGCATGTAACCCACGCTGTAGATGTTCACCATAAAGGAGATGAAGGTGACCACCACCAGCATCATGATCGAAAGCGGATCCACCAACAGGCCGATGTTTGCTAAGAAGGTTTCTGCGAACTTCAGGAAGGGGATTTCAAAGAGAATAGCCTTCTGTGGTGCGAATCCGGAGGTGAAGTAGCTTACGGCCAGGAAAAGAGCCGATGCAAAGGCAATGCCGTTGCAAACGATGGCGAATGCTGCGGCACCCTTGGCGGAACGCTTGCCCAAAAAGAGACCGTTCACCACGAAGGTGAGAAGCGGCATCAGGAAAATGAGATAGCTGATAGAGACTTCGTTAATCATGGAGATCCCTCAACTGTTCTACGTCAAGGCTCTTGCGACGGCGATACATGCTGACGATAATGGCCAATGCCACTGCCATTTCGCATGCGGTCACTGCGATGACGAAAATGCTAAACACGGAACCTGCAGTAGCGTCCTTTGCGCTAAAGTAGGCGAAAGCGATAAAGTTCATGTTGGCTGCGTTCAGCATGATTTCTGTAGAAATCAGCATACCCACCAGGTGACGACGGCGCATAAGGCCCCAAAGGCCAATGCCAAAGAGAATGAACGAGAGGATAAGAACATTCATTAAAGTCATTATTTTTCCTCCTTACCGCGACGAGCAATAGTGATTGCTCCAATCAAGGTGGCAAGCAGCAGTATGCTTACAATCTCGAAGGGGAGAATGAAACCGTCGGCGCCGTAGCCCAGCAAGCGAACAGACAATGCCTTCAAGGATGCGAATCCTTCGGGAGCTGTTGCTGCGGTAGTTACAAGACCTTGTGCCGGTAACAGGCACTTGACCATGATTGCAACGAAAGCGATGGAAATAATGAATGCTGCAAAGTAGCGCGGAATCTTCGTGGAAAAAGCGTCTTCGCCCAAATGGCTGGTAAGCAAGATGGTGAAGATCACGAAAATCACCACGCCGCCGATGTACACCATGATTTGAGCCAGGGCGTTGAATTCAGCGTGGAGCAGCAAGTAGAGAACAGTGGTTCCTACAAAAGAGAAAATAAGGAACACGGCACTCTGCAAGATATTCTTCACGGCGACCGTGCAGATAGCTGTAGCTACCATGACGAATGCCACGACGTAGAAGGCAATGTCGATTCCTCCCAGGGGGAATACGTTTGCCAAACTTGAAAGATCCGGGAACATTAGCCTTGACCCTCCTTCTTGTTCAAAATCATTTCCAGGGACTTGATGTCAGTCGTAGCCACTTCAAATTCCGGAGCCATTTCGATAGCGCCGAAGGGGCAGGCTTCCACACAGAGGCCGCACTGGGTGCAACTTGCAAAATGATACACGTAACGGCCCAGAACTTTCTTGCCGGCAATGTTCTTGGTTGCCTGAACATTGATGCTTCCGTTGGGGCAGCTACGTTCGCACATGCCGCAAGCGGTGCAGCGGTTGTTGCCGTCGGCATCTTCCACCATGGAAAGGCGGCCGCGGAAACGTTCGTGCATTTTTAGGGTCTTGCGGTTTTCCGGATACTGTTCCGTAACAATGCGCTTGGGGTTGAAGAAATAGCGAAGGCTAACGGACAAACCGCAAAGCAAGCTCCACGGGCCGGTAACGCACTTCTTCAAGTATTCCTTGATATACTGTTTTGTAGAAATGTTTTTCTGTTCCATAAAATACCTCTACCTTAGCCTACCAAAGCCACATAAGCAGCGCCAGCCACCAGCATCAGCAGGTTCAGGGGCAGCAGGAATTTCCATTCAAAACTCATCAGCTGGTCTACACGGGGGCGGACAAAGGTCCAACGGACCATCATGTAAGCCCAAATCATGAAGAACACCTTGGCGAAGAACCAGACGACGCCAGGAATCATGGTAAGGACTCCGTCAACGGCGGCAATGCCCAGGCAAGGAGCATGGAAACCACCCAGGAAGCAGGTGACTGCCAGGGAAGAATTGGTTACCAGTGCGATGTATTCTGCCAGGTAGAACATGGCGAAGGGCGTACCGTTATATTCCGTATGGTAACCACCGGTCAGTTCCTGTTCCGCTTCGGCAATGTCGAAGGGAGCGCGGTTCATTTCTGCAGTAGAAGAAATGAAGAACAAGACGAAAGCGATGATACCAAGAACTGGAACACGGAAAATCGTCCAGTCGAAAATGGTTCCGCTCTGGGTCTGGGTAATGGCCATCAGGTTGGTGGAACCGGAAATCATGACCACGAACAAAAGAACCAAAGCAAAGGAGATTTCGTAGCTGATCATCTGGGCGCCGCTACGAAGAGCACCGAGCAAGGAGTACTTGTTGTTACTGGACCAGCCGCCAAGCAAAATGCCCAGCACGCCAAAACCGTTGATGGCGATGATCAGGGGAATGCCCATGTCGATATTTGCCACCAGCAAGTTTTCGCCGAAGGGGATAAGTGCTGCAACCATGAAGGGGGCGATCAGCACAATCAGCGGAGCCAGGAAGTAAACGAACTTATCTACTCCACCAGGTGCATAGACTTCCTTGAAGAGCATCTTCAAGACGTCGGCGATGGTCTGAATGGTACCGTGCCAGCCAAGGCGCATGGGGCCCATACGGCATTGCACGTGGGCGCAAACCTTACGTTCCATGTAGATGAGAATCGGCGCAGAACCGATGTTCACGAGGCAAACAGCAATGACGCAGATAACTGCGTTCACCAAAAAGGCGACGACGCTGTTCAATGTGTCAGACTGGATGGCTGCCGGCAGATATTCTGCAAGCTTTGGCACCCATTCTCTGACGAAGTCGCCAATAGGATTAGTTACTGAGGGTACGAACATATACTTACCTATCTGTCAATTTCCGGGATAACGGGGTCCAAGGTTGCCATGATGGTGACAAGGTCCGAAACGGTGAGGCCTTGGCACATCTTGTTCAAAACGCCAATATGGGGGAAGCTTGGACCACGAGTATGGATGCGGTAAGGCTTGTCACCTGCGGCAGCTACGACGTAGGTTGCGTAAAGTCCCTTGGCAGTTTCGATTTCGCTGTAGTAACGACCCGGGGCCAGCTTCACGGGCTTTTCCTTGCTGCGCCACGGACCTTCGGCAGGGAACTTGTCGATGCACTGGCGAAGAATGCGCATGGATTCGTGAATTTCAGCAATGCGAACGTTGTATCGGTCGTAGCAGTCGCCGTTGTAGGCGAGGGGAACATCGAATTCCAACTGGCTGTAAATGCTGTAGGGATTGTTGCGACGAACATCAAAGTTCACGCCGCTGGCACGGGCTACAGGACCGGAGCAAGCGTAGGCAATAGCGTCTTCCTTGGAGAGAACGCCGATACCGATGCTACGTTCGCGGACAATAACGTTCTTGCTTAAGAAACGTTCGTAATCCTTCATGGTGGATTCCATGTGGTCAAGGAATGCCTTTACACGAGGGATAAAGGTATCCGGAACGTCAAAGCGGCTTCCGCCCGGCCTAAAGTAGTTCATTGTCAAGCGAGAACCGGTGACCTCTTCAAGAATGTCGTGAACCATTTCACGTTCCTTGAAACCGAAGAGCAAGCAGGTCTGACCGCCCAAGTCGCCACCGAAGCAGCCGAAGAACACCAGGTGGCTAGCAATGCGGCCCAGTTCCTGCAGCATGACGCGGATGTATTCCTGACGGAGAGGAACGCCTACGTTCATGCCCTTTTCGTAGGCAAGAGCAACGCCCAGGTTGTTCTGGATTGCGGTCAAATAGTCTTGACGGTCCGACATGGGGAAATACTGCAGGTAGCTCATGGATTCTGCCTGCTTTTCCATGCCGCGGTGAATGTAACCGTGATGGGGTACCAATTCAACAATAGTTTCGCCGTCCATGCGGATGGCCAGGCGAAGTGCACCGTGGGTACTGGGATGCTGAGGACCCATGTTGACGAAGAATTCGTCGGAATAGGCCTCGCTATTTTCGTCACGGATGATTTTGAATCCCGGAGGGAGCTGTGTCATACTCATACGGGCCTCTTAATCATGTCAGGGTGGGTGAAATCTTTACGCAGGGGGAATCCTACGAAGTCCTTGTCCAGGAAAATACGGCGCAAGTCGTCATGACCTTCGAACTTGATGCCGAACATGTCATAGACTTCGCGTTCCTTGATGCTTGCGGCAGGGTACAGCTTGGTAAGGCTAGGTGCGCTTGCCAAAAGGCTGGTTGCTCGCTTTTCTTCGGGAATAGATTCGTCCTTCTTCAGGGGAACACAGAAGAAGACCTTGTGGCCCAATTCAATGCTGCGAAGCTGGGTAATCAACTCAAAGTGATCCGGGTAGTCAATGGCGGTTACATCAATAAGGTAATCCATCTTCAGTGCAGGATCGTTCTTTACAAATTCTGTAGCAGCCAGGTATTCGTTTACATCCAGTGTAATCTCTACAGGGCTGTCTGAACTTGCGGTGGCAAGGATTGCTTCGTCCACCGTAGCGCTTGCAAACTTTGCCTTGATCTTATTGAAAATGTCAGTCTGGGAGAGTTCGCCGGACTTGAGGTTGGCTGCGGCGGGGCGTTCCACTTCGGGGAAAGCTTCCTTCACAACGCGAACAGGTTTGAAACTGCTCTTGTAATCAGGATTTTCGGCCTTGAACTTCTCGCGGGCCTCAGCCATTTCCTCGTCCTTGATTTTCTCAAGTTCTGCCCATGCCTTGGCTGCCTCACGGTAGCGGTCAGTCTGGGAAACATCTTCGGGGTAGCCTTCCTGCCAGGGATTACGGCAGGTTTCCTTCAGAATCTTTTCGCGGAGGGTCAAAAGACCGTGGAACAATGCTTCGGGGCGGGGCGGGCAACCTGGAACGAAAACGTCTACCGGCAAAATGTTCTGTGCGCCACGGACTACGGAGTAGTTATCGTAAATGAAGGGGCCGCCGCTAATGGTGCAGGCACCCATGGCCAAAACGTACTTGGGGCCAGGCATCTGTTCCCACAGCATCTGAATGGCGGGAGCCATGCGCTTGGTGATGGTACCTGCCAGAATGAACAAGTCGGCCTGGCGGGGGGAGGCTCGGAACACTTCGGAACCGAAGCGCGCAATGTCGTAACGGGCCATGGAGCTACTCATCATTTCGATAGCGCAGCAGCTTGTACCGTAGGTAAGAGGCCAAATGGAGTTGGCTCTAGCCCAGTTCACCACATAGTCCACGGCATTGACAACGTACTTGCCGCCGGGAATGGGATCCAGGATTTTAGGTGCAAAATTGATTATTCCCATTTGAGGATTCCTTTCTTCCATGCGTAGGCGAGGCCGGAAACCAGAATCGCCACGAAAATCACCAGGTCAATCACCACGACAACGGGCGAAAGTGCAGTATTGCCTGCCATAATTTCCTTGAAATTTGCTGCGACCGGAAGCAAGAAAAGGGCTTCCACGTCAAAAACGAGGAACAGCAGTGCGAAAACGTAGTAGCCCACCTTGAACTGGATTCGGGCATTGCCAAATGTTTCCATACCGCATTCGTATGGGAGCATCTTATTCTTCGTCTTTCTGGTGCGATAGCCTAGCAAGAGGCCCACCACCGTGGCTGCCGCCGCGATGAACGCTCCTAGAAAAAGGAAAATCGATAGGATTATATATTCAGACATATATTAACCTCGCGCCTCATTAATAAAAGTTCTGCAGTTCCTGGACGGTTCCGAACAGCGTGTTGCCAATCTGGAATCGGTCCAGAACATGCTTAAGCAAATCCTTGAATTCTACGATCGTCGCGGCATTCATCTCGTTCAACTTCTCCTGAATTGCATTCACGTAACCGGAGCCCACAGGCTTCGCTTTCATGTCCTGCATTTCGCTACTCCACTGTTGAAGCATCTGGTCTGTGTCGATACGGGCAATGACATAACGGGTTGTAGATTGTAACTCCTGCAAAAAGTGTACCAAGAAGATTTCTTCCTGGAGAATACCCCAGCGCTTGTCCTTGGAATAGAGTGCTGCATTGCCGTTTTTTCCGTAAAAAACTGCAGCTTGGGCATATTCAAGGCAGGTTTCCAGAAGGTGCTCGTAGCGCCTGATTTCTCGGCTCAAGTGCTTGAACCAGATAACGTCGGCCACGGGATTGGGTTCCTTGCGTTCGGCAATGTCGTTGGGGAACAGGGCTCTAAAGGCGTAGTAGACTTCCTCATAATAGCGGTTACGCATTCTGCAGTTGAATGCGCGGTTTTTCAGGGTATAATCGCTATGGTGCAATGTGGAAATCATAGTTTAACTACCTCGTGAACTCCGGAAATGTTCTTGATACTTGTCATGAGAGATTCAAGCTGGTCCTTACGGAACGCCTTGCATACAATCTTGATTCTTCCGGAGGAATGTTTGCTTGCCACAGTCATACGTTCCAGGAACACGTTAGCCTTCTTCAGTTCCGTGAGTACATCCAAAGTAACGTTCTTTCTGTTGTCTGTTTTGATGGTCAAGTGGGTTGTAAAGGAATGGGTCGTATCCTCGTTCCATTCCACGGCCACCTGCTGTTCCTTGGGCAATTTTTTAAGTTCGGCACAATCGGCACAGTGAATCTCAATACCGATCTGGGGGCGGAGGACACCGATGATTTTATCTCCGGGTACCGGTCCGCAGCATTGGCCAAAGTGAATGAGCAGTTTCGTTTCGCCGCCAATCTGCAGGGGCATGTCGTCACGGACGTCGTTCTTCTTGTCCTTGTTGAAGGTCGGGAAGAATCGGAGTGCTGCAGATTCCTTGGTCACGTCGCGGCCACCGCTAATAAAACGCTGGATGTCCACCAGTGGCAGTTCGCCCTGGCCGATGCGTTCGTAGAACTCCGTAATGCTTGATGTACCGAAGTATTTGCAGATATCTTCTTCCTTCGGGCGCTTGTCTTTTTCAATCTTCTGCAGGTGCAACTCGCGAATCCAGATTTCCTTACCCAGTTCCTTGGACTGCTGGATAAAGCTGGAACGAATCCAGCGGCGCAGTTCCTGCTTGGCCTTGACTGTTTTCACCATCTCCAACCATTCGGGGCTGGGTTCCTGATGGGGGCTCTTCAGGATTTGCACAGTGGCGCCGTTAGGTACAACCTTGTCCAGGTTCACCACTTCATCATTGATTCTCGCACCGATACAGTGCAGGCCCAGCTCGGTGTGCACCGCAAAGGCAAAGTCAAGGACGATGGCTCCGTCGGGCAGTTCAATGGAAGTTCCCTTGGGGGTGAACACGGTCATGCCCTGGGGTTTCAAGTCCACCTTCAAAAAGTCCAGGTATTCCTTGGAGTCAGAAATTTCTGACTGAAGCTTCACCATGTGGTTGAGCCAAGCCAGTTCCTCGCCTTCGTGCTGGGTTTCAAGCTTGTAGGCCCAGTGGGCGGCAAAACCCTTTTCTGCCACCACGTCCATGTCCTTGGTGCGGATCTGGACTTCCACCATTTTGTTTTCCGGACCGATAACTGTGGTATGGATGCTCTGGTAGAGGTTGGGCTTCGGGGTTGCGATATAGTCCTTGAATCGGCTCTGGAGCGGGGTCCAGAGGTTATGTACGTAACCAAGAGCCAGGTAGCATTCCGGAATGGATTCCACAATGATGCGGATGGCGAAAATGTCGAAGATGTCTTCGAACTGACAGCCTCGGCTGATCATCTTGTTGTGGATGCTGTAAATGTTCTTGGTGCGGCCCTGGATGGTACAGTCGAAGTCTTCGAGCGCCATCTTGAACTGCAACGGACCGATCACAGACTGAATGTACTTTTCGCGGGATTCCTTATTCTCGATAAGGGCGTCCACCAGCTTCTGGTATTCGTCCGGGTTGACGTACTTGAAGCTCAAGTCTTCAAGCTCTGTCTTAAGCCTGTAGAGACCGAAACGGTGCGTCAGCGGAATGTAGATGTCCAGGGTTTCCTGGGCAATAGCCTGGCGGCGTTCGGGTTTCATATAGCGCATGGTACGCATGTTGTGGATTCGGTCCGCGATCTTGATCATGATGACGCGGGGATCCTTTGCCATGGCTATGATGAGCTTTCGATAGGTCTCTGCCTTCTGGGCAGTCTTGTTGGCCTCTTGGGCTGCAGTAATCTTGGTAACGGCGTCCACCATGAAGGCCACGTCTTCGCCAAACATTTCGGTGAGCTGTTCCAAGGTATATTCGGTATCTTCGACAACGTCGTGCAGAAGGCCTGCCAATACGGTAGCCTGGTCCTGCTTTAGGTCTGCGAGAATTTTTGCAACTTCGTAGGGGTGTTCGGTATAGGGCATGCCGCTTTTGCGGTACTGGCCCTCGTGGGCGGTGGCGATAAAGGACACCGCCTTAGACAGAATCTCCCGGTCGAGGGCGGGATTCTTCCTAATAAGCACGTCCACAATGTGGGACTGATTAGATGAAAGAGTTACCTGATCCATTGGTATCAAGTATATCTAAAAAATTGAGGCTCTGCTTGAAAAAATGGCGAAAATAAGCAGAAAATAGGATTTTTCTCTTTGACCTCGATATTCCAATTTGGAATACCCCGAGCGTGGGTAAAGTTGGTGTAAGGTTGTTGTCCAAGGACAACGCATTCCGACAATGTAGTGTGATGAGGAACACAATGAAAACTTATATTTATGCTACCTCCATTTCAAATGGTTGAGATGAGGTTGTTTTGGGTATAAAATGAAGAGTACAAAGATTCTGGCCATTACGGCCATTGCCATGTTGGCTGTATTTAATGCCTGCGGTGACGACAAGAAGGCTGTAAGTCCTGTTGATGACCTCAGCTCCAGCTCAGAAGCCGTTCTGCCCGAAGATCAGCTTTCTAGTTCCAGCGAAGACGTTGCTCCCGTTTCCAGCTCCAGTGAGGAGGCAAAGCCGGTTTCCAGCTCCAGCGAAATGGTTAAGCCAACCTCTAGCTCCAGCGAAAAGCCGGTTTCCAGCTCTAGTGAAGAAGCTAAGCCCGTCTCCAGCTCTAGTGTAGAAGTTGTGGCTCCGGCGCCCGCTTTCAAGGAAGACTACCGCAGCGAATGTTCCATCGGTGAAATTCCCACCAGCATCAGCAATGCAAAGCTGCCGGACCCATTCAAGACTCTCGCAGGAACAAGAATTTCCTCCAAGGCTGAATGGACCTGCCGCCGCGAAGAAATCGGCGCCATGTACGAAAAGATTATGTACGGCGACAAGCCTCGTAACCCCGAAAAGGTGGAAGGCAAGCTTGCAGGAAGCACCTTTACGGTGACCGTGACCGACAAGGGTAAATCCGCTTCCTTTGCTGTAGCCATCAATGGCGCAGGCACCAAGGATAAGCCCAAGCCCGCCATGATTGGCTTTGGTGGAGGCTTTATGGGTAATACCTGTGGTAGCCTGGGTGGCTCCCTCTCTGGTCTTGACATTGCTCAGATTATTTTTAACCCCGATAACGTGGCTCCCGAAAGTAATCGTGGAAGCGGCAAGTTCTACGACATTTACGGATCCAATGCCAGCGCCGGTACCATCATGGCCTGGGCCTGGGGCGTTAGCCGTTTGATCGATGCTCTTGAAAATTATCCGGAAGCCGGTATCGATGTCAAGCGTCTTGGTATTACCGGTTGTTCTCGCTGGGGCAAGGGTTCTCTTGCCGCAGGCGCCTTCGACTCCCGAATCGCCCTGGTTATTCCTCAGGAATCCGGTTCCGGTGGCGCCTCCCTCTGGCGCGTTGGTGCTCAAGTCAACAAGCAGAAGGGTAAGCAGTTTGTCCAGGGCTTGAATAGCGCAGGCTCCGAAGGCAACTGGATGAAGACAACCTTCAAGAACTACGATGGTCGCGAAAACACTCTGCCCTTCGACCAGCACATGCTTGTGGCTATGGTGGCTCCACGTCCCTTGCTGATTATCGACAACGCAGGCCAGGAATGGCTTGGCGAAGTTCCCTCCAACTACTGCGGCCAGGCTTCCAAGGAAGTGTTCGATGCACTTGGAGTAAGCGAAAACTACACCTATAGCCAGGAAGGCGGTCACGCCCACTGCTCTTTGCCCAACGGCCAGTTTGACGAAGTCAAGGACTTCATCAACAAGTTCCTGGTGGGTAAGGATGGAATCAAGACCGGTAAGATCGACTACACCAAGAATTCTGAGCAGATTAAGTGGAACAAGTCCGATTGGATCGACTGGGAGACACCCACTTTGAAGTAGGAGCTTTTGGGGTTCTGGATTAAAACAAAATGTCACCCCGGCCTCCGAGCCGGGGTCTCCTTTTTACAAAGTGTCCTGGAACTGGTGGAACTTTTCAAGAAGTTCGGCGTAAGTCTTGGTAGCTTCCAACTGTGGGAACTGAGCAACAATAGAATCCGGAGCACAGAAGAAAACGCCCTTGTCAGCCTGCTTCAGCATGCCGGTGTCGTTGAAGGAGTCGCCGCTGGCAAACACCTTGAAGTTCAAATCCTGCAGGGACTTTACCACCTTGGTCTTCTGGTCGTTTAGGCGCAGATGGTAACCCTTGATCATGTCGTCTTCCACAATCAGGTTGTGGCAGAAGATAGTGGGCATGCCCAGGTTCTGCATGATGGGGTAGGCAAATTCCTGGAAGGTGTCAGAAAGGATGATCACCTGAGCTTCGTCACGGAGAGTATCCATGAATTCGCGGGCGCCCTTCAGAAGACCCAGGTTGCGGATCACGTCCTGAATGGTAGAAAGCTTAAGGCCTTCCCGTTCCATGATTTTGATACGGCCCTTCATCAAAACGTCGTAGTCGGGGATGTCGCGAGTGGTGAGACGCAGGTCCTCGATGCCGGTCTTTTCGGCTACGGCAATCCAGATTTCAGGAGCGAGAACGCCTTCCAAGTCCAGAGTCACGACACATTGCTTAGTAAACATAATTGAAATCCTTTTTTCGAAGCGGTACTATTTGCTTTCTCGTTCCTTAACCAAATTTCTCAAGTCTTCGATTGTCACAACGTACTTGTTACGGCAAAAATCGCAGACCATTTCCAAGTCCTTGCCATCCTTTTCCAAATCCTTCAGATCACTAAGGGGCAGTGCTGCCAAGGAACTGATGGTGCGTTCCTTGCTGCAGGGGCAGAAAGGCTTGGCGCCAAATTCCTTGATGACCTCGATCTCATAGGGACCTTCGAACTGGTAAAGAAGCTCGTCCACCATGGTCTTGCCGCCCTTTTCCTGGGCTTCGTACATTTCGTTGAATTTAGGCAAGTTCAAAACAACCTGTTCCAAGGTGGTGGTGTCCTTCTCTTCCATTTCGGGGAAGGCTTCTACATAAAAACCGACGGCGTAGTCCAGCTTGCTCGGGTCCTGCTTGTTGAACTGAGCCTCGATACCCACAGCGGAGAGAATCTGCTCGGACTGGAACAAGTAGGTTGCCAAGTTTTGACCCATGGAGGTGCTCACCGCCTGCACCACACTTTCGTGGACACGCTTGCCGTATTCGTTCAGCTTCACCACCTGGTAGTTCTGGGGAATCAGGGCCGGTTCGTCGCCCTTGATGGCCTGCAGTTCGTCCTGGGGAATCATGGCGCGCACAAAATAGAAGGACTCTTCATCTTCCTTGCGGCTGATGTAGGGAGTGGTGTCCGCCTTGGCGCAAGAAATCTCTCCGCCAAAGGTGGCAGTAACGCTTACAGTACCCTTCATCTTGAGACTGCTGCTCAAAAAGATAGACGAAATAGTAGTTTCGGCCAAGAGCTTCAGGGAATAGGACTGTGCGCCGTGCTTTGCGCCGATTTCGTTCATTGTGTTGGTAATATCCACAAGAACCAGGCGGAAAGGAGACATTTTGCCGGTAGAACGAATAATACGATCTTTCAAATTCATGATGGCAAATGTAGTAAAAAGGGAATTTTTTCTCAAAAAAAGCTCCCTGTCCGGTGAGGCTTGAACGTGAAAAACGTCCCGTTCTCGACTTGAATTGAAAATATAGGGCACATTTGTGCTGTATTGTGGGCGCGTTCTATGATATTGGTCAATTTTTCCTTATTTTCGCAACTTTGTTCGTACTGATTGTAAGGATTTTGTAACCTGAAAGCTATATTTTACAATGTATATGGATTTAGGTGTTTATAGAGAGAAAAAAATGAATCAAGCCTATAAGCAAAGTTGCGAAGCCCAAAAAGGCTTTACTCTAATTGAATTGATGGTGGTTGTCGCCATCATGGGTATTCTGGCTGGTCTCAGTTTTGCCGGTCTTCAGGGGGCTGTCAAGAACCACCGTGTCGAAGGTGCAGCAAACAATTTGGCTGCGTTTATGGAACGTGTGGCTGCACTTGCCAGTTCTAGGTCCGAAACCTTGTGTATCGCGCTCTCCGGAACAGCAACTTTAAATGTGTACGCCAAGTGTTCCGTTGAAGAAGGCGAGGAAGTTGACGGTACGAAGCAACCAGATCAGCTTGTGACTGATGAAGACAATCTTGTGGATTCCTTTACACTGGAATCTCCTATGACTTTCGTGACCACATCCTGCGATAATCTTTGCCCCAGCGGAGATAACTCTTGTGGCAATTGGCTCGATGTGGGCAAGGGCATTTTTGTTCCTAAGCTAGGTCTTTCTGCTGCCCCTATTTCGGGTTATGTGTGTGCAGTCTATAGTGACAACACAAGCTTTGCAGCGGCTTATAAGTCTAAAAGCAACAACAAGTTGCTTGCATACACCAGCATTGAAGGTGATGCTTGGGAAGAAGAGTAGGGACGCTTACTATGAAGAATATGGTAAAAAACTTTTTTAAGCAGCACGGACTGGGCTCCAAGGTCGGCATTGGAATTACTGAAGTCCTTATTGCATCAATGGTTTTGGGTTTCATGTGTGTTGCCTTAAATAAACTCCAGTCTGGAAATCATGAAACATACCTTCGTATCCGCGGTCGTGATGCCGCTACGGAAGTTGCACAGAATCTTTTGGATTCTCTCCGCTCCGTGGGGGCCAGTTCAGTCCCATCACATTCCGAAGCGGATAAGGACACCACGTTTGTAATCGGGGATGTTGAACGTACTTGGGATCGTGGTCTCGGCGGAAAGGCTTCTATCAAGTACTCTCGAAAGCTTACTGTTTATGCTAAGCAAGACTATGAAGTTATAAACGAGTCGAAATATGAAAATACCCGGGATGACAAGCCTTTGCCTCATGTTTACGCCAAACAGGTGGATGTAGAGGTTTCCTGGCCTTTTAAGGGGTCTACCCAATCCATTACAGTGTCGGGGGTAATCCGATGAAGTGTAAGAATAACAAGAAGGGCTTTACCTTAATTGAGCTTTTGGTTTATATGGCCATTGTAGGCATTGTTGTTGTCATTGCGGGCCAGGTTTACAGCGATAATACAAAGATGCGTGTTCGTACCCAGAACATGCTGGCTGCTGGCGAATTGGCAGAGAATACTGCTGCCCTGATTAGGGATGATTTGGCTCAGATGGGTGCTAAGACTAAGAAGGGTGACGTCGATTACGAAATTCTCGATGACGTTATGATGAAACCGATAGATGATTTGTATGTTCCTGATTCATCCTCCTTTGCTTACCATTTGATAAAAGGCAAAAAGAAGGGTGATGAGCAACTTTATAGTGATGCCATCGACTTCCGTAGAGCCTACTACGAAAATGGAACCTTTAAGCGTGTAGAAGAAGTTTCTTGGTCCCTGGACGATGGTACCTTGTATCGCTCTTGCAAAACCATTTCTGGTACTGCAGATGAATCCTTGTGTCCGGAAGCTGCCGATGCCGATAATCTACCAAAGGTTGCAATCGCCACGGGCGTGACCAATTTTATGCTGACTCCGGCAAAACCCAGTAACTTGAGTGCTGGTTCTGGCACAGGTTCTGTCAGTGTTGATGGCAGGATGTTCCCCAGCACCGATGGTTCTGTAAAGGCTTTCAGAATGATCTCCTATGGTGGAACGGATTTTTTTGCTAAGGCTAATTCCATGCCGAACCTTTCCACAGGAACGGTTACCTTGTCTGGCTTTAGCTCAAACTACCAGAGCAGTGGTGCTGCAGTTGACCATCCCGTCAAACACCAGTACTATGTGGCTGATGGAGATGCTTCCGAAGACTCCTGGACAAATTGCCATGAATTTTCTTTTGAAAAGGACCAGGAATACGAGATTACATTCAACATGAATAATATGACCGATAGGTCTAGAATGTTCAGGCCGAATTTTGATCATATGGCTGTAGGTATCCGCAAGAAAGGCGATGCTACCCCTGGAAAATACGAAAGTGTTACGGACTATCTTTTTTACCCACCTGAAGATAGTGATGGTTATGGTACTCGTTCTATGCGGTTCAGCTTTAATGAAACAGGTAATGGTCCGTTTACTGGTTGTGTCGCCTTTACCTTTGTATTCTATTCGCCCACGGTTTCCGCAGGTTCTTTTGCTATCACAAATTTAGTTGTACGTAAGGTGGTTGATTCGGATTATACGTTTGAAGATAACTATCAGCCCAATGTTTATGATCGTAAGAATGTTCGTGCTTTCCGTTTAAAGCTGGACCTGGAAAAAGGTCGTGAAAACGGTCATGCCGAAATGGTAATTCCCGTACCCAGCAATGGTACAAAGGGGTAGTCCTATGATGAATTCGAAGAAAGGTATTTCTATTGTCGCAGTACTTCTGTTTATGTTGATCGCTACGATCGCAGGTACTGCAACTTATAGGTGGTTGTCTTCCGAAGGCCGGAGCAGCGCTTCTAGAATGTTCCAGAGCGAAGCTCGCATGGCTGCTGTTGCTGGTATTGAATCCGCACGATCCTGGTTTGCACATCACGGTAATGAAACTGGTGCTATTGTTAAGCAAACAAAAAATGCTAAGAAGAAAAATAAGGCTGTAAAGCTTGACGATGTATTGGTCTCCTTTAAAAAGGATAAGCAGAATTACTCTGTATATGTGGTTGATGTTGATGACTCCAAACAACCTTATAAAATAAAGGTTGTTTCTGAGGGTTCTTCCAGAGATGGTACAGCCAAGTTTAGTGAAACAGCTATTTTCAATGTCAGTGGCCTGTATCAGGTGGGCAAGCCGACAAAGACTTCTCCTGTAAATTTTGATGCCAACTACTTTGGTGGCTCTGTGAATATGAATCAGGGAAGTGCCATGGAATCAATGATGGTGAGTGGCGATGTTACCGGTAATGAAATCTCTGTTTCCCGTAAGCTGGTAGCCACGGGCAATGTTGGTCATAGCTCTAACAAGATTACATTGGCCGATACAAACTGCATTGGTGGTAATCTTGAAAATGACAATGATGGTATTTGGGGCCTAGGATCTCATCTGTATATTGCAGGAGACACAAAAAAGTTTTCCTATGCTAGTGGATCTAATTTTACAGCTGGAGACATTTATGTAGGTGGAAATTTTGAATTGAGTGGTTCTGCTAACACTAATATGGTGATTGGTGGTAATGTTTCTGTTAACGGAAATTATGTTGGAAACAGCACCGCCAAAAATTTGACCATCAATGGCGATTTTTGCCTTGGTGATAATTCTACGATGGATTTGGCAAATCCCTCCGGTTCTGACAAGGGTGGCCTTGAAATCAAGGGGAGCACTTGGATTCCTAAGGGCGATGCTTTGTTTAACTCTAATCTTTATTCTGTTGACATTCTTGGCGGTCAAAACAATAAGGCTTACATTAATGGCATTACCAAATGCGAAGGCTTCTATCGTAAGTATGATAATGGTCTTGGTTTGAGTACTCAGCAAATAGATGGCTTTACTGCCTGTCCTTCGGATATGTATTATCAGGTGAGTGGAGAACCGAATAATTATGAAGCTGAAACTTCCGAATGTGAAACTTCCAAGACGGAGCAAATACAGGGCGATTGTAAGACGTATTGGTGTGAAAGAAAAGGCAGTTATAAAAAAGTAGGGCTTGCAGGCTTTTGTGATATTGGATGGAACAAAGTGTGTAAAGAATACAATTACACGACTAAAACGACCTGTGTCGAATATAAAAAGATTGGCTATCGAATCTATCCCAAATACGCGCTGTTCACAACGAGGGCCGAGCCCAATGCTTCTATGCCTTCTGCACAAAAGCCGGAATGCGCTCAGGAAGCCAAGAACATCTGTACAGATAGCTATCTGAACACTTCTAATATGTGCCCCGATGGAAAGACTCCCAAAATCGACGATTTGTTAAGCACTGCAGCAAAGTATTATGGCAATGACGATAACTTATCTAAGTGCGTCAAGGATAAAGTCACAAATGGTGATGAAAATAGTTTGATGAATGGTGCTGGCATAGACATTATTAACGATTGCTATGCAACCAGTTCCAGTGAACTTTACAATGGCTATTTGGTTGTGAAAGCCTCTGCAACAAAGTTAACCAAGATTTTCGGATCTACAAATGGTAGAAAATTTAAGGGAAAGTTCATCATCTACGTAGATGAGCATGATAACAGTGGTAATAAAATCTCGGGTAAGTTGCCTCCGACAGAGAACATGGATGACGGAAAACAGTCTGTTGTCTTTATGTATCTGCCCAACGGTGGTGGCGCAATTACCCAGTCCGGTGGCGGAAACGAATATCGTTACTTCATTTATTCTATGAAGAATATTGAAAGTATTGGCTCTGAAAGCGAAGGCAAATGGACTGGTTCATTCTATTTCTCCGCGGATAAATGCGCTAAGCTAGAAAAATTGGGTAATGGCCAGGTCCAATCTATCGTGTACGACGAATCTTTGATTGCAGATCTTGCTAATAACGCTATCATTTGTGGTGCAGATGCGTTTGATTGTGGTGGTAGTGCTGCCGATGATGCCGAAGGTTCTTCCTCTGGTGGTAGCGGTACTTCCGATAATAAGGACTCCGTTTACGTTGCTGTCGGAGCAAATCTGCTGGTAGAGCTTGAATCTCAGTATAAGACCACTGAAAATATCAGCAGCTCTGAGAACGTAGCTTCCTCTGTTGTTGTACTTCCGCGAATTGTCTATTTGAATAGCGATGCCGAAGGTGAACTTAGAGATTATTTCTCTGTGATTCCTCTGAATGGTGCGAGAATTTCTGGGACCGGTAGCTTAAGCTGTTCAAATAGACTGCTGGAAGCAATTCCTTTGCCGGATCTTGAGGCTAATACGAATGCAATCTGTACTTATTCGAATGTGAATAACGGAAATAATTTCAAGTCTGAATTCTATGTGGCAATCGAAGGCGCAGCGAACGCCATTCCGAAGGTTGGCTTTGATGGGGATGCTGCAATAAATCTTGGCTTGGAAACAGACCACTCTATTGATGTTATTATGAATATCGGTGCTGTTAATAATGGCGCAGGTAAGTATGAATTGGATGTTGTGGTGTCAGGACAATTTGACTGGATCGATAATGTTGTGACAAGCGATAACTTTGAGGTCGTCGATGGAACGTCTGATACCGAACGTAGGTATCATCTTTCTGGAAACATCTCACCGAACGAAACTACAGCCAAGTTGTTTGTCGTGAAAACAACCACATCGTCTCCGACAGGAAACCTTGTGTTCACCATTGAAAATGCAAAGAACTGTAGGCCTGTTGCCGCTGTAAAGTCTATTACCCTTAGAGGCTCCATGCAGGTTGTTCGAGCTCCCATAAGCGAGTACTGTGCAAAGGACGAAAATAGGGACGGAGACTATTGTAAGAATAGAGTCCCGGCTGATTTCAGCAGTATTCCTTCTTGCACAACGTTTGTGAAGAATAATTTTGGTGAAAATTTTGAGTGGATTACCGCTGTTGGCGATGAATGCTCTGTTTCCTCTGAAAATGAAACTCCGCAAACGAATAATAAATGGCGCTGCTATATGGGCTCATCTATTAATCTTGTTCGACAGGGGTCTAGTAAGGTCGAAGAATACTGTGAGGTGTATCTGCCTGGTACAAACAACACCATCACAACCTTTACAAATAACAATGACCAATCTCTTTATGCTGAAATAAAGCATAAAAAGGCAACACTAGACATTGAACTGAAGAACCGTAGTAGTGGCTATGCCTTGATGTATTTGTCTACAAAGGCTTACTCTTCCTACTTTGATGTTTTGAAGGCTATTGATGATCGCGAATTGACGAATCCTGTGACATGTAATGATTCCAAGTGTACAGAGACTGTTTATGCAGGATATCATGTGTACCTGGTTGGCAAGTCTACAACTACGGATAAGTTCTCTCATTGGGAATATCCCTCTTCTGTAGCTGGGGAAGCCAATGTTAAGGTTGAAGGAAACCCGTACCATATCTTTGTGAAGGGAAATACAACAGCTATTGGCGTGTTTAATGATCGTGATGATCATTGCTTCTATGAAAATTTTGATGGAACTCAAATTTTCTGTAATTCTAATACCTATAACTGTATTGATACGTGCGACGGAGAAACTCATTGCTCGTTGAACGATCATAAGAATTCTAATGCCAACTGGACTATGGTCCGTTCAAATACCAAGGAAGATCCTGAAAATTGTATTGTTTATGGAAGAAGTGCGTTGCTTGGTGGTGAATGTAAAAAACACTGGTCGATATGGGGCTTTGAATTGGTGCCTGATTATGTAGGTAGCTGCTGCGTAGAACCTGGCTATTTTAAGCCGTTGGAACGTGGTAATGGCACTGTTTATTTTAGACGTGGTGATAAATATGTGGATTTTGATCCAACAAACTGGAAGACTAGTTCCGGTTTTAATGGGGATGACCATAAGGATGGTCAGACTTCTGTAATCCTTAATCATGTCGATGCCGGTGCAAATGGAACCCTTACCGCAAGTTTCTATACAGAAAACATTCCGTATACTTCAGGATCGACCGACCAAGTTCTGATATTCAATGTGCCTCAGTACCTTAATAGCGGTTTCATCCTTAGATCCAATGACGATGCCAGCAAGTATCTAACCTTGGGAATCTATGGAAAGAGCCTTGGAGGTAGTGAAGCTGGTTCTGTAAATATGTATGCTCGAGTTTGCTATTTTGATGCAAACGATCCAAGCATCACAGACGACGGAAGAACAATGAAGTCGGCCGAAAATTGTGTGGCGCAAAAATTGAAGTATACCAGTATTGGCAAGCTCGATATTGCTATTCCCGTTAGCATGCTAAACAAATTGAATCTTGAGGCTAAACTTCAAGGCAATAGCTTGAATGTAACAGTTGGTGTTGAACAGATTTTGGGTAGCAATTCTATAAATGCAACCCCCGTTCAATTTGATTTGAGTGCAGCACCATTCTCAAATCTGTACAGTGAATCTAGCGATAATCCGTATAGACGTGTGGGTATGAAACTGGCTGATGACAATTTCAGAATTTATGACATTGCATGGCGTGCTGATGGCTCGGATTGTTGGGATACCCCCTATGCAACCTGTTCTTTTGCTGCAAACTATGCTGGTGGACGAGTCCCTGAAAACCAGGACGCCATGCCCTGGGTGAATACCTCTACTTGGCTCTCTGACAAGGTTGCTGCAAAGGAGTGTGAAGTCACTTATTTCTACAACGGTTGTGATATGGACAACGATCGCTATGATCAATACTCTTCTTTCTATGAGATGATAAATAGTTGGCGAGAAACTGCTAAAAAATGGTTTACAGGTTCTTTCTGTCGTGAACCTTCTGATAACGGTTTGTACTGGGATGACCAGGATGGTAATCGCGATGGTGTTCCTTTGAAAGAAGGGGTACAGTACAACTTCTCTTATAGAGGCCTTCATGGTGAAATGGTAAGTCCTCCCGAGTATACTCATACTGGCATTATCAGAAATGCTTCTGTGAGAGTTTCTTGTGATGGTATGAAGCGTAGCTATATAGCTAATTGTGGTTCTTTCTGGGTGGGCTCCATTAACGAATGCTCTAGGAATGAAGTTGTTTATCCCTATAGTGCTTCCGGATTCCCCTATCTTGTGGGTGATATTGAAACTGATAAGAGCTTTGTCATGGATCAGGCCCTCAATCTGAGAAGTGCAGCTTTGGAATTTAGATTTGATGAAGATCCTGGTTCTGTGACTGTCTACCTAAAGGACGAAACTGGCCACGCATCTAAAACAACGACCCTCTCTTTGACGGATAATACCGTTGCCGTGGACGACCTTGTTGATGAATATGGGTTTGATCCTGAAAACGTTACAGAAATCGTGTTCTATTCTGAAAACGTATTTACGGTTAACGGAATTAGCAGTGCTTGTCCGAACGCTCCGTCTGCGACCTGCTTGACTGCCTCCTATTCTTCTGATGATGGATGGCGATTGAGTGGCAAAAGTTCTAAAGATGGTGCCTGTGAAATGTTGGTTTCTGATGGCTTTGAAACAAAGACCGCAACGGTTGTTTGCGGAGACGGTCCGTTTGTTCCGGTAATTGATGCTGAAATTACTGCGCTTAATAGCTGGGCAGAAAGTGTTTCTGCAGAAACTGAATTCCAGGTGTCTTTGAGGGTCACTAAGGGCGAGGATGTTGCAACTTGCGATCCTGCAAAGGTGACCGTAAGCCCTGCTCCTGTTGTTACTCCCAAGCCGGGTGTACAGCATAGCACTTCTGCTCCTAAGAGCGCAACCTGCTCAAAGATTGATAATGGTATTTACCGTATTGAAGTGAGCGGTTGTGATTCCTATGATAACTGCTCTGTCAAGACTCGGAAGAATGATGACATGCCGGAAGTTGTCTGTAATTGGGTGACTTACGGTTGCGATGTGTCCCTTTACAATGCCGGTACATACGACATTATCTTTAACGATGGTGTTAGCGATCGTCGTCTTGCCGGTTGTTCTGGTATTGTTTTTGAAGAAGGAGTTGGCAATGAATAAGAAGGGCTTTACGCTTGTCGAATTAATGGTTGTCATCATCGTTATGGGGCTACTTGCCGCAATTGGCGTCCCCAAATTAACTGGTGTTATCGCCAAGTCCCGTGCCACAGAAGTGCAACCTGCCGCAGCCACTTACGTCAAGTTGCAGAAAGCTTTCATTGCAGAAAAAGGCGGTGTTGGAACTTGGAAGAAAATCGGCTATGCAGGTCCTGGAAAGAAAACTCTGTCTAATGGTGTAACTTCCAATAGAACGCAGTATTTTGATTATAGTGCGTCAGATGAAATCACATCTACGATTAAGCCGAACTTTACAACTACCTTAGGTGAAGGTAAAGTTGGTTGGATTGCAGAAAATCTGGGTAGTCTGAACGAGTGTGCTGCCGGAAATAAGTGGATTGTTAAAATCTACGCTGTTAATGATACCACTGTAGAATACAAGATGGAATCTGATTTCGCTTCCAGTTGCTCCATGCTGGTTCCTAACTGGAATCAGTCGGACTTTGGTGTGACTTTTGGCGATATAACTAGCGAATTGAAACCGGAAGATCCTCCCGAAGGTATCGTTGTGACCTCTTCTACGTCTTCAAGTTCTGCGGAAGAAGAGGATACAGAACTTTTGACTGCTAAGCAGTGTGCAAAGAATGGATGGCTTCAAGGTAATAAAAGCGGTTGGCAGTGTAAGCACCCTGAGACCCCGACAGCTTGCGATAGTGAAAAAAATGTTTGCTTTGATTTGAGACAAAAGTACTTTACCGAGGGAAAATTGTCTTGTGCTGGCAATGACAAAGGCGTGATAGATGGTATTGAAGTTTGCAATGAATTTGTTTATACGGCCTTGGGTTATGCAGAACTCTTTACCGACGGAAAGAAGGTTGTTTGTGAAAGTTCAAAGGACGTAAAGGATGCAAAAAATGGCTCTCAGTACTGCGCCGGAAAAAAGGAAAGCTATAGCTACATTTTTGCAAGTGAATGTAAAAAGATTGGCGTTAGTGGTGGCGGTATTGAATACTGTATAGAAAAGGGCACCCCTTCAGTTAATGATGATTCCGGAGATAATGGTTCTGGTGGCGAAGGTGAGGGAACGGACGTGGCAAACTCTAGCTCTAGTGTCGTTTCCGGTTCAAGTTCCAGCGCAAAGGCACCGTGTGCCGACTCGTATACGTCTAAATCTGATGCGGAAAAATGCTGTGGTAAGGATTTTGTCGCTTGCGTAGGTACAACGAGTAATGGTAAATTTTGTAACAGCTGGATTTGTAGGGATAGCTGCAAAGGTGAAGTGACAACATCGTGCAAGGGGAACGAATGCATATTTGATTTTTGCAAAAGTTACTAACTTGTCAAAAAATTTCTTCGCCTGAATTATTGTCTTTCATCACAAAATATTCCAAATCGTTAATAAATATTAACGAAAATCTTTAAAAAAGTAAATTTTAAGCTATATTTATGATGATTAAGCAAGAGAGGTCTTTATGAAGAATCTTTCCTCCAAAATCGTTATTGCATTTTCTAGCATGGCCCTGATTGGTGCCATGTATGCTTGCACAAATACTGTAGCACCGCCGGAACAGGAAGAAACTTCCAAGGTGGAATCTAGCAGCTCCGTAGATGCGGATGATGAATCCAGCTCCAGCGAAGAGGAAGTTTCTAGCTCCAGCGAAGAAGAGGAAGTCTCCTCCAGCTCCGAAGAAGAGGTTTCCAGCTCCAGCGAAGAAGAAGTAGTCTCCTCCAGTTCCGAAGATGTGGTTGAAGAATCTAGCTCCAGCGAAGAGGTTGTAGTATCCTCCAGTTCCGAAGATGTTCTTCCTGATAAGGTGAAGGACAAGGATTCTGTTGTCGTCGTCGAAAAAGAAGATGTTGGTACTAAGGTCGAAGAATCCGAACTGCCCGAAGATTTGGCCGAAGGCGACTCCTTGACGGGTGACGATCTCTTTGTTAAGGAAGATGACCTGAATTTCGATAAGAACGAATACTACTGCAAGACTCCGGACGGCGACTGGTATGTTCTGGAAGGCTCCAAGTACAGCTCTCTTTGGGCTCGTTTCTTGAATTTTATCGCAATTTTGTTCACCGGCAAGAGCTGGCTTGACTATAGTAAGGTCTGCGACGTTATCTACGTCCATCCGAAGTATTAATATTTAAAAGCAGATGTTTTAAAGCAAGTGAGGTCTCTATGAAAAATCTTTCCTCTAAAATCGTCGTGACTTTGGCAAGCTTGGCCCTGATTGGTGCCATGTATGCTTGCACAAATACTGTAGCACCGCCGGAACAGGAAGAAACTTCCAAGGTGGAATCTAGCAGCTCCGTAGATGCGGATGATGAATCCAGCTCCAGCGAAGAAGAAGAAGTCTCCTCCAGCTCCGAAGAAGATGTTTCCAGCTCCAGCGAAGAAGAAGTAGTCTCCTCCAGTTCTGAAGAAGATGTCTCCAGCTCCAGCGAAGAAGTCGTTATTCCTGAAAAGGTCACAAAGAAGGATACCGTGGTGACCGTTGATAAGGATGATGTTGGTAGCAAGATTGACGAAGCTGACCTTCCGGAAGACCTGACCAAGGGCGACTCCCTGGCTGGTGACGACCTTTTCATCGGTAAAGACGACCTGGACTTCAACAAGAACGAATACTACTGCAAGACTCCGGATGGAAACTGGTACGTTCTTGAAGGCTCCAAGTACCAAACCTTCTGGGCTAGGCTCCTTAACGGCATTATCAAGCTCTTTACAGGCAAGACCTGGCTTGACTACAGCAAGATTTGCGGCGTTATCTACGTCCATCCGAAGTTCTAGCCGAATATTGCGAAATATCGCAGGTTTCAAAAAAAACGTCCGGTTTCGGGCGTTTTTTTATTACAACTTGGAATATCACAAATAAGTAATTCGGAACATTTTCCTTTGTAAAATAATATTATACTAAGAGACGTATGGAGTCTGCTAAAATGGATCGTGCTAATAAATACGGTTTTTCATTGGTTGAGGTTCTGGTTGTGGTTATAATAATGGGCGTTGTATCGACCATTGGTGTTTCCTCTTTCCGCCAGGCCGTTGCCAATAGCCGCGTTCGCGATTCTGCCATCAACGTTGCCGCTTTCCTTGAACGTGTTTCCATGACCGCCAGGGAAACGAATGAGGTATATTGCGTCGTTGCAGCAGCAAATTCCAATGAACTTAAGGCCTATAAGGGCTCTGGCTGCTCGGGAACGGTTGTTGAGTCCATGAATTTGGAAGGCGGGGTACTTTTTAGATCATCGTCTTCGTTGACCAGCCCGAATACGGATGCGACCACCAACCTTGTGGGCAAAAACGCTTATTTTGTTGCTCGAATCGGCCTGAACTCCTTTAGAGGGAGCAACCTGGAACAGCAGACTTTTGAAGGCTATTACCTTATGCAGTACTCGACCTCCAGCACTTGGGCGGGGGTGTCTAAGGTGCCTACAGATAATCGATTCCGTTCTCACACTTATGTAGGAGCATGGAGGAACTTATGATGACTATGAATAACGTTCGCATTTCTAACGACGTACGTCGTCGCAAGGCTGGTTTCGGTATTGCCGAGATCCTGGTTTCTTGTGCTGTTCTTGGTTTTATGATTGTTGCCCTGAATCTTTTGCAGAATGGCAACCGTGATTCTGTGCTCCGCGTGCGTACCCGTGACGGTGCCGTGGCCGTGTCTCAGGAAGTTCTGGATTCCCTGTCTTCTGTGGGTGTGGCTTCTTTGCAGATGCCCGATGACGGCAGCGAAATCGTGTTGAGCAAGATCAGGGAATGGAAGGGTACCCCGGGCTCCCTGGAACATACCATGACTGTAAATTACAAGGTCCGTATCGATATCTCCGACGATGCCGATTACTTGGGCCAGAACACCTCTTTGTACTCCAATAACCAGCACGTTTACGCCAAGAAGGTTGACGTAGAGGTGGAATGGGATTATAAGGGGACTCCTCATTCTATAACGGTTGCTAGCATTCTCCGCTAGCTCGAGAAAGTTTTATGTTGATCAAGAAAGCTAAAGGCAAGCATGGTTTTACTTTAATCGAACTCATGGTGTACATCGGACTCCTTGGGGTTGTGGTTGTTATTGCCGGCATAGCTTTTAGCGACAGTACAAAATTCAGATTACGTTCCGAAGGAATGATCAAGGCCAACGCTACCGCTAGCGATGTGGCCTCTTTTATGTTAGAGGACGTGGGCCAGACTGGTGCAAAGGTCGCAAAGTACGCCACCTCCACTTCCTTGGACGGTTTTGTGTTCAAGGATTCCCTTTACCTGGATCCGGATAATGCTTCTGCGGTGGCTAAGGATTCTTCCTCCTATCGCATTTCAAAGTCCTGCACCAACTGCAATACGGACACTTTGACTGTCCGCCGCGTCAGATACAACGATGCCGGCGAATTCGTTGCTGTAGAAGAAGTCCGCTGGTTTACCGTGGGCCGCAAGCTTTTCCGCGGTTGCAGAACCATCAATAACACGTCTTCTACTGCCGATGCAGATTGCCCTGTTAAGGATCGGGTTGCGGATATCATTCCGGTGGAGATTGCGGATAACGTCGACACCTTCAAGGTTGTTCCTGCAAAGCCCCGCGTTATTTCCGATGGTACCAACTCTGCAAACGACAAGTCCTACCTTTTGCCCGGGACAAGTGCTTCTGTGAAGAACTTTAGGTTGGTCCCCAGGTATGGTGAAGGTGATTTTATGCCGGTTACGGTGAGTCCCGCTGCAGGCGGCATTAACGTGACCTTGTCTAACTTTGCCACGAATTATGACTTTGAGCTGATGCAGCCTATTGTCGATGGAAAAAAGGCTAACCAGGTCTTTGTGGCTGAAGCCAGTGGCGCCAACAGCTCCAACAATTCCTGGAAGGATTTGTGCCTCAAGGTGGACCTGGAACCCCATGTGGAATATGAGATCGCCTTCTCTGCACCCTATGACATGAATCCCAGCAGAATGTTCTGCCCGGGTCGTGACTATGCCGCCGTGGGCTTCAGAAACGCCGATGGCGAAAAGATTGCCGGTTTGGATGACTTTAACTTTTTCTTGCCCGCTTCCGCTACCGAAAAGCCGACCCGTTCCATTCGCTTTAACGTGAAGCAGCAAATCAATAATGTGTGCATGGCCTTTACTTTTGCCAGCTATTCTCCGTTGGCTGCTAACGGCAAGGTCTCTTTGCAGGATGTCGCCTTGAGAAAGGTTGAAACTTCGAACTTTAATTTTGATGACGAAGACTACGAGCCGCTCATTAGCGATAAGATGAATGTAAAGGCTTTGATGCTCAAGCTCGTTGTAAAGTACAATGGGGAGTCTTCTATCGTTAAGCAAATTATTCCAATCCCGAGTAACGGTCCCAGGGACTAGGGGAGGCAAGGATGTTTAATAAGAAGGGTGTTTCTCTAGTTACAGTAATGCTGTTTATGTTGGTGGCAACGATTGCCGCCACGGCTACTTATAAGTGGCTTTCTTCGGAACAGCGCTCCAGTGCTAGCCGCATGAAGATTGCAGAAGCCCAGCAGGCTTCTAGAGCAGGCTTGGAATCGGTCCGCGCCTGGATGACTTTCCATGCCAATGATGTGGGTGCGTTGATGCACCAGTATGTGGCCGGCAACAAAAAACCGATTAAGCTGGACGATGTTGTTCGCCAGTTTGGCTCTACCAAGCAGAACTACTCTGTTTGGCTTACTGGCGTAGAAGGCGAGAACGCTCCTTACAGACTTAAGATTACTTCTGTGGGTAAGACTCGCGACAATACCAAGTATAGCGAAGTTTCCATTTTGAAGGTGGATGGCTTGTACCGCGTAAAGGTGCCGGTAAAGACAACGGGTATTAGTTTTGACCAGGCTTTCGCTGGCCAGCACGCTGGTGTTACCGGTAGCGATAGTTTGGAATCTGCATTGATTACGGGTAATTTTGCAACTAACAATACTCCCGCTATTTACTCGAAGGTTGTTGTCACTGGATCTGCCAACTATGGCGGTAATATCACTCATACTGGCGATGTCTATATTGGTAAGGACGTCTCTGCTACGGGTATGATTACCATTGGTAATGCCACTAGTGTAGATACTCTTGTGGCTTACGTGGGTGGTAATGTGACTTGTGCCAACGGTCAGCCTTTTACTGTGTATGGCGACCTGTATCTTGCAGGCAATGTAGGTAACTGCATTCTGGATGTTAAGGGTAACCTGACTGTTGCAGGCAAGTTGAGCGTGGCATTCAATAATAACAATATTAAGGTTACCGTTGGCAAGAACCTTGTGTTTACGGAAACAGGTGTTTTGGATTATCCTAGAGAGTCTTACTCCTCTATAACTGTTGGCGAAAATGTTTATCTACCAGATAAGATTGAGGGCCATTGTACGTCCGATTGTGCTGACCAGAATAAGCAAAGATTGATTAAGGCGAATGGCAAGGTTTACCGCTATAATAAGACTCACTATTACGAAATCCTTAAGCAGAACAATGCAGGTACCGAATACGGTATCTATATGCAGAATACCAATCAAAATGACGTTTTGACCAATGAGAATAACAGAAAAAATAAAAGAATCACAACGATCGTAGGTTCTTCTTACGAATCAGCCTCTGTTAGCTCCTGGAATAAGAACGATAACGTTCTGAAGAATGTTACGGGCCAGTACTGGCAAAAGATTGAAAAGATGAACGCCTATGGTAATCTCATTGTGGACAACGCTATTCCTCAGCCCATTCTTATTGATAACGAAACAGCCTGGAAGGCGAAGCGCGCCAACGCATTCTGTGGAGGCAGCATTAACAATAAAGATGGCAAGTTCGATATGGACGATGCTGCCGTCGATGCCTTGAACAGCTGTTATGTAAAGGCTGTTAATGATGGTAAGATACTTTACAATGAATACCTGATTATTCAGTGGAACTACACTAACAATAAGCAGCCTTCGCACACTCTGGACCATAAGTTTGTTCTTTATTCCACAGAAAAACTTGGCGGTGACCCGTATCTCCCTGGAACGTCTGATGACGGTTATGTGTTGCTGTACCTTGAAAAGGGTGCAGGTCAGCTTAATGCAAAGACAGAACAGGAACACAATTATGTGATTTACTCTAAGGAAGACATTGATCAGATCAATGGTCTTAAAATGACAGGTACCATGATCTTGGAACCTGGTAAGAAACTATTGAAAACCCAGGGTCAGACTCGCCTTCAATTTGGCAAGTCTGTGGTGCAGTCTATGGCCGATGCAGGCCTTATCAAGGAAAATCCTGCGTATACCAGTGTTGCGAATCCGAGTGGTTCTGGTTCTGCTTCATCTACTACAGGAGGCGCTCCCGATAGCTACTATGTGGGTACTTCTCCGCAGCTGGCCATCTCCTTGGAATCCCAGTACAAGAACAACGAACTGGATCCGGATAAGCTTCAGGAAGGCTCCTATTCCAATATTTCCTCCTCTGTCATTGTGATGCCCCGCGTGCTCTATTTGACTCAGGACTATATCGGCAAGCTGACAGATTACTTTAGTGTTATCAACCTGAACAAGGGTACAGATAATGGACAAGGTAATGTTACCTGTAATCCTACTGGTTTGGACGCTTCTGTAAGGCGCGATGGCAAGACTCTTGTTCCTGAAGACAACTATACTTGTAACTACAATTCTAGCTACGGTAATGTTCCGTTCTATGTGGTGATTAGCGGTAAGAACGGGACCACTCCTGCGGTTACTTTTGAAAATCCGGGCTTTACCAATATTTCTGCCGGAGGTGCGCCGGCTACGATAAACATGGTCGTTAAAAAGGCAACGGGCTCTGCTACAATGAGTGTGGGCGTTCGTGTTCGCAATCTGCCTGATACCTGGACTCTTGTACGCCAGTCTAGCGATATTGTGGAACAGTCTGTTGGCTCCGGCATCCTCAACGAGAAGAACTTTATTGTGAATTTCAAGGCTAACGAAGCTACTAAGGCTTTGTTTACCATCGCTGCTCCTGCAGGTGCCGGCAACAATACGGTTTATTTCGAATTGACCGAACCTTTGAACGGCTGCTTGATTGGTACGCCTTCTGTGTACACGGTGTCAATTTCTGGTAGCGCAGATATCAACCGTAGTCCGATACCGCAAACTTACTGCACGGATCATAGCACGCTTGTAGCTACGAACAACCAGTCTTACGATTGCGATGATGTGACTTCGGCAGATTGGCCCTCTTGCGATGCAACCTTGCAGAGCGGGGAATGGGTTTATCCGTCTTGCAACTCCTTGGTAACAACAGACGAAAACAACGCCTGGACTTGCGGAACGAACCTTGCGATTAGTTTGCAGAAACAGTCTGTTTCTCAGTACTGCCTGGCATTTATTGCCGACACCAGCTTGGAAGCAGAAACTGGCGAAACTTATACGCTGTTCGCCTCCTTGAAGCGTAAGCCGGTGGAACTGTACGTTAAGTCCGAAGGCCTTGCTGGTTCTGCAACTTTGGAAGTGGCTGCGGCAAAGTCTGGTGACGCTGGCTACCAGGTTCTTTCTTCAACTACGGAACGTAATGGCTATAAGGTTTACCAGGTTTATGCAGGTTACAGAGTCAAGTTTACTGCAAAGGACTTTGGCTCCAACGTGTTTAGCAAATGGGCTTGCCGGGGCGATGACTGCGTAGTTCCTTCTTATGATAAGGAAACATACGAAAGCCTGCTTATTACATCTAGCGACACGCTGGTTGCTACGTTCAATAGGCGCGATGATCATTGCTTCTTTGATACCTTCGGTAGCAAAAAGAACAGCAAGAATGTTCAGGAAGACTTTAAGGTGTTCTGCCCCAACAACACCTATGAAAACTGTGTGGACTATTGCGCCTCTGACACGGACTGCTCCATTAGAAGTGGCGAGGGCCATGATCCTGAGGCTAACTGGATGATTGTTCATTCCAATCATAAGAGTTGGTCTACTCACTATAATGATTTTGAGGAACCTAAACTTAAGGACGGCTTGATTCGTGCTCCTGGTACTTTGGGTAATCTAGGCGCTGCGTTAGGTGCTTATCGACCTACTGTGATGCTGAACCGTGTAAAGGCTGGCTCCAATGGTAAAATGTCCTTGAAGATGAAGGTGCCCACAGATTTTACTGAAACCTTCGACGATCTTGTTGGTAAGGGCGACAATTTTGACGATGGCGTTATCTTAAGATCCAATATTCAGGGCACTAAGTACTTGTCTGTAAACCTGTATAAGGGCTCCTTGATCTCTGAAAAGCAGCCGGGTGCTTGGGTACGAGTATGTTATGTTGAAGGTATTGAAAACAAGGGCAAGGATTGCATTGCCACTAGCCTGAAAAATAACCTCAACGGCAATTATGTTCCGCTGAAGTCCTTGCACGATGTTACCATGAATGTTGTGTTGAATGGAGCAAGTCTTGATGTTACCTTTGATTACAACTTCTCTGGTGCACTCCAGGGATCTCATGACGTTGGTAATGCTCATTTTGACTTGAGTAGATTGAACAATACGAGCCTGTCTTATGGCGCTACCGATTATGAGTACATCGGCTTGAAGATGTTTAACACATTCTACTTCTATAAGGATATTACATGGACCTCTAGATCCTATGAAAGTGACTGCTATGCTGCTCCTCAGATTTACTGCTCCTTCGCTAACAAGTTTATTGGCGGTACGGTACCCCTGAATACGGATGTTTCTCCCTGGGTCGGCAAGTCTAGCTGGTTCGACGAGAACACCTCTGAATGTGCGACGCTGACATACCATTACAACGGCTGCGATATGCCTAATAACTTGTATGTTTCTTACCCGTATTTCATGTATCAGGGAAATTCCTGGGCTTGCGGTTCGGGCAACATTGGTGGTTTCTGGGATAAGGGCGCAGAACTCGCTGGCTCCACCTACAAGTTCCAGGAAGAAGGCTATCATAAAATTGATACCACTATGACCTTGTTCAATAATTACCAACTTAGCGGTTACGCCAAGAATGCTACTGTGCAGGTTGTTTGTGGCAGCACCACCTATACTTCGGACTGCGGTCAGTTCTATGTGGGCGAGATTGTCTCTTGCACTAAGCACGAAGAATTCCTGGAGAACAATAGTTCGAAATATTGCAGCGTTGATCCTTGCGTTTTTGAACCTCAGCCTGTTGCGAATGATCTTGTTAATCTGCGTGATGCAAACTTGCTTATTGCAATTACGGGCCTGAGTGGCGTTGTGGAAGTTCAACTGGTTGACAAGAATAACGTTTCTAGCGACAAGTATACCATTACTGCAGACGGAAGCTATAGCATTGATGTCAATCTCATTTCTGATGTGAACGGATTTGACCCGCAGAATATTAAAAAGGTTGTGATCAATGGCGCTACCGGTTATACGGTGACACAGCTCCAGAGCTCTTGTGGCAATGTGGCTAGCCTTTCAAACTGTTCTGCAACATTTGATGGCCATGGCTTCAGAGTTTCTGCTACCGTGAATAATCCGAACAATGCGGCCAAGAATGGTTGTACGCTCTCTAGTGCAGATGATCTGTTTAATGATAAGAGTCAGGACTGCGAAGCGGAACTGTCTTACTACGTACCTGTCAGCGGAATCTATGAAGGTATGGCTGCTTCTGATACGAAGAGCTTTACCTTTGACATTGAAATGCAGGACAAAGAAAATGTAAGGACTTCTTGCCCCGTAAAGCCTGTTGCTACGGTGAAAAAGTCTTCCATTTATTGCGTTATTTCGACGAATGAAATCTATGCCGGTGATGAATGGCCGTATATGCAGTATTACATAACGAATTGCCCCACGGGCGGTTGTAATGCTACTATAGAAGTGGATGGCAAAACGTCCGCAACAGATGTGACTTACGATAAGAACTGCGAGACTGGCGCTTCTTGCGAATCTCTGAACTGGCGACCGACGGATCTTAATTCTGCTGCAGGCGACTATAAGTATGTCGTGAAGTTCCCTGGCGCAACGGATTGCTCTGTGGATGTGAAGGTGAATGCTGTGGAAGGTGCCAAGGCTAGTGACTGCCGTGTAGTAGACGGTACGTTCTATGCCAACCTTACCCCGCCCAGCAACGGAGCAACAAGTAAAGTACAGCTGTACTACAATGACGTGTTAGGTAATAAGGTTGGGTCTGAAGAATCCTTTAATACATCGGGCTATGTATTTAGCCAGCCCCTGAGTGGAATTACCGCACCGGGAACTTACACTTTGGCGCTAGCAATTAATGGTACTGCTGCATGCTCTGCGACCCATACTGTTGAAGCAGCAAGCTCTAGCTCGAATAGTAGTTCCGCTTCGACAGGCTCGAGCAGCAGTGTTGCTGGTGCTGTGAGTGCGACTTGTGGCGTTTCTACTCACGATTACGATATTTCTGGCGAAAATGAATTCTATACAGGTTCAAACTTATATTTTGTTGCCAAGAACAATAAAAATCAAAATGAGACAGTTTCTGTCAATGTGTTCAATGGTTCTCGGTCTTTGGGAACTAAAACCCTGAATGGCAACTCGAACTGGTCCAAACTTTATGATATTGGGTCAAAACTTACTGTGGGTTCCTATACCTATTCTATAAAAATAGGGGATAATGAGATTTGTTCCCATACGATCTCAGTGAAGAATCCTACCGCAAATTGTGTTGTCTCTGAATCTAAGACGGCTCTTAACTCAAAGATTACCTTCAGTGCCTCGTTTGCACCGAATAATCGGAATGCTAAGGTTGTTTTGACACATGGATCTGACTACCTAGAAAACCAAAATAATTACTGGTTGGGGAATGACATAAGCAAGGAAGTGACTATGGGTACAGCAGGAAGTCACAAATTTACTTTGTCTATTGAAGACAACGTTGTCTGTGAGAGAACTGTTGAAGTGTCTGAGGGTGCCCCCAGTTTCGATTGTGATCAAATCACTGTAATTCCAGGAGAATCCAACAATGTTGTTATCACACCGAAGAATGTATCTGGTTGTACGGAAGGATGTTCGTATGTCATTGAAGGCACTAGTGTTACGAATAGTAGTTTTGACTACACAACTGGCGCGTTGCCTGCGTTTACAGGAAATGGATCCGATGGCGACGTTGTTTCTTATAACGTGAGTTTGACGAATTCCGAAGAAACAACAACTAAGTCATGTAAAGTGAGGTTTAGTGATCCGAGTGTGTTCCCCTGCAATGATGGAAATTCCACGCCACGAGAATGGCATGCTGGAAACGCTCAGGATTTTGAATCTGAATCAGGAACATGTATTAAGTATAACGCTAGTTCTGGAAAACTGCAAATTGGGTGCTGGTGGGCCCCAGAAACCCCAGTTAACGTTTCTATTAAGCACTGTGACGGAACTGTTGAGACCATATCGCACAAATGCTCAGGCTGGGAATCTGTATCTGTAGATAATTCTTGTAATGTATATATTACAAATGAGAAAAAGATAAAATGGGACTTCTCTAATTGGTAATAGTTGCTTTGTTAAGTAAAAATTCCCCTGCCTTTGGGCGGGGGATTTCTTTGTTTTGTATATTCTTTGTCCGATTAAATCGAACTTTCTTATATCCAGACATATTTTGTTGTTTATCTCTTGAAGGTTATTAAATAATAACCTATATTCATTTATGCCTAAAGTATTCGAGAAGGATGGTTTCTGCTTTTTCTTCTATATGAACGAGCACGAGCCTGTGCATGTCCATGTTGTTAGATAAGGCAGAAAAGCGAAATTTGAAATTGTAGATGGTAAAGCTGTTCTTGTTCTTAATGGGAGGTTGAGTTCGGCGGATATAAAGAAAGCTGAACTTCTCGCTACAGAGAATAGTGCCCTTATCGTCAGAAAATGGTTCGAAATCTTTGGATAGGAGATTTTTATGGCTGAAGTGATTTTAGAAAAAGATGTTAAAAGGCTTTGGGTCGAAAAGGACTCCGTGTGCATTGAACTGAAAGATGGACGAGTTGGTCGCGAATTCTTCCGGGATTACGAACCCTTGCGTAATGCAACGAAATCTCAATTAAAGAACTGCCGTCTGGATTTAGATGGAGTTTGGTTTGACGACTTGAACGAAGGTCTTGAACTTTCGGGTTTCTTTGCACCTAAGAAAATGAATCCGATTGGACGCATTTTTTGGATGTTTCCGGAATTGAATGCGGCCGCATTCGCCCGCAGGCTTGGAATTTCTCAGCCTTTATTTGCTGCTTATGTGAACGGCTCTAAAAAGCCATCTGCGGCACGAAGTAAGCAAATAGGCGAAGAGTTCCATCGTATCGGTCGTGAACTGATGGAAGTCTAGTTCTTGCGGAAAAAGTGATGGGGGAATGCGCGCTTGGGATGCGCGATGGCTTTAGCGGGCGACGACTTGCTTGCGAATCTTGTCGGAGGTAGCGCGGTCGGTGACTTGGGCCAGGCATTCGAATGCGAATTCTTCGGCGGTGCCTGCGCCGCGGCTTGTGATGACGTTGCCGTCAACAACCACACGGTCTGTGAGGAACTGCTTGCAATCCAGCTCTACTTCGCAGCCCGGGAAGCAGGTGCAGGTTCTGTTCTTGAGGAGGCCTGCCTGAGAAAGAACTGTTGGAGCGGCGCAGATGGCAAATATCCATTTGCCCTCGGCGTCAAATTGCTTGAGAACGTCGGCTACTACTGCAGAGGCCTTCAGGTTCTTGACGCCGGGACCACCGCCGGGGAGGCATACTGCGTCAAATTCAGGAAGCTTATTGCATTCGATCAAGTCGTCGAGGAGAACATTAGCCTTGATGGGGAGACCGTGGGCGCCTGTGACGTCTAGGCTGTCACTGATGGAGGCCAAAGTCACGTTGAGGCCGCCGCGCTGCCAGTAGTCGAAGGGGGTGACGAATTCGGTTTCTTCAAAACCATTAGCCATAAGGAAAAGAACGTTCATTGGGTACCTCTGTTTTTGCTGCTAAAATAACAAATGCTGGACAGAAATCGAGTAGTCTTTGAAATTTGAACGTTTGAAAGGGTCGTTTTCGCGAAAATGTGTCACCAAATCCAAGAAAATGTGTGCTTAGTGACAGAAATTTCAAACAAAGTAATAAAAAATGGCGGGTTGTTTGTTAGTTGTAATAAAAAAAGACTCTTTGTTTGTCACTAATTAGGTCTTTTAGATGATTTGGTGATAAAACTTTTAAAGCTGCTTTGCGGACAAAGTAAAAATCGTGTCACTAAACTTAGGGAAATTCGCGTTTAGTGACAAAAAACATGGAAATAGATCCTTCGCTCAGGATGACGCGCGAGTTACCCCACGCTGTGTTCCAGCTTCAGGGTCAGCAGCTGTCTTGCTTCTGTAGCAAATTCGCCGGGCAGTTCCTTGAACACGTCCTTGCAGAAGCCGCCCACCATGGCCTGGATGGCGTCTTCGCGCTTGATGCCGCGGCTTTCGAAGTAGAACAGCTGATCTTCGCTGATGCGGCTGGTGGTTGCTTCGTGTTCGGTCTGTGCAGTACCGTTAGCGACAGTGATGTAGGGGAAGGTGTGGGCTGCGCTCTTGTCACCAACCAGCATGCTGTCGCACTGGGTATAGTTGCGGGCGCCTGCGGCACTCTTGCGGATAGAAACTTCACCGCGGTAGGCGTTGCTGCTGCAGTCGGCGCTGATACCTTTCGAAATAATGGTGCTCTTGGTATTCTTGCCGATGTGGATCATCTTGGTGCCGGTGTCGGCCTGCATGTGTCCGTTGGTCAATGCTACGCTGTAGAATTCACCGACGGAATTGTCGCCCACCAGCACGCAGCTGGGGTACTTCCAGGTGATGGCGGAGCCGGTTTCTACCTGAGTCCAGCTGATGCGGCTGTTCTTGCCTGCGCACTTGCCGCGCTTGGTCACAAAGTTGTAGACGCCACCTGCACCCGTTTCGCGGTCGCCGGCGTACCAGTTCTGCACGGTGCTGTACTTGATCTTGGCGTTTTCGTTGGCCACAAGTTCCACGATGGCGGAGTGCAGCTGCTTGCTGCTGAATTCCGGGGCGGTGCAGCCTTCCAGGTAGCTGACTTCGGCGCCGTCGTCTGCGATAATCAATGTGCGTTCGAACTGGCCTGCTTCCTTGTTGTTAATACGGAAGTAGGTGGACAGGTCCATGGGGCACTTGACGCCGGCCGGAATGTAGACGAAGCTGCCGTCGCCAAAAACAGCGCTGTTCAAGGCTGCAAAGTAGTTGTCGCCTGCAGGTACTACGCTGCCCAAGTACTGTTCAATCAGTTCCGGATATTCCTTGATGGCGTCGGAAATACTGCAGAAGATGATGCCCATTTCCATGAGCTTTTTCTTGTGGCTTGTATAAATACTGACGGAGTCGAACACTGCATCCACAGCCACGTTGGCCAGACGCTTCTGCTCGTCCAGAGGAATTCCCAGCTTTTCGAAGGTGGCCAGAAGTTCCGGATCCACGTCCTCGATCTTTTCGTGGGATTTCTTGTTCTTGGGGGCGGAATAGTAGACGATGTCCTGCAGGTCCACAGGGGCAAAATTCAGCTCGCCCCAGTTGGGCTGCTCCATGGTCAAGAGCTTTTCGTAAGCCTTCAGGCGAAAATCCAGCATAAACTGGGGCTCGCCGCGGAGAGCGCTGGCTCGACGGATGATGTCTTCGTTAAGGCCCTTTTCAAAAGAGTCGTTTTCGATATCCGTCACAAAGCCGTATTTGTAATTTTCGCTCATCTTGAAACCTGCGTAAGTTGGCACAAAGTGTGCTTTTATCCGCGCTAACCGATTTTACGGCGGTAAATATATAAAAATCGTAGGGAATGGAGATCCCGGGTCAAGCCCGGGATGAAGCATTTCTTAGCGCTTTAGCGCTTAGAAAGACTTGTCCACGAAGTGGATGACAATAAAAGTGGCCGAGATGACAAGGAATGCTGCGGTGATGACAAATAAAGATGCTCATTACTCACAACTCATTGCCCACTACTCACCGCTCTTTTTATTATCTTTCAAACATCTTACAAAAAAGGACGACTTTATTATGAACGAAAGAGAAAGTTTCGGTTCCCGTCTCGGCTTTATTTTGATTGCTGCCGGTTGCGCCATCGGTATCGGTAACGTTTGGCGTTTCCCCTTTATTACGGGTCAGTATGGCGGTGCCGCCTTTGTCTTGATTTACTTGTTCTTCCTGGTGATTCTCGGCTTGCCGGCCCTGATTGCGGAATTTTCCAATGGCCGTGCCAGTAAGCGTGGTATTGCCCGTTCCTTCGACGTACTGGAACCTGCAGGCTCCAAGTGGCACTACGCCAAGTACCCCATGATCGCTGGCGACTACCTCTTGATGATGTTCTACACCACGGTTAGCGGCTGGATGATGTATTACTTCTTCCGCATGACCTTTGTGGGTGACCTTCAGGGCAAGACTCCCGCCGAAGTGGGCGAGGCCTTCGGTTCCATGCTGGGCGATGCCGGCATCCAGTCCGGATGGATGATTGTTGCCACCCTCCTTGGCCTTGGCATTGTTTCTCTTGGCTTGCAGAAGGGCGTGGAACGCATTACCAAGTGGATGATGTCCTTGCTGTTTGTGATCATGATTGCCCTTGCCGTTCGCGCAGTAACTTTGCCGGGCGCTGCAGAAGGTCTCAAGTTCTACTTGCTGCCTGATTTCGGTCGCCTTATGGAAAAGGGCATTAACGAAGTGATTTTCGCTGCCATGGGCCAGGCCTTCTTTACCTTAAGCATCGGTATCGGCTCCATGTCCATTCTCGGTAGCTACATCAACAAGAAGCACACCTTGGCTAAGGAAGCTGTAAATATCTGCGCCCTGGATACTGTGGTTGCCTTGCTTGCTGGTCTTATCATTATTCCTAGCTGCTTTGCCTTTAACGTGGAACCGGGTGCAGGTCCGGGACTTGTGTTCGTGACTTTGCCCAACATCTTTGCTCAGATGCCTGCGGGCCGTTTCTTTGGTTCTGCCTTCTTCCTGTTCATGAGCTTTGCCGCACTGAGTACCTTGGTGGCCGTGTTCGAAAACATCATTTCCTTCTGGATGGACCTGAAGGGGTACAAGCGTAAGAAGGTGGTGGCTGTCAATATCTTTGCAATCATCATTTTGTCCTTGCCTTGTGCCCTTGGCTTCAACGCCTGGTCCGGCTTTGAACCTTTCGGACCGGGAAGCAATGTTCTTGACTTGGAAGACTTCCTGGTTTCCAACACGTTGCTCCCTCTGGGTTCTCTGTTCTTCGTGGTATTCTGTAACTCCCGCTATGGCTGGGGCCAGGACAAGTTCTATGAAGAAGTCAATACCGGTAAGGGCTTCAAGTTCCCCACCAACAAGGTGGTTCGCTTCTATATCAAGTGGGTTCTGCCGATCATTGTGCTGGTGATCTTTATTCAGGGTTACCTGCAGAAGTTTGCACCGGAACTTTCCGCAAAGATTTTCGGATAGTTTATTGTAATTTTTTGTTAAGATTTGCCGTCTAGTTTCAATTTACCCTTTATAAATATTTACAAATAACTAAATTTGGCGCCGCGGGGGCTATTTTTAGTAGGCAAGGTGTAAAGTGAAACTCAAAAAGCTCATATTATTCTTGTTGTCTGCCGCCGTACTGGCGTCTGCTCAGACTGGTCTTATGGGTGGATCTGAAGGTATCCACCAGATTAACGCAAGCACCCTTGGACAGTGGAATTTTGTCATTGGTACAGGCGGTAATTTCGCTTTGGATCCATGGTCGTTGACTCGTGGTGGTGTATTTTACGACGATGGCGTTCGCGACCATTTGCAGCATTACAAGGTTTCTGCCACAGGTAATTTCTTTGCTGCAGTAGGTATTGGCGATTATGTGAACACCGGTGTGGCTTTCAATATCAACTACGACCGCTCCTATGCTGATAGCTATCTTGAAGCAACGGGAAACATACGTCAGGGCGATCTTGACTTGTGGTTAAAGGTTCGCGCCCCGTTTATCGACGAATCCAGCGCATTGAGCTTGGCTATGCAGTTGGATTTGTTCATGCCCATCGGCTCTAAGAGCATTGGCTTGCGTCCTCGCCACGCTTGGTACATTCGTGGCCGCGGTGAAACCCAGCCTTATTCTGCAGACGAAGTTGTGCCTGTTGCCTCTGCCATCGCTTCTGTGGACTTTAAGAAAATTTTGGACATTCCTATTCGCTGGAATACTTCTATTGGCTTTGCCTATGCTAATGCTGGTGCAAACACCTTGCTTTACTCCACCGGTTTGGACTGGGATTGGGCTGACTGGATTACCGCATTCGTTGAATACTCTGGCGAATTCCGTGTAGAAAATAATGGTATGCCGATTAGTTTCCTGGAAGACCCCATGTTGGTTACTCCGGGCCTCCGCTTGCACTTGCCCTATAACCTGGAACTGGCTGGCGGTATTGATCTCTCTACTCGTATGATGCGTGTTGGTTACGATCTTGACAAGGAAATGAAGGATGTGGACAAGTTTACCGTTGGTTATACCGATACCAAGGGCTACCACAAAACCTATGGTTACACGCCTACTGTAACCTACGCCATTACGGGTGTTTTGACATGGACTTTTGGCGGAGGCAAGAAGGCCCCGGAACCGGCCTGTCCTCTTATGCCTGAACAAGAACCTGCACCCGATACTTCTGCCGTGGTTGTTCGCGATACCGTGGTTCAGGTGGATACTGTTACTAACACTGTTGTTATTGCCGATACGATTCGCGATGCCGATAGTGATGGTGTTGTGGATTCTCTGGATCAGTGCCCCAATACTCCTGCTGGATTCCCCGTGGATGCTCAGGGCTGCCCGCTGGATGAAGACCATGACGGCGTAAGTGATTCTCTGGACAAGTGCCCGGCAACTCCTGAAGGTGTCCAGGTGGGTATGGATGGCTGCGCTCGCGACTTTGACCAGGATGGCGTACCTGACTTTAAGGATATGTGTCCCAATACCGCTGCTGGCGTTGGTGTGGATTCCACCGGTTGCGCAATGGACGAAGATAAGGACGGTGTTCCTGATACTCGTGACCAGTGTCCGCTGACTCCGAAGGGAGCTCCTGTGGATACCACCGGTTGCCCCATTGATACGGATAGGGACGGTGTACCTGATTATCTGGACAAGTGCCCCAATAACCTCCGTGGAATCAAGGTTAATAAGCAGGGTTGCCCGGTCAATAAGAAGGAAGACCTCGAAACGCTGAAGAAGGGTATTAACTTCAAGACTGGTTCTACCGTTCTTACAAAGGCTAGCTACAAGACTTTGAACGACATTGTGAACTTGATGACCAAGCTGGCTGATGTAAGCCTGGAAATTCAGGGCCATACCGACAATGTGGGTGACAGTACCTATAACGAAGAGCTGTCTCATGGTCGTGCCCAGTCTGCAGTTAGCTACATTATCAGCAAGGGCATCGAGGCCAAGCGTCTCCGTGCAGCAGGTTATGGTTCTCGTAAGCCGATTGCTGACAACAAGACTAAGAAGGGCCGTGCCAAGAACCGCCGTGTAGAACTGGTTCCGTTCTATCCGGATGATGAAGAAAATAACCAGTAGGAATAAGTTATGCTTTTTGAAAAGAAAGTTTGGCTATCTAGCCCCACCATGCATGGGGATGAAATCAAGTTCGTTCAAGAAGCATACGAAACCAACTGGATGAGTACCGTCGGTGCCAACATCAACGAGACAGAACGCTTGGTGGCCGAAAAGGTGGGCTGTAAGTATGCAGTTGCCCTGAGTGCGGGTACTGCGGCTCTTCACCTTTGCGCAAAACTTGCCGGCGAAGCCTTGTACGGCATGCCGAAGGTGGGCGAGGGTAGCCTGAAGGGCCGTAAGGTCTTTTGTTCCGACATGACATTCGATGCGACTGTGAATCCCATCGCCTATGAAAATGGCGAGGCTGTTTTCATCGATACGGAACGGGATACCTGGAACATGGATCCCGTTGCCCTTGAAAAGGCTTTTGAAATCTACCCGGAAGTTCGCCTGGTTGTGTTGGTACACCTGTATGGAACACCGGCCAAGGTGGATGAAATTCGTTCCATTTGCGCAAAGCACAATGCCTTGATTATTGAAGATGCCGCCGAAAGTTTTGGCGCCTCTTACAAGGGCAAACAGACCGGAACCTTTGGCAATTTCAATGCCATCAGCTTTAACGGCAACAAGATTATTACCGGAAGTGCGGGCGGTATGTTCCTTACCGATAGCAAGGAAGATGCTGACAAGGTCCGTAAGTGGAGTACCCAGAGTCGCGAGGCCGCCGCCTGGTATCAGCACGAAGAAGTCGGCTTCAATTATCGCATGAGTAATGTGATTGCCGGCGTGGTCCGCGGTCAGATGCCCTATCTGGAAGAGCATATTGCCCAGAAGAAGGCAATCTATATGCGCTACAAGGAAGGCTTCAAGGGCTTGCCTGTGCAGATGAATCCGTACGATGCTCAGAACAGCGAACCCAACTTCTGGCTTAGTTGCATGATCATTGATAAGGGCGCTATGTGCAAGCAAGTGCGTGGAGAAACCGATGCTCTGTACATTCATGAGCCTGGTAAGACTTGCCCTACGGAAATCTTGGAAAAGATCGCTGCCATGAATGCAGAAGGCCGCCCAGTGTGGAAGCCCATGCACATGCAACCCATTTACCGTAGCCATGCTTTCATTACAGCTCAAGGCAATGGACGAGCCCGCACCAATGCGTACATTGACGGCTCCGTGGAAGATGTGGGCGCCGATATCTTTGAACGCGGACTTTGCCTGCCCAGCGATAACAAGATGACCCCGGAACAGCAGGATGCTATTATCGCCGCTGTTAAGGAGTGCTTTATATAACTTGACTTGTCATCCCCGCGTAGGCGGGGATCCCCTTGAAAAATGTACAAGAACTGCTTTAAACGAATCATTGATTTCTTCTGCGCTCTGTCTGCAATCCTTTGCCTGAGCCCAGTTCTTGTGGTTCTTACTGTTCTTGGTGCAATCAAAATGGGTGGTAATCCCTTCTTTACCCAGCCCCGCCCTGGCAAGGACGAACGGATCTTTAAACTGGTGAAGTTCCGTACCATGACCAACGCACGCGATGCCCAGGGAAATTTGCTGCCCGACGACGTTCGCTTGACCAAGTACGGAAAGTTCCTTCGCAGCACAAGCTTGGATGAACTTCCTGAACTGTTCAATATTCTCAAGGGCGATATGGCTGTAATCGGCCCTCGTCCGCAACTTGTTCGTGACATGGTCTTTATGACCCCGGAACAGCGTAAGCGCCACACCGTGCGCCAGGGCCTTAGTGGTCTTGCTCAGGTGAATGGTCGTAATGCCATTACCTGGGAATCTAAGATTGAATACGATTTGCAGTATATCGAAAAGATTACCTTTTGGGGTGACGTGAAGATCATCCTTACCACTTTGAACAAGGCTTTTATTAAGCGCTCCGACATTACTGAAGAAAATTGTGATACCGCCACGGATTTGGGCGATTACTTGCTCTCGGCAGGACGCATTACCCAGGCAGAATACGACGAAGGCCAGAAACTAGCTAAGAAACTGATTGCGGAGATGTGAAATGTCCGGATTAGTTTCTGTCATTATGCCTAGTTACAATACAGGTCGATTTATTGCCGAATCGATCCGTTCTGTGATGGCGCAGACATATTCCGATTGGGAACTGATTATCGTTGACGATTGCAGTACTGATGACACGATGAATGTTATTCAAAGTGTCATCTCTGCCGTTCCTTCCAGTGTCGTCCTGAGGAGCGAAGCGAAGGATTTTGCATCCCGCATCCGCGTTCTCCAAAACGCCACAAACAGCGGTGCCGCCGTCAGCCGCAACCGAGCCCTTCGCGAAGCCCGCGGCAAGTACATCGCCTTTTTGGATAGCGACGACCTGTGGGCACCCGACAAGCTGGAGAAACAAATCCGCTTCATGGAAGAAAACGGCTACGATTTCACCTACACCAAATATTCGGAAATCGATGAGGACGGATCTGCTCTCGGGGTGACCGTGGGTGGACCCGCCCATATCGGCAAGACCGGCATGTACAACTATTGCTGGCCCGGCTGCCTTACGGTAATGTACAACCGTGAAGTTGTGGGTGATATCCAAATTGCCGACATCAAAAAGAACAATGATTACGCCATGTGGTTGAAAATCATCCGCAAGGCCAAATGCCACTTGCTACCCGAAGTTCTGGCCAGCTACCGCAAACGCCGCGGATCCATCAGCAATCACAGCTATATGGCACTCATCAAGTGGCACTACAAACTCTACCGCGAAGCCGAAGGGATGAATCCCGTCAGCAGCTTGTGGATCACTGTGCGCAATTTGTTCTTCGGTGTGATGAAGAAGTTCTTGTATGTGGGGCGTTCCTGATTTTTTAGGATTTAAAGTATGAAGCAAGTAGCTCTTATTGGACATTTTGGTGTTGGTCTTGATTTGTTAAATGGTCAAACGATCAAGACTAAAATTGTAGCTAATGAGCTAGAACGTGTTCTTGGTCCTGAACAGATTTTCAAAATTGATACTCATGGCAGTTTGTTTTCTTTTTTGAAACTCCCTTTTTTGATATTGACGGCTCTTTGTTTATGTAAAAATGTGATTATACTGCCTGCTCAAAATGGCCTTCGTATAATAGCCCCTATGCTTTATGTAATGAATTTGTTTTTTTTGAAAAAAATTCACTATGTGGTTATCGGCGGGTGGATGCCTTCGCTTATTGAAAAACGTAAATTTTTGACATTCTGCCTAAGGCAATTCAACCACATTTATGTAGAAACTACAGTTATGAAAAAAACATTGGAAAATCTTTCGTTTTCTAATGTTTGTGTAATGGTAAATTGCAAGCCGCTGTCTATTGTTGAACTGGAGATGTTGAATACGAATATTCAAAAACCGATTCGTTTCTGCATTTTTTCACGGGTGATGAAACAAAAAGGAATTGAACACGCCGTTTCCTCTATCAAAAAAATGAATGAGATTTATGGAGAAGAATCCTGCTGTTTAGATATCTATGGGCAAATTGAAAAGAATGAAGAAGAATGGTTTGAATCGCTTCAACAAATATTTCCAAAAAACATAGCCTACAAAGGAGTGGTTGCATTTGATAAGAGTGTTGATGCTCTGAAGGGTTATTCTGCGCTACTTTTTCCAACACTTTTCTTTACGGAAGGAATTCCTGGTACGATTATAGATGCTTATGCTGCAGGGGTCCCGGTAATATCAAGTCAATGGGCTAGTTTTTCTGATATAATTGATGAGGGTGTTACCGGGCTTGGTTATGATTTTGGATCTGAAGAGAGTTTGTGTAAAGTACTGAAAAAAATAATTTCCTCGCCAGAAATTTTGGGTACAATGAAACAAAATTGCATTGCCAAGGCGAATCAGTTTTTACCTCAAAATGCAATGAGCGATTTGTTTGTGAATTTAAAATAACGATATTTAGTAGCTAATGGTTTAAATGGGTTTTTATTGTGAAAAAGTTTGCTGTTGTCATACTAAACTATAATACATTTGAAGATTCTGTTACCTGTATAGATTCTATTCGAAAGTATACAGCTAGAGATTCATATAAAATTTTTATTGTTGACAACGCTTCTCCGGATAAATCTGGCGATGAACTAAAAATTAAATATGAAAATAACGAAGATGTGTCTGTCTTAATTTCTGAAAAGAATTTAGGTTTTTCTGGTGGAAATAATATTGGTATTCAGGCAGCGCTAAATGATGGGTTTGAATATATATATCTTTTAAACAGCGATATAATTTTGCTAAATGATGCATTTTCTTACATGCAGGATGCATTTGAGACTAGTGATGATGTTGCCATAGTTGGTCCGTCTATTTTTAGTCCTGAAAAGAAATATGTTCAGTATGCAAGAAAAGGCATTTCGTTAGCAACTTATTTAACCAGTCAGCGCAGTTTTGAAATTTTGTTTCCCGGTCTGAATGAAAAACTACGATATTATAAGTTTTCTGCCGAAAAAGATTTTTCTTTTGATGGCATGGTCTCTGGTTGTTGTTTTGGAATGTCCGCAAATTTTATCAGAAAAGCTCAGTGTTTAGACGACCGCATATTTATGTACTATGAAGAAGATATACTCGCTTACTCACTAAAGAATTTTTCTAAAAAGGCTATGATTGCTGCAAAAGCGAAAATTGTCCATAATGAAGGGGCTTCCACAAAAAAGAGTAGCTCTGATAGACTCTTGTTTACAAGATTCTATAGATGGTCGTCCGTTTTGTATGTTCTAAAGAATTATGCAAAATTGACCCCATTTATATGTAAGTTAATCTCGTTACAAAATATTATTGTTTGGTGTTTATTGTCATTGAAAAGTGAAAAATACAGAGAAAAAATTGGGACTTTTATAAAAGAAAATAAAAAAGCATTAAAATAAATATGCCGTTATATCGATTGTCTCCATATTTATATGTGTTTTGCTGGATTGCGTTAGCATTCCTGCCGTATGTATTTTTTGCAAATATTATTTACGTTTCTCTACTATTTTATTTCTCTGGTGTAGGGTTATATTATTCTTTCGTATCCATAACAAATAAAGAATTACCCCTCTATTTCAAGGGCTTGTTTTTGTTTGTTCTAGTATTGATGCTATATGGCCTATATCTCGTTATCCTAGGAGATGATGTGTATTGGCAGGCCTCCGCTCAATATGTAGATAAACATCATTACTTACTTTGGCTAATGTCGTCTTTACTTTCTTCTGTTCCAATGTATGTTTTTACATCTAGAGGATGGATTAAAGAACGTGACATGAAAATAATATTTGGAATTTTTCTATTTGCTTGTATTTATGCTTACTATGGATCATTGAAATTTCAAATGATGCAAGCGAAACTGTTAAACTCGACACAAGATGAATTTACGATTACTTGTGTATATTCATTTTTAGGAATTATTCCTCTTGTACTCTTGTTTAAAAAATACAGAATTATACAGTTTATTCTTCTTTGTGTTATGTTTGTTTATTGCGTATTAGGCGCAAAAAGAGGCCCCGTGCTTATAGGTGGAGTATCATCTATTATATTGATTTTTAGCATGTTTGCACAAAGCTCTCTAAAAAAGAAAATAGCCATAGCTTTGATAACTGCTGTTTTTTTGGGGGGTATGTACATATTTATAAATCATCAAATTGAATCAAGCCCTTATTTTGCAATGCGTGTAGAACAAACTATGGAAGGAAATACAAGTCGCAGAGAAGAACATTCTCAAAGAGTACTTGAATATTTTTCAAATGCAACAAATTTAAGACAATTTGCTTTTGGAATTGGAGCCCAAGGGACTCTGTCAATGAATGAAACTTTCGTTCACAATGACTGGATTGCAATTTTGCTAGAACAAGGTATTTTTGGATTGTGTTTATACATTTTTTACTGGTTATGCTTTATTTATACTTGGTTTAAATCGAGGCGAAATTATGATTGTTTTGTTGGTTTAGGGTTGCTCGTCTTTATTGGTTTGGGTAAGACTTTGTTTTCCATGTACTATCTGCCTGTTACTGCAGAAATGGTTACTTCTTCTGGAATATATTCTATTTCTTTAGGCTATTTCCTTGCTCGTGCGTTCCCACAAAAAGAAACCATTCAAATAACTATACATAAAGAAAATGATATGGAGTCTTGTCATGGCTAAAAAAGTTTTTGTTTTTTGTCCCAATGATTCCATTACTGGTGGCCCCGATGCTCTTCATCAAATGGTTTTTTATTTAAATAAATCTGGCCTTAATGCAGAAATTGTGTATTTTGCGTTTTCTTCAAAACATCATTATTCTGTTCCGGAACCTTACAAAATTTACGTTTCTAGTTTTTTGACTGAAAATTTGGTAGTAGATTCTTCGGATGCTATTGTAATTCTACCAGAAAGTGCGGTAACCAAGTTAAAACTATTTAAAAATGCAAAGGTTTTTATTTGGTGGCTTAGCGTTGACAACAATATCAATAGAAGCAGCTTTTTTTGGAAACTTTACTACTTCGCTACGTTACCTGCAAGAGTTGTTGTTAATTGGGATTATTACAGAAATCGTTTTAGTGAGGCCATTGTTAAAACGATTCAAGCAAAGACATATTCTTTTGAACATGAATTTACAAATGTAGATCATATTTGTGCTTCTCACTATGCCTATGATTTTGTTTCAAGAAAATCCTCAAAAAAGGTTTCTCTTTGCATAGAACCTATTAGTAAACACTTTCTTGAAAAATATTATAAAGACAAGACTTCATTAAGTTTGTCAAAACGAAGTGATATTATTTTATACAATCCTAAGAAATGCGAAGCCTTCGTCCAACAACTAGCTGCATTCGCTTCCGATTTAACTTTTGAACCACTTATAGGACTTTCTCAAGAACAACTTATTGAAAAATATAAAAAAGCAAAATTATATGTCGATTTCGGTCCTTTCCCTGGAGCAGAAAGGATTCCAAAAGAAGCAGTTTTGTTTGGGTGTTCGATAATTACAGGGCGCAGGGGAGCTTCCAATTTTTATGGAGATGTTCCCATTCCCGATGAATATAAATTTGCTGATTATCAAAATCAAAAAGAACAAATAGTAAAAAAAATAAGAGAAATTTTGGCTGATTATGACAAAAAAAATTGTGATTTTAATGTTTATCGAGAAACTGTATTAAATCTTGAACAAAACTTTGAAAAATCTCTGAAGGAGAACTTTCAATGATTAAAGGTTTAGTTTCGATAATAGTACCTGTTTATAATGTTGAAAGCTATTTAAACAATTGTTTAAATAGCTTGCTTGCACAAACATATGCAAAAATAGAAGTTATCCTTATTGACGATGGATCTGTAGATAACTCTTCGAAAATTTGTGATGAATACGCAAAAAAAGATAATCGCATAAAAGTTATTCATCAAGAAAATAGGGGTGTTTCACGTGCAAGAAATCTTGGCTTAAATATTGCAACAGGTGAATTTTTTTCTTTTGTTGATGGTGATGATACTGTTGAAAAAAATTACATAGAATTAATGGTCCAGAAACTGATTGAGAATGATGTGGATCTTGTTCGGCTGAGTTGGGATCGGGGTGGAAAAAAATGTACGTATGCAATCAATTTTGATAAAAATGGAAATGCGCTTGTTACATACGAGAATGTAACTGACCTGCAGTGGTTTGCAAATATTTGGGGGTTGTTTCGATTTGAATCTCTTAAATACTATTTTGACGAAAATTTAAAATACGCTGAAGATAATCTTTTTGTTTTTGAATATTTTCTGCATTCGCGACGTAAAAGGATGCTTCTTGCAAATAATCCGTATTATCATTACACAATCGTAAATCAATCTGCATCTCAGCTAAATGTGCTGAAACGCCTTGAAATAAGCAACATTTTTATACAACGTTTATTGAATAGAAATCCTGTAGATGAAAAATTAGAATATCTGTGTAATAAGTATATTTATAAGGATTATTTAGTCGCATTGTATTATTTTATCGATTCTAAAAAATTAGAAGAAAACGGTATCACTCTGGAAAGTGTGAAAAAAAAGATTCGAGAATTGAGAAGGAATGGATATAGGGAGTATACAAAGGCTTCTGCTGTGGTTAGTTTTCTTTATCGAAATCATTTACATTTTTTGATGGGTGTATTTAGGTTCTTAAAAAGAAGAAAAAAATGAAGATCACGATTGTTACTCAGGCTCTATTGAATAATTATGGCGGGATTCTCCAGAATTATGCATTACAGCGTATTTTGAAACAATTAGGGCATGAGCCGATTACGTTCGATTTTAGGCAAAAGAATCATTATGAATCGTTGATAAAAGTCCTTCCTAGAAGAATTTTATATTCTATCATGAAAGTTTTTTTGGGGAAAAAGATAAAAGCTCTTTCTATACCACGCTATCAAAAAAGAGCGCGTTCTATGGACATCTTTGTCAAAGAAAATATTTCTTTGACAAAGCGTGTGAAGAAATATGAAACGAAAAGTGTAGAAGATTGTAATGCTGATGTTGTCCTTGTGGGGAGCGATCAAGTATGGCGACCCAAATACAATTATTTTTTAGAAGATATGTTTCTTAGATTTGTAAACAATCTTCCCGTTAAACGCATTTCTTACGCTGCGTCGTTTGGCGTAGATGAATGGGAATATTCCCTAGAACAAACGAATGCTTGTTCTGCCCTTGCAAGGAAATTTAATGCTATCAGTGTTCGCGAAGAATCTGGCGTAAAATTGTGTAAGGAACATCTAGGCGTTAATGCAACATGGGTTTTGGATCCAACGCTTTTATTGAGAAAAGAAGATTATTTGAAACTGTGCCAAGAGGTGCCTGTAAATAGCAGCCATTTTATGGCAGTCTATGTGCTAAACTTAAACGATTCCGTTAAAGCTATATACGAGAGCGTTGCAAAAGAAAAAAATCTTGAAGTCAAGTATTTTGCAGCAGATGCAAACGCCTCTATTTCCATCCCTGAATGGCTTGCTATGTTCCGAGATGCCTCCTATGTGGTAACAGATTCCTTCCACGGAACGGTGTTCTCTATCATCTTTGGGAAAGAATTTAAATGCATTTACAACGAAACTCGTGGTGCAACGCGATTTGAATCATTGCTGAATTTGTATAATTCAGGAAAATTAGAGGAAATGCGTGAGTTCTCCCTGAATTGGTTGAAGAACGCTTTGGAATCGTAAATGCCCAAGTCTCAGTTAAAAATAGGTGCGCTGCTTTCCTATGTTGTTCTAGCCCTCCAGAATTTGGTGGGGCTGGTTTATACTCCGTTTATGCTGCGCATGATGGGCAAGTCTGAGTATGGGCTGTATTCCATTGCGGCGTCGATTGTTGCGTATTTGACTGTTCTTGATTTGGGTTTCGGAAACGCCATTGTTCGCTATACGGCGAAATACCGTGCAGAAGGAAAACAGGAAGAACAACACAGAATGTTTGGAATGTTCTTTCTGCTTTATTGTCTAATTGGATTTGTTGTTTTGGTTGCTGGCGGAGTCCTTTATTTAAATGCAGGGAAATTATTTGACGCCTCAATGACTGTTTCTGAACTTTCACGAACGAAAGTGATTCTTGCGTTGATGGTTGCAAATCTTGCCGTTACATTCCCGTTCAGTTTATTTGCCTCTGTTATTACAGCTTACGAACAATTTGTGTTTCAAAAAGTTGTGAACATTGTGCGTATCATCTTGAATACGGCAACAATGATTGTTTTGTTGTGTCTTGGATACAAGGCTATAGCCATGGTTGTTGTCGCGACTATTTTTAACGTTTTGACCCTCGCACTTAATTATTTGTATTGTAAGAGTTGTCTTGATGTGAAACTGAAATTTGGTGGCTTCAAGTGGGATTTTTTGAAAGAAGTATCCATTTACTCTTTTTGGATTTTCTTGAATGCAATCATGGATCGTGTTTATTGGAGTACAGGTCAATTTGTACTGGGTGCTTTTGTAGGAACTGCCGCTGTTGCTGTGTTTGCGGTTGCAATCCAGTTTGAAACAATGTATATGAACTTCTCTACGGCTATTAGTGGTGTTTTTTTGCCGAAAGTGACCGCAATGACTGTAAATGATTCTGATGGCAAGGCCATTTCTGATTTGTTTATCAAAACGGGACGAATCCAGTATTGCATAATGGTTTTGATCCTCTCAGGATTTTTCTTGTTCGGAAAGCAGTTTATTCAGTTGTGGGCTGGAAGTGGGTATGAAGAATCCTACATCATTGCGATGATTTTCTTTGTCCCGTTGACAATCCCCCTTATCCAAAATTTGGGCATTACAATTTTACAGGCTAGAAACCAGATGAGGTTTCGTTGCATATTGTATTTTGTAATTGCAATGATTAGTCTTGGCTTGCAGATTCCGTTGGCGAAGTACTATGGAGGCATTGGCTGCGCTTGCGCCATTGCTGGTGCGTTGGTTCTCGGCCAGATTATCGTGATGAATGTTTACTACCAGGTTAAGCAGAAAATCAACATCGTTAAATTCTGGGGTGAAATTGCAAAGATGTCCATTGTTCCGGCAGCCTTGACTATTGGTGGATATTTTGCTTTGCAACATTTTGCAACAGATAATTGGATTTCTCTGGGTGTTGGAATTTTTGCCTATCTAGTGGTGTATTTGCCGCTGTTCTTTATGCTCTCGATGAATAAATTTGAACGAGACCTAGTGCTGAATCCTGTACGAAAACTGATTAGGAAGTAATTATGCCAAAGCTTTCTGCAATCTGTTCTTCTTGTGGTGCCTGTGCAAATGCTTGCCCTCGTGGTGCGATAACAATGCAATTGGATCAAGAAGGTTTTTACAAGCCGGCCATTGATTCTGATATTTGTTCCAAATGTGGAACCTGTGAAAGAATTTGCCCTTGGCTTAATGATGTTGTAAATCCTAACGATTGTTCTAGTACACCGAAAACTATTGCAGCATTTGCAAAAAACGAAGAAGTTAGACTAGCTTCGTCAAGCGGTGGAATTTTTACCGTTCTAGCAGAACTGATTCTCGATGAAGGCGGTGTTGTCGTTGGTGTCGCTCAGTTAAGTCCAACTCATTTTGGTCATGTTGTTGTTGACAATAAAATTGATTTGGTAAAACTTCGTGGATCGAAATATGTTCAGGCAGATGCCGGCTTGATTTACAAGCAGGTTCGCATTTTGCTTCGTGATGGACGGAAAGTTCTTTTTTCCGGAACGCCCTGCCAAGTTGCCGCTTTGTATGCTGTACTAGGAAAAAATCATTTTGAAAATTTGATAACGGTTGACATTGTTTGCCATGGAACGCCGAGTGTTAAGGTTTGGCAAAAATATGTAGAAGAAATTCAGTCGACTGAAAAATCAAACGTGGTTCAATCCTATTTTAGGGATAAACAATTAGGATGGCGGAAATTTTCTCTTAAGAACGTTTTCTCGTCAAGAGAAATACGCAGCAATGATTTAGATCATGATAGATATATGCAGATATTTTTGCATAACTGCGCCTTGAATAAATCCTGTGCGAATTGCCATTATGGTAAGTTGCCTCGCATTGCCGACATTACCCTGGGAGACTATTGGAATATTGCCGATGTTCATCCAGATATGGATGATGACAAGGGTACATCGGTCGTTCTTTTGAATACCAAACGTGGTGAAAACTTGTTTGCTCAGGTTTCTGATCAAGTTGTGCAATGCGATTCATCTTTAGAATGCGCCGTTGCTGGAAATCCATGCATCGTTCGTTCCAGCAAGGAACATTTTAGACGCTACGAATTCTCTGCAGATTTAGATAAACTTTCTATGGAAGAACTTGTAAAGAAGTACTGTGTAAGTTTACCCTTGTATAAGATTGTTTTGCTAAAATTCAAAAAAATATTCTTAGATCGTTAGTTATGTCCCACACCCTCCCGTTCGCATTCCTTCGTTACAGTCTTGGACTCTCTCAAGAGTTTGAGGGGGCGAGTCGTGTCTTGACTCACGAAGAATGGGTGGAATTGTTTAGGTTCGCGAAGGAGCAGTGCTTGGCGGGGGTGTTCTACTGCGGCATGCAAAAAATGCCGGATGGATTCAAACCGCCACAAAATCTTGCGCTTCGTTGGACCATTGACGCTGAGAGTATTCGCGGACAGAATGAAAAGGTGGATGCCGTAGCCTCTGCGTTGACTGAAAGATTCAATCTAGTTGGTTGCAAGCCGGTTGTGTTAAAAGGACCAGCAAACGCTCGGTATTATCCCGAAGCTCAATTTCGATATCCTGGCGATATAGATTTCTTTATTGCTGGTGGGAAAGAATTTGTTATAAGTAAGATTCATGATGCATGTCTTGCTGACAATTTCCCGTTGAGTTCCCATCATGCGTCCTTTACGTGGGATGATATAGAAGTTGAAGTTCATTTTGTTGCGACGGATGCTTATTCGCCTCGAAAAAATGACGCTTTGCAAAGCTTCCTTTCTGGTGAAACCCAGAAATCCTATGCGACGGCTGGAGGCTTCAATGTTCCATCAATGGTCTATGCTTTGATGATGCAGGTTTCCCACATCAAGCAGCATTTGTTCAAGGGAGGCATTGGACTTCGTCAGTTAATCGATTATCATCAGCTACTGCAACATTCAACGAAAGAAGAACGGTCTCAGGTTGCAAATAAATTAAGAGATTGTGGTCAAGATAAGATTGCCGGTGCCTTGATGTATGTTCTCCGTGAGATTCTTGCGCTTGATGAGGGGAGGATGCTTTGCGCACCAGATGAACGACGTGGTAAATTCCTTCTTAAAATTGTTCTCGAAGGTGGTAACTTTGGCTGGTACGCGGAGGATTACATACAGCCTGTTATTAATCGTTGGTTCAAGGATCGTGTGAGGTTCTTTAGGTTGTTGCCTTTTGATGCGACAGAAGCATTGTGGCGAGAGCTTTTCTATTGGAGAGATACCGTTAAACTTATCCCTCGTCGTATTAAGCAACGTCGTCTGGCTCTTGGTAAGCGATAAAAAATCCTGGTCTAATGCCAGGATTTCTTTTTTAAATAAATTCGCCGAGTGTGTTGAATAATTCCTTAGGGTCAATTGGTTTTGCCAAGTGGGCGTTCATGCCTGCCACGAGGCAATTCCAGCGGTCTTCATCGAATGTTTTTGATGTCATGGCGATTATGGGAATTTCTGACTTTTGAGGGTCTCCCATGGCGCGAATTTCACGGGATGCGCAGTAACCGTCCATTTCCGGCATCAGAATGTCCATGAAAATGGCGTCAAACTTACCTGGGTCTGCTTCAGCCAAGGCTTTTACACATTCCTTGCCGTTTACGACTCGTGAAACTTCTATGCCTGCGTCGTTTAGAATCGCGATGGCGACTTCTGCGCTTAGGTCGTTGTCTTCTGCCAGCAAAATGCGCTTGCCTTTAAAATTGAGGTGTTGCGTATTGCAGTTAGTTTCCGACATTGTGCTAGAGCCTCCTTTTCTATAGCCACCACAATATAGGATGTAAAATACACCTAAATTTGGGTGTAGAACGTAAAACATTCCTTGCAAAGGGTCTTTTGAAAAGCTATTTTTTGTAAAAAAGTTTTTAAATCAGGTTTTTTATGAAAAACATGTTTAAATTTATTAGTTTAGCTGCCTTTGCCTCTATGGCTTCCGTAAATGCTGCTACAACTTACGGTCCTGTGACTGTTGATGAAATTGACGGGAAAAGGGTCGCAATTATTGATGCAGAATCTGTGGAATCTTTGAACATTCCTGAAGATGTCGTAGTAGACTCTATCTATTACAAGCGAAACTTCAAAGCTGGCGTAACTGTTTCGGTTATGTTCCCGTTTCAAACAAATACTTGGGCTTTTGAACAGAACACATTCCACCTTTTCGAGTATGTAAGAGTCACTAAGGACTGGGATGGAAATGAGTACAGCCGCGCTCCTTGGGTTGTTTATATTGACCATCCGTTCTCTGACACGCTTTATGCGAACATTCCCTACTTGATTATTCCGCAGAAGGATGTTGCTGATGGTTATGGCCTGGATCTGGGCTACGGCAATGTTGCCACGCTTAACTCGACCACTAACTCTAGACAGGTGGAGTATTCTGACAAGTACGGTAGCTGGAACTTTGTGGGTACCTACGACTACAAGCAGTGGAATGAAGGCGATGCCGAGCTGGGCCGCGTGTTTGGCTTTGCTGCTAACGACATTAACGACATCAAGGCCGGTGAATTCGTGAAGGGAAAGGCTGGCATCAAGATTCGCCCCATGCGCGCCTACCTGAAGTGTGTCAAGACAAACAATGTTCTGGCCAAGGCCGCCTTTGGTGCACTTTCCTCCATTGATGCGGAGGAAGATATCCCGGATACCTTGGAAGTTCGCATTTTGAATGGCGATTCCTCTGGCGTTCAGTCAGTTCATTTTGGTACTATGAATGCTCGTACCGGCGAAATGCTGAAGGACAACTGGGTTGACTTGAGTGGTCGCAAGCTTTATCGTAAGCCCACTACCAAGGGTATTTATTACAACAACGGTATTAAGGTTATCATCAAGTAGAGGTCCAAATGTTCAAGAAAGAATATGAAGCTCCCAAGATGACTCTTGTTGATATGAAGTTCAAGACTAAGCTTCTCAGCTGCTCTAGTTGCGATGATATTGATGACTTCAAAGAATCCGATGACGAATTTGGTTTGTTCATTCACAACGGAAACGATCGTCAGGCCTAAATGAAAGAAAATAACGCTTCCCAGACTGCTTCTACTACGATCAACTTGGCGGCGTTGCAAAACGTCAAGCCCAGCGATTCCATAACCTTGATCGATGCTTTCGATCTCCTGTGGAAAAAACGCTGGTTGCTTTTGTTGTTTGTTTTGGTAGGTGCTGCTGTTGGCGTTTTCATGGGCAATTGGGCCCGTCCGGTGTATGCTAGCGATGCCTTGCTCAAATTAGATTTGAAGGGAAACAAGGCTGGTAAGGCCATGGGTGGCGAAATGGGCATGTTGCTTGATATGGCAAGCCCTGCTGATGCTGAAATCGAAATGATCAAGAGCCGAAAGGTTCTAAGCTACGTAGTAGATGCAGAGGGATTGTGCTATCATGCAGTCCCTGTTGGTTTTATGAACCGCTTGCGTCATCGCGAAGGACGTATGGATATTTCCAGTATGTCCTTGCCCCTGGAACATCGTGGTGGCTGGTCTGCACGAATCGTGAATGATTCCACCTATGAAGTCTTTGATGCCGAAGAGAACTCTGTTCTGGTTGGAACCGTGGGGAAGGAAATTTCTGCGGCTTACGATGGTGACTCCATTTCTATCGAGGTTAGCCTGCTTAAGGGTAAGCCTGGTCAGACATTTAAGATCGGGCAGACTACTCCTCTGAAGGCTGCTCGAATGCTGGCTGGCCAGTTGAAGGTGGCTGAACGTGGTAAGCAGACTGGCGTTATTGGTATCAAGTACCATCACCGCTATCCAGATCGTGCCATGTCCGTTTTGAATACGGTCGTGAATGTCTACCTACGCCAGAATATTGAAATGCGTAGCGCCGAAGCGGAAAAGACGTTGCAGTTCCTGGAAAACCAGCTGCCAGGTGTTAAGGCAAAATTGGATTCCTCTGAAAAGAAACTTGCGGACTATCGCCATCGCATCGGTTCCGTGGACATGTCCGGAGAAACTCAGGCTCTGCTTAAGAAAGAACAGGACTTGAACAATCAGTTGTTGCTCTTGGAACAAAAACGTCAGGAGGCGGCTCGACTTTTCAAGAACGAGCATCCTGCTGTGCAAACTATCGTAAAGCAGCAGGCTAGGATTCGTGGTGAACTGGCTAAACTGAAGACTTCTGCTTCTAAGATGCCGTTGACTCAGCAGGAAGTTTTGAGCTTGCAGGAAGAAGTAGCTGTGAACAACGCCCAGTACACTTCTATGCTCAACAACATTCAGCAGTTGCGCGTGGTTCGCGCTGGTGAAGTGGGTACGGTTCGTGTGGTGGACTATGCGGTTGAGGATGCAGATAAAGTAAAGCCTCGTTCTTTCCGTATTTTGCTGTGCAGTATAGCCGCTTCGTTGATGATTGGCGTCCTTCTTGTGTTCCTGATTCGTCTGCTGAAGAATGGTGTTCGCAATGCTCTGGAAATTGAGCGAGAAACTGGTGTTAGCGTTTATGCCAAGATTCCGGAATCTGGCAATCGCGAACTAAAGAAAGCTTATCGTATGGGCTCTGCCTACCGTAGAGGAAAACTTCCCCTGGTTTGCCAGTTCCCAGAGGATCCCGCCAGCGAAGCTCTTCGTAGCTTGTTTGCTTCCGTGGAATTTTCTGTGCCGACGGAACATCCTGTAATTATGGTGGCTGGCTTGGTGGCTGGTGTTGGTAAGTCCTTTGTTTCTAGAAATCTTGCAGCATTGTTTGCAAATGCCGGTAAGAAGGTTTTGCTAATTGATGCGGATATGCGCCGAGGTGTGGTTTACAGCAAACATAAGCATGGCCTTGCAGATATTCTTTCGGGTAAGTGTTCCTTGGATGATGCCGTGTCTTTGACCGACGTGGACAATATGTGGGTGGTTGGAGCTGGCAACGTCAAAATGGCTCCCACAGACTTACTACACGGCGAACGTTTCCCGGAAATGCTGAAACTTGCCCGTGAACGTTTTGATGCAATCATTTTGGATACTCCTCCTATCAATCTGGTTGCAGATACCGAACTGATTTTGCCCCAGGTGGATTTGTCCCTCTTTGTGCTCCATTATGGCCGCCATTCTATTGACCAAATTAATGAAGCTATGATCAAGGTGGATCGTTTGAGCGATTCTCCCAAGGCGTTTGTGATGAACCATTGCGAACGTGAGGGCAGAGGGTATCATTACAACTACGGATATTACAGCTACAAAAAACGTAGCTAGTTTAAAAAAGAGTAGTTTGGTATGGAAAGGATTAAGGCTTTATTTAAAAGTTTTAGGTATCGTAAGCGTGTGCTTGCGGTCGTTGACGCTTTTATTGTTGCCGTAGCCGGACTTGTTGCAAACTTTCCGCTGCCACTTTTTGCCGAACGAATTGGTCGACCTGACCTGTTCATGATTTTTGTGGTGAGTGTTTTCTGCTGTTTCAGCTGCCTTATGATTGCTGGCGCTTACAATAAACTGTGGCGTTATATTAGCCGTAAGGACTACCTGACGTGCGTTATTGGCGTTGTGCTTGGCATGGGCATTTGTAGCGTATTGATTCTCGTAATCAGCGGTGACTTTTTCTGGGAATTTTATTTGCTGCATACGGCATTTGCTGCTTTCGGTGTTGTGATGTTTAGGTATTTGTTTAAGGATGCCTTCATTACTCTGGTTGAAACCGGCCATATGCAGGCGGAAGTCAAGCGTACGATGATTGTGGGTGCAGGCGATGCAGCTATGATTTTGCTTCGGGAGATTTCTCATAGCAAGCATAACAAGGATAATCGCGATGCCAGCAGCACTATTTATCCTGTTTGCCTTATCGATGATGACCGCACTAAGATGGGTAAGTTCTTCTATAATGTGGTTGTTGCCGGCGGAACAAGTGAAATTCCTGCCATTGCAAAAGCGGAAAATGTACAACAGATTGTTTTTGCAATTCCCAGTTGCCCTGCGGCAGACCGCCAGGTGATTCTTGATTTGTGTAGCCAAACTGGATTGCCTATAAAGGTTTTGCCCTTTGTCGGAAGCTTGTTGGATACGTCTAAGCTTGGTGATGGATCGACGAACTTTATGGGGCAAATTCGCGATATTAAGGTGGAAGACTTGCTTGGCCGTGAAGCGATCAAGTTTGATAATGTTGGCGTGCTGAATTTTATTCGCGGCAAGGTTTGCATGATTTCTGGCGGTGGCGGCAGTATCGGCAGCGAACTGGTTCGACAAATTGCAAAATACAGTCCTAAACAAATTATTATTGTTGATATTTACGAGAATAATGCCTACGAAATCCAGCAGGAACTGGTGATGGAATATGGTGATAGCCTGAATTTGGTTACGCTTATTGCCAGTGTTCGCGACTATTTCCGTATGAGCCAAATTTTCAAGACTTATAAGCCCGACATAGTGTTCCATGCTGCTGCCCATAAGCATGTACCTCTTATGGAAAATAATCCCATGGAGGCTATTAAGAACAATGTTATTGGCACCTTCAACATGGCGACTTTGGCATTGCAGTATAATGTGGGTAAGTTCGTCATGATCAGTACCGATAAGGCAGTGAATCCCACCAATGTGATGGGTGCTTCGAAACGCTGTTGCGAAATGATCGTGCAGTATATGTCTCAACAGCAGAATGTTAAGACTGAATTTGTAACAACCCGATTTGGTAACGTACTTGGCAGTAACGGTTCCGTGATTCCGTTGTTCAAACGTCAGATTGAGCAAGGCAAACCTGTTACGGTGACTCATCCCGATATTATCCGTTACTTTATGACAATTCCCGAGGCGGTGAGCCTTGTTTTGGAAGCTGCAAGCTTTGCAAAGGGTGGCGAAATCTTTGTACTGGATATGGGCCGTCCTGTGAAGATTTTGACTTTGGCTGAAAATCTGATCCGTATGTATGGTAAGATTCCTTATAAGGATGTGCCTATTAAGTTTACAGGTCTCCGCCCAGGTGAAAAAATCAAGGAAGAACTTCTGATGAACGAGGAAGGTCTTGAAAAAACCGAGAATAAGCTGATTTTTGTCGGGCGTCAGATTGAAATAGAGCCCACGTTTATCAATCAGTTGTGGGATCTTCGCAATGCTGCCAATGGCAATAAGGATGATGTGGCAATTGCAGCTTTGCATAAGATTGTTCCTACGTTCACCACGCCTGAGGCCTTTAATAAAAAGGCAGGAATTGAAGGAAAAAATTAATTTTAAAATTGTCAAAAACTGACGCTATTTTGGATCTATATTTGTTCATGTAACAATGAGAGCTTGGAGGTAAACGACTGGTTCGCGAACTTTCAGGCAAAGGATAATAGGTAAAAATATGCGTCAGATTATGAACATCACTTCCAAGGCAGTTTCTTCTCTTTCCATCGCACACAACGATGTTCTGTTTGCCGGACTTATGATTTTCACTCCGGTTGTATTTACGGCGATGATTGTTGCTTCGGGTAGCGTGCTCGCTGCAGTCGCAGTCTCTGTTGCTTATACTAGCGTTATTCTTGGCGAACGACTGGATTAGCTGCTAGTTCCGCGCTGGTTTTAGACGTTGTTTTAAGACAGCGCCGGATGAGAATGTTACTTCTTTTCGATGACTTCGACGGTCAATTTATTAAAGGCAAGCTTTCCGCCTTCACGCATTTCAAGAGCGGCACGGAATTTCGTGTCGTTCTTTTTAAATACTTCTAGAACGGGGGTGAATTTGTTCTTGAGTAAGCCTTCGATTTCCTCGTCGGTGAATTCTCGCTGGTAGAATACCTGGGGAATACCGTAGTTGCAATGGGGATTGCGACATACGTAGGCGGAAAGGTTTCTGCCCTGGTCATCTGATCCCCGGCGGAACTGCAGCTGGTCTCCACAAACGGGGCAGGGAAAATCTCTGCGCAAAAATTCAAATTCTACGCGGCCTACGGGACTCATTTTCAGGAAGGCGTCAAAGGTGTCGCCCTTCTTGCTCTTGAAACCTGAGAGGAGTTCGGTGCGTTCGCCGGTGAGCAACGCCTTGATGTCGGTGGCGCGAAGTTTCTTGCCGGCTACGGTTTTGAATAGTGTGAACTTGCAGTCGCAGGGGTTGCCTTGTTCGTCCCGGTCGGTGCCTCTGCCGGTACAGAAAATGGCATTCTTGTTTTCTTCCAGGGTGTGCTTGCAAATGGGGCACTTGTACTTGGTTTCGGAGCCGTGGAAGTGACCATCGTTTTCGAAGGCGAAAGTTGCCTTGTGGTCGTTATCCCACACCACCTTGGCGCTGAAGGCTTGTCCCTTCTTGGTAATGAAATCCGTGATGACGTGGGTGGTGCCGTTATTGAAAAGTTCCGCGATTTCTTCATCGCTCATGATGTGGCCGGCGATGGTCTTGAAGAAAATAAAGTCACAGGAGGGGGCGTCGCCGCTGGAACCTTCGCCGGAGTTGCCGCTGGAACCTTCGCAAATCAGGCGGTTGCCGGAATCAAGAATTTGCTTTCCGCATTTAGGGCACTTGTAGCCCGTGGGGGTGGCGCTGCGGGGCTCGTCATTGAATTCAAATCCGATGTTGCCGTCTTCTGCGAGAGTCAGCGTGGCGCTGAAGGTGGAGCCTTTCTTGCTCTTGAATCCGCTGAGGATGTCGCTTTTGCCTGTGGCCAAAAGCTTGGTCATTTCGGCGTGGCTCAGGGTGCGGCCTGCGATAGTGTGGCCTGCCTTGAATCCGCATTCCACGTTCTTGCAGACATAACCCCAGGGGGCAATTTCCATAGGCTGGCTGCACTTGGGGCAGGGTATGGCATCGGTTACGGTCTCGCGCTCGAATTGGCTACCGTATTGCTCGTGCAGGCGGACGAAAAGATCGCGGACGTATTCCACAATGCCGTCGCGGAATTCCTTGGGATCCAGGTTGCCTTTTTCCACCAGGGAAAGCTTGTATTCCCATTCGCCTGTCATTTCCGGGGACTTGACTTTTTCGTCCATCAGGGCGATGACTTCGCGGCCTCGCAGGGTGCTGACCAGATTGTTTTTCTGTGCTTCAATGAAGCCGCGCTTCTTCAGAGTCTCGATGATGCCAGCCTGGGTTGCCGGGGTGCCAAGACCGCGGTCCTTCATGGCTTCGGCCAGTTCTTCGTTATCGATTTGCTTGCCTGCGGTCTTCATGGCGGCAAGGAGCGTTGCTTCGGTGTAGTACTTGGGCTTGGACTTCTTTTTCTTTTGCAATTCGATGGCGTCGAAGGGCGCCTTGTCGCCTTGCTTCCAGTCGGGGAAGGATTCTACGATGTTGGTGATGTCATCGGAATTGCCGCTCTCGTCGCTGGACTTTCCATCTGTCATCCCGGCCTCCGAGCCGGGATCTCCCTTCTTCTTGGACTTGGCTTTCTTTTCTTCCTTGACGAGGGCGCGGAAACCTAAGTCTTCATTTTGCTTCAGCTTGAGACGGAAGGTTTCTTGAGAACTGCTGGGTGTGCCTGCTTCGATTGCTTCGCCCTGTGGACTCGCAATGACATCTGGACTTCTCAATAGAATTTCCATTTCATTCCAGACGTATGGTTTGAGCCATGCCTGAATGAATCGTTCCTTGGCCAGGTTGTAGATGTTTTCTTCCATTTCAGGGAGACCATTGGGCTGTTCCCCGGTAGGAATAATGGCGAAGTGGTCCGTCACCTTGCTGGAATTGATGAAAACGAAGTTCTCCGATTCCGGACGCATGATCTTTTGCTGCTCCGGTTTTGCCAAACGCATGGCCAACTGGTAGGCTTCCTGCTTCATGGTGTCGGGCAAGTAGGCGGAATCCGTACGAGGGTAGGTGAGGAGCTTCTTTTCGTAAAGGTTCTGGGCGCAGTCCAGCACCTGCTGGGCGCTGTATTTGAAACGCTTGTTGCCTTCCTTTTGCAGTTCCGTCAGGTCGAAGGGCTTTTGTGGGAACTGTTTCTTCTGCTGGACATCGATGGAGGCAATGGCGGCTTCTTCGGGCGGGGAGCTTTTGTCCACCACAGCCTGGGCAGGTTCTTCTTTTTCAAAGACGGCTACCTTCAGCGGAATTGTCATCCCGGCCTCAGAGCCGGCTGCAACACACTTAGGAACTTGTTCCTTAGTGTGGCTGGTCCCCGTAGGGGGAGGATCTCCTTTTTTGGCATCTCTATCCGGACGCAAAAGCTGAGCCTGAAAGCCTTTCCAGGTTCCCACCACGCTGTAGTAGTACAGTTCCTTGAACTGCTCCACCATGGCGTCGCGCTCTACGATCAAATTCAATGTAGGTGTTTGTACGCGGCCCACAGAAATCATCTTGCCGCGGCCTGCGGTGAGTGTGTAGGCGCGGGTGGCGTTAAGGCCCACCATCCAGTCGGCACGTTGACGTAGGCGAGCGGCGTAGCTTAAATTCAAACGCTGGGTGGCGTCTTCTAGGTTTTTCCAAGCCTTGTCCAGGTCCTTGGCCACATAGCTGTTCACCCAAAGGCGCTTGACCTGCTTCTTCTTGAAATCCGGAGTGTAGTCCAGGATCAAGTCAAAAATCAAGTTACCTTCGCGGCCAGCATCGGCGCCGTTCACCAGAACGTCCGCCTTGCTCATCATATCGCGCACCACGGCCAACTGCTTTCGGGTGCTTTCGATTTCCATCAAACGGAATTTTTCAGGAAGCAGCGGCAGATTTGCCAATCGCCATCCGCCCTCGAAACCGGGGTAGGCGTCCAGAGGGGCCAAGGTAATCAAGTGACCCACACACCAGGTAATGCAATGGTTCTGGCCAATAAGGCATCCATCTCCTTGGGTGAACTTTTCACCTTCCAAACGTTCCAGCATTGGCTTGTAATGCTGGTTTGCAACGGAAGGTTTTTCTGCCACAAGAAGAATCATAGTGGCAAAGATACGAATTTTTCGTTAAAGAATTTTGTGTGTTCACTTTCTAAGCATGTGCCACGTTCGTAAACCCACAAAAAGCAATCTTCGTCCACCACTTCGTAATCGGAACCACCATTAAACACGTTGGCTACGCCGTATATTTCGTGGTCCTTGCAAATGGCTACCTTGCATCCGAGGATTATGGACAAATTAATGCAAGCCTGCTCCAGTGTGTCGTTGGCAAGATCTTCGCTTTTTAAAGTAAACCTAGACTTGTCCTGGGAATTGAATTTTAGACCAAGGCTTTCAAAGTCCTGCTCTACCCATTGCAGCTTTGCGCCCAAATCAATCCCCTTGGAGATTCGGCCCCTAATGGTGAATTCGTGTTCCATTATTCCCTGCTTAGTCTTCTTCTTTATTCCAGAAATCGGTATCCTGTTTTACACCACATTCCTTGGCGATGTAGACCGGTTCCTTGCCTGCATTTCTCTGGTCCGTGTAATTCTTAAGGGCCTTGAAAGCGATGGGGGAGAGAATCAAGATACAGGGAATGTTTACCACAACCATCAAGGCCTGGCACAAGTCGGCAGAATCCCAGGCGAAACCTGCACTGGAAATGGCGCCCACAAAAACAATGATTGTTGCGATGATTCTGAAAACGGTCATGACTGTTTTACCCGGACGCTTGGCCATAATAAAGCGGAGGCAGCCTTCGGTGTAGTAGTAGTTTCCGATCAAGGTGGTGAATCCGAAAAGACCAATGGAAATGGTAATGAAAATAGGACCGATGCCACCAAGGACGCTGCGGAGGGATTCCTGAACGTAAGGAATACCGGAAAGATCTCCGTTGGGGGATACGCTGGTGGAAAGACACATAAGTGCTGTGGCGGTGCAAATGACCAAGGTGTCAATAAAGACAGAGAAGGATTGGACCAGGCCTTGCTTTACGGGGTGGCTAACGCTGGCGCTGGCGGCGGCGTTGGGTGCGGAACCCATACCTGCTTCGTTAGAGTACAAACCGCGCTTAATACCATACATAATGCAGCTTCCGGCGAAACCACCTGCTCCAGCTTCAAAGGAAAAGGCGTCCTTGAAAATCAAGGCGAACATAGAAGGAATGTTGGTGAAGTTGTAGAGAATAACACCGATGGCGACCAACACGTAGATGACGCCCATGATGGGAACCAAGTAGCTTGTGATTTTGGTGAGTCGTTTTGCTCCACCAAAAACGCAGGCAGCGAACAATATGGCGAGAAGAATGCCTACGATTGCCGGGGTTGTTCCTTCGCTGTAGAAACTATAGCTGGAAAGAGAGGTTTGAATGTTGTAGGAGGCCAGAAGGTTGTATCCGATGACGTAGGTCAGTAAAACGAATACGGAGAAGATAATGCCCAACCAACGGCATTTCAGTGCTGTCTGGATGTAGTAGGAAGGACCACCGTAAGAATGACCGGTAACCAAGTCTTCACGCTTGTAGATCTGAGCAAGTGTCGATTCAACGAAGGCTGAAGATGCTCCAAAAATAGCGATAAGCCACATCCAGAAAACAGCTCCGGGACCACCCAAGCAAATTGCAGAGGAAACGCCCACAATGTTGCCGGTACCTACACGAGAGGCGGTAGAGACCATTAAAGCTCCGAAGGAGGAAATGCCGCTGCCCTCCATGGGCTTTTCCTTGGTAACGCGAATGGTTTCCTTGAAAAGGCGTATCTGGGGGAACTTCATTCGGATGGAGAAGTACAGACCCGCTGCCACTAAGAATAGAGGCACGATAAAGGGCTGGTACAGAAAATTGCTGATATTGGAAATTACGGAATGAATAGATTCGATCATGAATTTAAAGATAATAAATGAATTTTGCTGGCTTGAAAATCCATCTTGCCAATTCGAAAGATTGTTTGTATATTCCTAAACATGAAAAAGATTCTAGACCTTCGACTTCTACTTTGCATCGCTCTTCGTGATACTGAGGCGAGGTTCTAGGCTATTATCTACGCTACAAAGATTTTAACCAATAAAAGGCCCGCTTCCACAACGATGCGGGTTCTTTTTTTATGGTCAATTTTTTTATCTTTGATGCGTAAAATTAAGGCTTGCGGCGTGTGGATGCCGGCAGGAGATAAAAATGAACTGTATGATGGATTGTGCCGACCAGGCAAGAAAACCGTTCTTTTATGACGTCACTCTGCGTGACGGAAACCAGGCTTTGCCCAAGCCCTGGAACAATGCCCAGAAGAAGGATGTGTACCTCCAGTTGTTGAAGCTGGGTGTGCAGGGTGCCGAAGTGGGTTTCCCCGCTTCTTCTGAAATGGATTTTGAATCTGTAAAGGAACTGGCCCAGCTTACTGCCGAAATGGCTGCCGCAGGCGACGAAGTTGCCCAGAAGGTGGTGG